>WRMI01000019.1 GCA_009777175.1 Marinilabiliaceae bacterium
ATAATAATACGCCAAGGGAAACCTAAAAAAAGGGCGAGGGCAAGCCTCACCCCTACAATACTATATTACGGGATGCCAATTGTGCGACCGCAAGGGTCGCACACGCAACGATACTCAGATATGTATGGCAAACAGCGAGACTAGGAATAGCATTTATGAATAATACAGGTTAGAATAAAGTTTGTAAAAAAAAATTCAATTTCGCAATTCTGAATATATTTATTATATCTGCGCCCTAATTTATAAGTAAATTAAATGGAAACAAAAGTAAGAGGCTCAGCAATTAAATTTGGGCACATCAAGAATCGGGAAAAAATATTTGTTGATATTCCCAAAACTGATATGTTATTTTTTTCACTTTTTGCGGACAAAATGGGTTGGAAACTTGATAACAAGCAGGATCTTTGGGATAAATACATAAAAAATAGTCCTGAAAATGTGGATTTGTCAGAAGAAGAGATATTAGAAGAGGTAAAAGCGGTACGTTATGGAAAAGTATCGAATAATAATTGACACAAATCTTTGGATTTCACTTCTGTTTGGCAAAAGAGTATCAGAATTGCACAAATTATGTAATTCAGATCTTATTGATGTGTATATTTGCAAGGAGTTACAGGAAGAATTTATTAGGATTGCTTCTAAGGAAAAAATCAGAAAATACACTACTGATGAGCGAATTGTACAAACATTTTTAAGAGATGTAAATGATTTATTTTTACTTGCTTTTTCAGAAACTGTTGAAGCCAATTTTATATTGACTGGAGATAAAGATTTGCTTTCTTTAAAATTCCATGGTAATACAAAAATAGTTACTTACAACGAGTTTGTAGAAATTACGCGAATTTTCACTAATGGCAAACAGACGACACACTAAATAGTTTAAGCATGCTTTGATCTTTTATATCATCTTTAAAAAGCATTCCCCTACTTTTAAGCATGGCTATTTGGTCATTTATTTTTAATGCTGGTTTGTTCATAATTACAAAAAAATGACTCACCTGCAATTCTTTTTGGATGGACGCGAGTACTATTATAAATTTTCCTTCTAAGGTGTCAAACCGTGTTACGATTGTTGGGGCAACATCGTTGTTTCTAATCTGCCATACGAGCCAAGATGTATATAGACCAAACTTCAAATTATTTGATATTTTGGTCAGCAAAAGTAAATGTTTTTTTAATGCAAAAATTTATTTGAAAATGATGTAATAAAAATTCTTATTTTTGCGGCGAAAATTATCTTAAAAAAAGTAAAAAATGGAACTAACATTAGTTTTTACGGACATTTTATAGTTTAAATTATATTTTTAGTTAGCCAAATGAATCCTTTTATCAGCGCCTCCATAATATTGTTTTATTTTATTTTACTGATAATTATTTCGTTAGTAACAAGTAAAAATAGTGATAACACAACATTTTTTCGTGGCAATCGTAAGGCTCCCTGGTACGTAATTGCAATAGGAATGGTTGGTGCCTCTTTATCGGGTGTCACTTTTATTTCTGTACCTGGATGGGTTGAAGCACAGCAATTTACTTATATTCAAACAGTTTTGGGTTTCGTTTTGGGTTATATTGTGATTGCCAATCTTTTGCTTCCGCTCTATTATAAATTGAAATTGCCCTCCATTTATAGTTATTTGAATACTCGTTTCGGTTTTTGGTCATATAAGTCGGGGTCGTTGCTGTTTATTATTTCGCGCTCGATTGGTTCTGCTGCGCGTCTTTATCTTATGGCAAACGTTCTTCAAATTGCTGTTTTTGACGCAGTTGGAATACCCTTTCATTTTTCTGTTTTTATTACCATCGGATTGATTTGGCTTTATACTTTTAAAGGTGGCATTAAAACAATTATTTGGACAGATGTTTTTCAAACTCTTTTTTTGATAGGTGCTCTTATTGGAACAATTATTTTTGTTGGTATTGAGATGGATTTAAGTTTAAAAGGAATAGTTGCTACCATTTCTAATAGCGAGCATGCCAAAATATTTGTTTTTGATGATTGGAAATCGTCCCAACATTTTGTAAAACAATTTATTTCGGGTGCATTTATAACACTCGTAATGACGGGTCTTGACCAAGATATGATGCAGAAAAATCTTGCCTGCAAAAACCTTATAGACGCTAAAAAGAACGTCTACTTATATGGTTTTGCTTTTCTGCCCATGAATATTTTATTTTTGTCACTTGGCGCACTACTCTACATTTTTATGGCACAAACAGGAATTGAAGCACCCGCAAAAGCAGACGATATGTATCCAATGCTCGCATTAGGAGGCTATTTACCTATTACGGTGGGAATTATGTTCCTACTCGGACTTGTTGCAGCAGCATATTCGAGTGCAGATTCAGCGCTAACTTCGCTAACAACAGCCTTTTCTATCGATATTTTGGAAATAAACAAATTGAGCGAAACAAAAGCTAGAACAACTCGAATTATTGTCCATATTTGTTTTACAATATTAATGGCTTTTATTATATTGATATTTAAGATTTTACATCAAGATAGCATAATTGATACAATTTATGTTCTTGCAGGATATACTTATGGTCCCCTGCTGGGATTGTATGCCTTTGGGCTGTTTACAAAATATATCATTAAGGACAAACTTGTTATTTTTGCCGCAGTATTGCCCCCAATTATTACAGGAATAATTGATTTCAACGCTGAAAAATGGTTTGGATTTAGATTAGGATACGAAAAATTAATACTCAACGGACTACTTACTTTTTTGATTTTGTGGGTAATTAGGGAATGAGTAGTGAGTAGTGAGTAGTGAGTAGTGAGTAATGAGTAGTAAGTAGTGAGTAATGAGTAGTAAGTAGTGAGTGGTGAGTGGTGTGTGGTGAGTAGTGTGTGGTGTGTGGTGAGTAGTGAGTAGTGAGTAGTGTGTGGTGAGTAGTGAGTAGTGAGGAATGAGTAGTGAGAAAGCATTCTGTTAGTCTACATTATTCATTAAGCAAATAACTATCGGTTAACGGTGTCTGTATGGGCAACCCTTGCGGTTGCCCGGAATGAAGTGGAGATAGACTTTGTAGGGGCAACCCTTGCGGTTGCCTAAAATAAAAAAAGGCGGGGGCAAGCCTCGCTCCTACAATACTGAATATGGGAGGGTAATTGTGCGACCGCAAAGGTCGCGCTCACAGTGACACAGATATTAGTGATATTCAGCGAGACAATGAATATTTTTTATGAATAATATAGGTTAGGTATATGGCGCTTAGTAGAAAATAATTCGTGTAATTCGTGGCTAATTATAATAAATATAAATGGAAGAAACTTACGTGACTAAAATCAATATTTTGGAAATATAAAAGTGTGATAAAAAAATAATTCGTGTAATTAGTGTAATTAGTGGTTAAATATAAAAAATATAAACAGAAGATACTTACGTGAATAAAATAAAATACAAAAATGTGATAAAAAAAATTCGTGATAATTCGTGTTATTCGTGGCTAAAAAATAAACAGAAAAAAAAACTTTTTTTAATTGACGCTTGAATTTCCAAAAATTTAATCTAATTTTGCATTTTCTTTTAATTTAAAAAATCTAGATATTTCAGGGACAATACATAATTTACAAAATTAAAATAGAGATGAAAATAATTTTATTTATTTGCCGGATGGTGATTGCGTTCACCTTTATATTTTCCGGTTTCGTAAAAGCTGTTGACCCGATTGGGTTCGCTTTAAAAATTGATGAATATTTGATAGCCATGCACATGGATTGGTTATCAGTTATTGCTTTGCCCTCTGCCATTGGAATTATTTCTTGTGAATTCCTTCTCGGATTCTACCTTTTAATAGGTTTTCACATTCGTAAACTTACACCTCTGTTGCTGATAATGTCATCAGGTTTTTTGATTTTGACTTTTTACACAGCGGTTTTCGACCCCGTTTCCGACTGCGGTTGCTTTGGCGATGCAGTTAAATTATCCAATTGGGACACCTTTTGGAAAAATATTATTTTAATGATACCAACGGCAACACTCTTCTATTTTCGAAAACAATTAAGCGATTCAGGAATAAATAATTTCAGAATGATGACAACGGCAACACTCATTGCAGTTTATATTGTGGGATTAAACATTTATTGCTATAACAATCTCCCTATAATTGATTTTCGACCTTATAAAATTGGAACAAACATCGTTTCGCAGATGACAATCCCCGAAGGAGCCGAACAGCCTCAATTTGAAACAAAATTCATTCTAGAAAAAGATGGCGAACAGAAAATTTTCACCGTTGACGATTATCCTTTTGACGATTCTACATGGGTATTCATTGATACTGAAACTTCTATTTTAAAAGATGGCTACGTACCTACTTTACAGAATTTTGCTATTTTGAACGATAATTTAGAAGATATTACCTATAAAATTGTAAATCAACAAGGACCATTATTTTTGATGATTTCGCATAATTTAGATAAAACTAATAAAACATCGATAAAGAAACTAACTGAAATAAACAATTTTGCCCACCAAAAAGAAATCCCTTTTTATTGTTTAACATCTTCCGACAAACAAATATCTGATGTTTTTTCCAAAGAAAACGATGCTTGGTTCGATTTTATGCAATGTGACGAAACAATGCTTAAAACGATTGTTCGCTCAAATCCCGCACTACTTTTGCTACACGACGGCACAATTGCTGGAAAATGGCACTTCAAAAATATCCCCGATAAAGAAATTGTAAATAATCCGCTCGCATACGCAGTCCAAGAATTGACACACAAAAACCGAACAATGATTATATGGATTAATATTTTTATACTTTTTATTATCGCAACTCTATTTGTTAAAAAAACGAAAAAGTGATGTTAGTGGTTAGTGGTTAGTGATTAGTGATTAGTGGTTAGTGATTAGTACTTTTTTACTCATTCACTCATTCACTCATTCACACATTCACTGAAAACTGAAAACTGATAACTGATAACTATAATAACTATAAATAATGAGAAAAAAAATTGTAGCAGGAAATTGGAAAATGAACAAAAACTATGCTGAAGGCATAGAATTAGCCAAAGAAGTAAGCAATTTGGTGGGCAACAAAACTTTTCATTGTGAGATTATTTTGGGAACTCCCTTTATTCATCTTGCTGAGGCAGTTAAAGTTGTTAATTCACAAAAGATTAGTGTAGCAGCACAAAATTGTGCCAATAAGCCTTCGGGTGCTTATACGGGAGAAGTTTCTGCCGAAATGATTAAATCGACAGGTGCTTCTCACGTAATTATTGGACATTCGGAACGGCGAGCATATTACGCCGAAACTTACCAAACACTTAAAGAAAAGGTTGATTTAGCACTGCAAAACAACCTTATACCTATTTTTTGTATTGGTGAAAAACTTTCAGAACGCGAAACTTCGATTCATTTTGATATAGTAAAAGCACAGATTCAAGAGAGTCTTTTTCATCTTTCTGAAGAAAATTTTGGTAGAATAGTTTTGGCTTATGAACCGGTATGGGCTATTGGAACAGGAGTTACCGCAACCCCCGACCAAGCGCAGGAAATGCACTTTTTTATCAGAAATGTAATAAGTGATAAATATGGTAAAGGAATCGCCGACGTTACAACAATTCTTTATGGTGGAAGTTGTAATCCCTCTAATGCCAAAGAGTTGTTTTCAAATCCAGACGTTGATGGCGGATTAATTGGTGGTGCATCACTTAAAGCAGACGATTTTTTGAAAATTGTGGATGCATTTTAGAAAAGAAGTAGTGAGTAGTGAGATATGAGTAGTGAGTAGTGAGTAGTGAGATATGAGTGGTGAGATATGAGTAAATGAATGAGATTTGGGAATAATGTCGGGTTAAACCTGCCTGTTTGCCCAAATGTTTGGTTACAAAATTCTGATACCTTTGCGTTTAAGCTTTATATGGCAATGACGAAAAGAATTTGGTTATTGAATTTATTGAAATACGAAAAGAACGCAATAATTAGTATAAATTTCGTGGCTATAAAATAATAAAACAGATGAAATTCAACAGTACAACAAAAGGTAAAAATCAGGTCGCTAATTATGAAAATGCACCTGCTTATAAGTTGTCGCCGCAGTGGGACTTATACGTTTCGGTTGTTACATCATCTTTGAGTAACAAGTTTTATGAAACAACTGCCGACCGTTTAGAAAAAATACGACATCTGATTAAGATAAATGATCCTCAATTTATTGCTCGTTTGGCAATTTATACTCGCGAAAAGATGAACCTCCGTTCAATTCCTTTGGTTTTGGCAGTTGAATTGGCAAAAATATATTCGGGTGATGCCTTAATCTGTAATTTGACAACAAGAATCGTTCAACGTGCCGACGAAATAACCGAATTGCTTGCTTTTTATCAACTTGCAAACGATAGAAAAGAAACAAAAAAATTAAACCGACTATCAAAACAAATACAGGTTGGTATGCAAAATGCCTTCAATAAATTCGACGAATATCAATTTGCAAAATATAATCGAGATACAGAAATAAAATTTAGAGATGCACTGTTTTTGGTACACCCAAAGGCTAAATCAGAAGAGCAACAACTGATTTTCAATAAAATAGTCGAAAACAATCTGCAAACCCCTTATACTTGGGAAACAGAACTATCAGCCTTAGGACAAACATTATTTGAAGACAATAATGCCAAAAAAGAAGCATTTAAACATAAATGGGAAGAGTTAATTGATAGCGGAAAAGTAGGTTATATGGCATTGTTGCGTAATTTACGAAATATTTTAGAAGCCGACGTTTCGATGCAACATATTAACACAATTTGCGAAACATTAAGTAACAGAGAAAAAGTATTGAAATCCAAACAGTTACCTTTTCGATTTTTATCAGCGTACAGGGAATTGTCAAAAGTAAATTCAGGTCATACAGTCAGAGTGATGACCGCATTGGAAGATGCCGCCAAAGTATCTGCTCAAAATATCAACGGTTTCCCCGAATTTGAAAAAGTTTTGGTAGCCTGCGACATATCTGGCTCCATGCAAACTCCAATTTCACAAAAGAGTAAAATAATGAATTTTGACATCGGTTTAATGCTCGGAATGTTACTAAAATCGCGCTGTCAAAATGTTGTTTCAGGCATCTTTGGCGATTTATGGAAAATCGTAAACCTTCCTCAAAGTGGTGTTCTTTCTAATGTTGATGCTTTCTACAAACGGACGGGTGAAGTTGGATATTCTACAAACGGATATTTGGTGATTGAAGACCTTATTAATCGTAAAATTGAGATGGACAAAATAATGATATTTACAGATTGTCAGTTGTGGGACAGTAGTGGTAATGATATTCGTTTTACAGATGTTTGGAAAAAATATAAAAAAATTTCGCCGAATACAAAACTATATTTGTTCGATTTAGCAGGATATGGACACGTACCGGTAGATATAACCAACGATGACGTGTATTTGATTGCAGGATGGTCAGATAAAATTTTTGATATATTGCAGGCTATTGAAAAAGGCAGTGATGCGCTAAAAGAGATGGCGAGTATTGAAATATAGTTTATAGTTTTCAGTGAATGAGTAAATGAGTGAATGAGTAAATGAGTGAATGAGAAAAAAACTAATTTCTGGAAACTGAATACTGATTACTGAATACTGAATACTGATTACTGAATACTGAATACTAAATACTGATTACTGAAAACTGATTACTGAATACTGAATACTGAATACTAAATACTGAATACTGATTACTGAATACTGAATACTGATTACTGAATACTGAATACTGATTACTGAATACTGAATACTAAATACTGATTACTGAAAACTGAATACTAAATACTGAAAACTGAATACTGAATACTGAATACTGAATACTGAATACTGAATACTGAATACTGAATACTGATTACTGAATACTGAATACTGAATACTGAATACTGAATACTGAATACTGAATACTAAATACTGAATACTGATTACTGAATACTGAATACTGATTACTGAATACTGAATACTGAATACTGATTACTGAATACTGAATACTGAATACTAATTAAGCAGGTGCCGTAGATAAGAGTTACTTCGGTTAAAAGGAACCCCAATTCTCTCAACAGAGAAAAATTGTCTCTTATCGCATGTTGCCCTGCTTTTAAATAGCAGAGTGTCGTAGAACAGAATTTCTTCGTCAACTAGGGATTGATTCGCCGCAGGGCGTATTTGGAGTCTGTTCGATTGTAACCTCTGCTTTTTTTAAGGGAGAAATCGCGACAATTTCGGTTGTATCAAATCAGGAGTTTAATTCAATACAAAAAATAAAACCTCCTCACATCGTAAACCGCTTCTTAAACTATGAAATCCTCATTTTACTAAAAATAATTTTTCTGGAACTTCAACATATCTTTAAATTGTACATCTTCATCCTATTTTTTTAATAGAAAACGGCTAAACAACCCTCGCCGTACCGAAATAGTCAATTTATCAGCTTATATTTTCAGCCGCAAAGATTATTCTTTATTTGATACGAATAATTTTTTTTTATTTTTTCTCCTTTCTAAAGCACCTCTACATGATTTTTTCCGAGATGGTTTGATACCACATCGGGTAACCAAATTATTTTAATTAAAATTTTATATTCGCACCCTCTGTTGATCTAAAAGCCTTTATTGTCCAGCAATTACCACAACTGCCCCCGACATTATTCCCGAAAGCACTCCGAAATTGTCGCCCCATAAGATATCTTTTTTCAAAAATAATTTGTTATCTTTGCAATATTTTTCAAATGACAAATATGATATATAAAATTGAAAAAACGGAATTTCTGACTGACCCTAAACAATTTTCCCCAAAAAAATAATATAATTTTAATTTATGAGAAATCCCTCAGAAACAATCGGTAACAATAACTATTCCAACAAATTCGTGTAAAAAGAGCAGTTTCTATCCGAATTATTTTTTACTCCAAGTGCAAAGATAAAACTATTTTTATATTATTTATTACAAAAAAAATGAAACTTACTTAAAAAATTTTTTAGACATACATAGGAACGATTATAATTCAATTATTAGTGTAGCTCAATATATTCAATATTTCAATAAATTCAATAACAAGCAAATTAGTGACTAAAATATAAACGAGTAAATGGTTATATTTCAATATATTCAATAACAATTTCAAAAAAATCGTGTTAGTTCGTGAAATTCGTGGCTAAATAAAAACAGATGAAACCCATAACAAAAAATTATAAAATTATTTCTCAATATCTTTCGAAACATTTGCCTGATTATCAAATCTTTAACAAACCTTCTAAAAATTTAGAAATAGTTGTGGTTATCCCTGTTTACAAAGAAAAAAATTGGATTTTTAGAACTTTAGATTCCTTATCATTATGTCAATATCCTCAAGTGGATGTTGAGGTTATTTTATTGTTTAATGCTTCCGAAAACGATTCCGAAGAGGTTTTGAGGGAACAAAAAATTGTTTCAGCGCAAATCCAAAATCAATACACTTATAGAACTGTTTCGTGGCTATCTTTTGTTGTTGAAGAGCGGTACAATATTGTAAAAAAGCATTTCGGTGCCGGAATGGCAAGAAAATTAGGGATGGATATTGCTTTAGCACGACTTTTTTCAATTGGTAAAAATGATGGTTTGATTGTTACGTTAGATGCTGATACATTGGTGTTTCCAAACTATTTCAAAGAAATTTTTGAGTGGTTTAAAGATAGTAACAAAAAAGGTGCTTCAATATATTTCGAACATCCGTTAGAAGGGGATGACTTTCCACCAGAAGTTTATGACGGAATCATAAAATACGAATTACATTTGAGATATTTTTTGCAATCTTTGCGAACAACAGGTTTTCCTTACGCTTTTCATACAATGGGTTCTGCGATGGCAATGCGTGCATTGGCTTATGCACAAATAGGAGGAATGCCACGTAAACAAGCCGGCGAAGATTTTTATTTCTTGCAAAAATTAATACCATTAGGCGGATACGGCGAAATAACTAATACAACAATACTTCCCTCTCCAAGGCCATCTGACAGAGTAATTTTTGGAACAGGAGCAGCAATAACAAAACTATTGTCTGGAAATATTGAAATAAACAATACTTATAATTATCAGGCTTTTACAGATTTAAAAGAGTTCTTTGCAATGCGTTCTATTTTGTACAATTTGAATAGTCAAAGTTTTTATGAGTTGTGCCATCAATTGCCTGTTCCTATTCAAACTTTTTTAATTGAAACAAATTTTTATTCTGATTTGAATGTTCTAAAAACCAATTGTTCTAATAATGAAATATTTATAAAACGTTTTTGGGAAATTTTTAATGCATTTAAAGTGGTAAAATACCTCAATTTTGTCCACGAACGATTCTTTAGTAAAATGAAAGTGCTAAATGCTGGACTTAAATTTTTAGAAAACAACAATTATTCAACAGAAGGTCTCGATACAGAAAAAAAGATTTTGGAATATTTTAGGAAATTAGAAAAATCGATGGTATCGTCCTCTAAATGATATTTTTAAAAATAAGAGTTCTTTCAGAAAAGTGAAATCACTTTACCACAAAGTGCACAAAGTTTTTGGTTATTGAATTTATTGAAATACACAAAGTACACAAAGCGTTAAATATCAACATGTGTTCTTTGTATCTGTTACCTAATATCAATAACTTCTACTTCCGGGTGTTTTTTCGTATCAAACCTAAACATTGCATCGTCGGCGGGAACATTAACTTCCATCTTTTTGATATCTACAAGATAATTGTTGCCGTCTCTGCCCATTTGTGATATTTTTGCAAATTGCAGATTGTCCCGATAAACATATATTTTGATACGTGAATAAGGTTTGTCTCGTTTTTCGGGAAAGAGGTCAATTATATCAACTTTTTTGCCACCGATGGTAGTTTCGCCGGCATAAATATACTTATAACCCTTTTCATAAATAGTAAAAAGAGAGGCAGGGTCAAGGATATCATTTTCAGAATTTGATGCATCTGATATGGTAACCTCTTTGGCATCAAGTAGATGTGTCCACATTGTTTTGCCGTCATAATATATTTCAGTTCCCATCACTTCTACCTTATACTTGCTACCTTTCATAAGTATTTTCCCCGAATAAGTGTCAGAGGTGTTTGCTTGTAAATTTTCCAAAGTAATTGAAAAATCGGCTTTGATTGAGGTATAGCCTTTTGTTTTTGCCGATATTTTGTCAAGTAGTTCTTTTGCTTTAAATACATCGGGGTCTTGTGCTTTTATAGTTACTATAAAAGCAAAAGTTATTAAAAATGTGCTTAATATTCTCATTATTAAATAATTAAAAAAAAGTATATTTTATTTATTTTTATTGTAACAATTATCGTAGCAGTTTCAGGCGCATCGAATGTACAGTACTTTCAGTTGTTTTGAATGAGGTCGTAATTACGCTGCACCGCTAATGGATCATATTCTTGTGCTTTTACAAAATTGCTTGTGGCTCTGATGCCAATCATGGCAAAAAAAAGTTTGGTTCTCATATGTTATTAATTAATTGATATTTAAAAATATTTTCAACGAAAAAATTTCGACAAAAGTAGTGTTATTTTTATTAAAACAATAAAAATTAATATTATTTTTTTTCAAATATTTTGCAAAAAATGCAAAAGTCGCAAAAACACTAAGTAAATTAATAGAGAAACATAAATAAATGATTGATTTCAACCAATATCCCTAATGCGTTCTAATAATTCATCAAAAAAATCTACTCCGAAAGGTTTAGGATTTTTATCACATATTCAGTATTTATAATGCAAAAATAACATTTTTTGGTAAAAAAGTAACTAATTAATTAACTATCTTAATCAACATTATTTATAATCTTTTTAACGCAAAGTCGCAAAAAATAATGCGCAAAAGAAACAATAAATTTTTTGTAAATTTGTTTTTTTATGACATAATACTTAATCATCTTTTACTGTATAATATGTTCTATTTCTTTCATCACTTCCTCCGTCTCTCCCAACGCAACAATAATTTTTTGATAATGTTTTATATTATCGTAGTTTAGAACTCTTTCTTTTCTATCTTTCATCCATTTTTGTGCGGGTTGGTAGCCGCCGATGTAGAAATTCCACGTAACTAAGGGAACGTTGTCGAAATATTGGGTATCGTTAATATAAACTTTATTGATAGTATATTGCACTTTTTCTATTTTATTATTACCAGCAATAGGAAAATTTGCCATATTTTGCTGTGGCTCAACTCCTTCTAATAAATGTAAATGTCTTAATTTTTCACCTAATTCTACATATTTCCAAAAAATTTCAGCATTTTCAGGATATGGAACACATGGAAAATCTATTTTCAGAAATTCTCTGTATTTTTCACGAAATGTTGGGTTGTGCAATACAGCATAAATATAGTCTAATATATCAATTGGCGCAAAAGTATTTTTTGTTTTTTCCTTTTCTTCAGTGAATTGTAAACCTAATTTTTTAGAAATTTTGTCAACAATTGTTTTATTTAGGTTGTGCTGTTTATGATATGGACTATTGTCGTTGTCGGCGATTCCGTTTTTAATGTACGTGTAGAGAGGGAAAAAATAGTTGATATCTAACGATGAAATTGCTGTTGAACCTGATATCATATTTTTACTCAAATGTATAAAATTCCATAATTGCTGACTTCTGTTTCTACGAATTGTAATCAATCCTATATTTTCTCCCATCAAAAAATGTTGCATCACCTCGTAAAGAGGACGAGAATAAATTCCGCCTGACTTACCTGTGTAATAGGTACATCTGTTATCAAAAGGGCGATACATAAGAATAGAAAAACATTTTTCATCAATTTTCTCTATTTCTTTTTTTGCTGATAAATAATTCCAACTTGTGCTATCTTTTTGCCTGTTATATTTTTCACGCCATATATGTTCGGCTAATGTCAATAAATCATTAATCTTTTGTTTTTGTTCTTTTTGTGTAAAAGAAATATTCAAATTGTCATTTCCTGTTACAATGCCGACACTATTCAATTTAAAAAGTTCTGTTAAAACAAATCCTTTTTCATACTCTTTTTTGTGAGTTTCCGACTTTGGAACAAAAAAGTAAAAAGGTTTATTATATTTAATTTGTTGCCATTTAACTGACTTTAAATTGTTATTAATCAGAAAATTAAATTTTTCAGTTCTTTTTCCATAAAGATCGTAATGATAAACTTCTGCAAGTGTATTGCTCTCACTATTTTTCTTACATTTTACAAAAATATTAATTGAAACTCCTTGTTGAATATCAAATACATTCTCGTCTTTGCTGCCGTCGGGTGCAGTTTCTTTCTTTTTTGCGTTGCCGTGAAGGTCAATAATATAAATTTTGTCAAAAGTTTTTAATAAATTCCACCGCATTCCTCGAAATGTCGGATTATCCAAAAAACCATGATTGTTGATAAATGCCAAAATGCCCTCGCCGTTGTTCTCGATAAAATATTGTCCAAAGCGAATAAATTTTACATAATCATCTTGTAGCCAATGTTTTTTCTCTTTAAAATGTACTCCATCGACATATTTGTAGTGTTCTACTAATTTTGTAAACTCTGTTTCTCTGTTTTGAGATATACCACTATAAGGCGGATTTCCAAGCACTACCATAACAGGGACATCTTGTTTAATATTATTTGCGGCATTTGCTTCGTCTGATAACCATTTGACAAAAGGCAGTTCTGTTTTTGCTTTGGGGTCGTCTAAACTATTTGTTAAGAATATGCGTAAACGTTCATTTCCTGTTTGTTTATAACCCGTTTGTTTCAAAAGCATATCTAAATTAAGATGTGCCATTGAGTATGAAGCCATTAATATTTCAAAACCGTTGAGTCTCGGTATTAAATGTTCGTGGACATAATTTTGCCACATTCCTTGCTGATTTTTGAATTTTTTGTAAATATTTTGCACTACTTCGGCAAGAAATGTGCCTGTACCTGTTGCAGGGTCTAAAATTTGGACACGATGATGTTTGCTGGCATTGAGGGGGTTGCGGGTCAAGCCCGCAATGACGGGACGGGTCAAGCCCGCAATGACGGGTTGGGTCGAGCCCGTGACAGGTTGAGTAATTGATGCATCGGCTAAACCATCCGATATTTCAAAATCTTGTTTTAAAATATCATCTACTGCCTGCACTATAAATTGTACCACAGGTTTTGGTGTGTACCAAACTCCACGATTTTTGCGCAAAGCAGGGTCATATTCTGATAAAAAGGTTTCATAAAAATGAATGATGGGATCGTGGTCTGTTTTTTGAAATTCTTTTATTATTGAATTGATATTCACATAATTAAATAAATCTGCCAAATCGTCAACTACCCAACGAATACGCTTATCTAAATCATTATCCGCAATATATTGAAAAAATTTACGTAAAAATGGATTAGAATATGGAATTAATTCTGACGCTTGTTTCCGAGTAAATACATCATCGGTTTGGTCATTTAATTTTGCCGCAAACATACCATAAGCAATAGTTTGAGCATACATATCAGCAAAATCTTTATGTTTGATTTCTGGTATCAAAACCTCCTGAAATCCTTTTAATTGCAAATCTAAGGAGTTTGCATCAACTATGGGACCATTCTCATTGTTGTTCAGCGCATTTTCAATAATACTAGCCATCAACCGTGCTTTTGATGCCATTATTTTTGATAAATCTTCCGCTGTTTCTATACTTTGTCCTTTGTAACCAACAAAAATATTGATTAAAGCAATAAATTCCTCAAATTCAGATTTAATTGGTTCAATTCCATTTTGCCCTATTTTTGCAATTGTTACGGTTTCTACTTCTATTTCATTTAAAAAAAGTTGAAAAGTAAGATAATCTGTAATAATCAGATTGTTTAAAGATTGCTTATAACGGTCGAATTGCTCTTGATATTCCTTATTTTCTAGGTGTTTTCCAATGATTTTAGTTTCAATGTATCCTGTTGGTATTTGTTTTCTTGTAATAATATAATCGGGTGCGCCGCAGGAAATCCTTTTTGGCTCGTTGGTAATGCTTACACCGTCTGTGAGGTTTTCCAACAATAATGTAAAAGCGTCGCGATATGTATATTCAGTGGCAATGCCTTCATTATAGTTCCGATTAAGTTCGGAAATGTATTGAGTTATTTCCTTATTTAAAGTAAGATTTAACATATTTTCCCTTTTATTTTTCTATACTTCTTTTGAAGTCCAAAATGGCATGATAAATATGTTTTTGTTCGCCGTGGTTTTCAACTGTTAACTGTGTAATATCGTATTTCATAAGAAATTCCGATGCAAGTTTCAATGTTTCTTTAACTCCTATTTTAAGAGGTGCTCCGTCCCAAATCATAGTTAGTCCGTTGTATATCATATTAAAATAACGATCATGATTTCCTGAAAAAATAGATAAAACTCCATTTTCATCCTGATAACAACTCGTAATTCTATTATCCCGCCAATCATTATATTTATGCGTATCTTTTGGGACAAGTTTGAAGGTACTCGATTTTAGTCCTGTTTCTATCTTCATATTATTAATTATTTTATAAAATTGGATGCAAAAATAGTTAAAATTTTTGGAATATTAACGGGTACATTATTTATTGAGCTCAATAACTCCATTTTCGTTAATTAAATTTTTCGCAAAGATAGTAAATTTTGTTTACATAGTTGATTTTTTTTCCACTTTCAATGCAAAATCTGCTACAAAGGGAGTGTCACTCATTCTCCCATTTACTTGTTTACATACGCACACAAAGACATTGCTTTTGAGTTCGGCTCTTGGCTCAGTCCCGTATTTAAACTTTATTTGATAACAGAGTATCTGCGCCCTAAAGAAGCCGAAAACGACCCAATGCTTGATGAATGGAATGTATTAAGTTATTTATACACCCCATACAGAGTATATCATTTTAGAGGAGACAATGCCACATTGAAAAAAATGTAGCGAGACAATTTTTTTTGAATATTTAAAAAAAATGCTTTCTATTGATTTATCTAAATTTGCCTGTTTTCTCCTATCTATCTTCTTTTATTCATAGGTATTTTGGGCTACTTTGAAATTTTATTTTTCGGCAAGTTCGCATAAAAATTGGGTGATTCTGATAAATAAATGTTATCTTTGC
This sequence comes from Marinilabiliaceae bacterium, assembly GCA_009777175.1. Lineage (GTDB taxonomy): Bacteria > Bacteroidota > Bacteroidia > Bacteroidales > Marinilabiliaceae > WRMI01. Next base: position 16,046 of record WRMI01000019.1, read on the forward strand.
ATTTTTGAATTGTATTATGACAGTTGAAACAGAAAATATTAATGTTGATAGTTTATGGCTTATAAATAAGCAAGATAAAAGCGGTAAACACGCAAACGTTTATCATGGTAATTTTATTCCGCAAATCCCGAATCAGTTAATTCGTAGATACACAAAAGAAAACGATACAGTTTTAGATTTGTTTATGGGTAGTGGCACAACGCTTTACGAATGCAAAAACTTGAGTAGAAATTTTATTGGATTTGATATAAATACTGAAATTATTGATTATCCGGAGGACAATTTATGAATTACATAGGTTCGAAAAACAAATTGTCAAACTTCATAAAATCAACTGTTTATTCAGTTGTAGGAAAAGATTTATCTGACAAAATTTTTTGTGATATTTTCGCAGGAACAGGTATCGTTGGGCGGAACTTTAAAACAGAAGTAAAAAAAGTTATTGCCAATGATTGTGAATATTACAGTTATGTGTTGAATAAAAATTATATCGAAAATCACGAGGATATCATAGACAAACATTTTTTCATTGATAATTTAAACAATCTGACTTCAATTGATGGCGGATTTATTTATAAAAATTATTGTGTTGGCGGTGGAACTGAACGGCAATATTTTTCTGACTACAACGGAAAAAAAATTGATACGATAAGACAAAAAATTGAAGAATGGAAAAACGAAAATAAAATTTCTTCGAATCTATATTTCTTTCTTCTTGCAAGCCTATTGGAATGTGCCGACAAAGTAGCCAATACTGCCTCAGTTTATGGTGCATATTTGAAACATTTGAAAAAGTCGGCACAAAAAGAATTAGTTTTAGTGCCTGCAAATTTTGAATTGAATGAAAACAAGCACGAGGTTTTTAATACAGATAGCAATATGCTTATTTCGCAAATCGAAGGTGATATTCTTTATTTAGACCCGCCATATAATAGCCGTCAGTATGGAGCGAATTATCATTTACTCAATACAATTGCAAGGTATGATGATTTTATACCAAAAGGAAAAACAGGAATGAGAATATATCAAAAATCAAATTATTGCAGTTCTGCAAAAGTTGCTGTTGAATTTGAGAATTTAATAAAAAAAGCTCAATTCCAATACATTTTTCTTACGTACAACAATGAGGGTTTAATGTCTGTGAAAAATGTACAAAATATTTTGCAGAAATATGGAAAATACGATTTGGCAGAGATTGATTATCAACGTTTCAAAGCCGACAAAACAGAAAACCGAAATCATAAAGCAGATAGCACAAAAGAATATTTACATTTTTTGGAAAAGAAAAATTGAAAAAAAACGTCATACAACGAAAATAACCAGATTGTTTTAATGTTTTGGGAGATTTGTTCATACATTAATTCTGTGATTTTGGGAATGGAACAAGCAGAGTATGGGAAGAAGATTTTGTCGACAGTGTCGACAAAATTGGTAGAAATTACGGAAAAGCGCACTATTTCTCGCCGCAATATATGGTTACAACGCCGAACGTCATTTTTATTGTTTCTACCACTTTAAAGCCTATTTGGGTCAATATTTTTTCAAATTCTTCACTATTTGGAAAATTCAGAACTGATTTTGATAGATATTTATATGCGCTTCTTTTGCCTGAAATCATCCCGCCCCACCAAGGAATAATTTTCGTTAAATAGAAATGATACAGTTGTTTAACGAGTTTTTTTGTCGGAACTGAAATTTCTAAAATAATCACTCTCCCTTTCGGTTTCATCACCCTGTATATTTCTTGTAATCCTTTTTCTAAATTATCAAAGTTTCTAACTCCAAAGGCAACTGTAACGGCATGAAAACTATTATTTTCGAAGGGCAAATTTTCGGCAGATGCTACTTTTGGGAAAATAGTCATTTGAAGCCTTTTTTTAATATTTTTTTGGGTTGCTTTTTCGAGCATTTTTGTAGAAATGTCGATAGCGTAAACTGATATAGGATTAAGTTTTGTAAGTTCTATTGCCAAGTCCCCTGTTCCTGTAGCAACGTCGAGGATAACCGGATTTTTTATATCTTTAAGTAATTTTACGGCACGTTTTCGCCACTTTTTATCTAACCCAAAAGACATAGAACGACTAACGAATCTATAACAAAATGCAATAGAATTAAACATTTCGGCGATCTTCGAAGGATTTTTATCCATTTTTGATTTTGGGGTCATCGATAAATCATTAGATAGCACCTTCTTGCCACTCTTTGAGTCTATTTTCGAACATCTTTTTATAGTCGCCAATAAAACCGAAGGACTCGTCGTCAATTCTTATTTCGCCCCGAGTAACGTGTCCCAGAATGGAAAATGGAACTTCCAATTCCATCATAAAATCTACAAATTTATCTTGTTTTTCTGCGGAAACAGAAACAACTACGCGACTTTGCGACTCGCCGAACAGAAATGCGTCTTTTCTGATTTCGGCATCTGACGTAATATCAAAACCAAATTCCATTGGTATTGCACTTTCTAAAAGTGTGAAAAAGAGTCCACCGTTGGAAACGTCGTGTACAGAACGTACTAACCCTTTGTTAATCATTTTAGAAACAGACTGTTGTAGCAATAATTCTTCGTCAGGAAAATAGACAGGTGGTGCTGATATTTCTTTTCCGAAAAAAACTTTTAAATATTCGGAACCGTTGATATCGTTTCGCGATTTTCCGACAAGAAAAATCATATCTCCTTTGTGTTTGAATGATAAAACAGTGTGTTGTTCCGCTTTTTTCAACAATCCAATCATACCAATTACGGGAGTAGGAATTACGGGAAGTATCTGACCTTCAACAGAACATTGATTATAAAAACTGAGGCTCCCGCTGATAACGGGTATTTTGAATAAATTACATGCTTCAGTTATTCCTTGTACAGATGCCACAAAGGCAGCAAAAGCATTTGGGTCATTGGGGTTGCCGAAATTAAGGCAATCGGAAACGGCTAAGGGTTGTCCACCCGCACAAACAATGTTTCGTGCAGCCTCAGCTACAGCAATTTGAGACCCAACAAAGGGGTCAGTGGTCATATACAAGGGATTGCAATCCATGGTCGCTACTAAGGCTTGTCCACTCTCCCTAATATCAATGATAGAAGCATCTGACGGAAATTTCGCACTTACATCATCAAAATGTAAAGATTTTTCAAATTTTTTGAAAAGCCATTTTTTTGAAGATATATTAAGTGAAGTAATTAGTTGTTTAATGGTTTTCGGGTAATGGTCGGGCTCTTCAAACTCTTCTACATTATAAAAACAAGGATCTACTTTATCTAAAATGGAATTAGGGTCAAAAGCGGGCGGTTCGTCGGATGGGTCGGGATATTCAACGGGTAATTGTGCTAATAATTTCTTACTCGAATATAGTTTAAACAAATGATTATCAGTAACTTTGCCTAATAGTCCAAACTCTACATTTATACTTTTTGCTAATTCTTTTATTTCGTTTTCGTTTTCGGGCGAAAAACAGACCAAAGTTCTTCCCCAAGTTTCAGAAACTAATATATCTCTGATAGACAAATCTTTTTCGTTGATTGGAATGTTGTCGACCCGCATTTCAATACCCGATTTTCCTCGTGCGACCATTTTTACTACCGCACCTACAATTCCTTGTGCGCCAACAGGTTGTATACCCGCTGCAAGTTTTCTCTTTATAAGTGCTTGTATCAATTTGTATAGTTTAACTTCTACATTTACGTTGCTAACTCCGTCCAACGAAAATTCGTTCACTACATGATTTGTTTTTCCTTCTACTGCGACTGTTTTTTGTTCTATTCCTTTTTTTGTTGTCGGTGAGCCAACGACGGCTATCAGGTTTCCTTTTCCTTTTGCGACTCCTGTAACTAAATTTTCTTTTTTTGTAAATCCAATAACCATAAAATTGACTATCGGATTAGAATTAAATGAATTGTTAAAATACATTTCACCACCAACAACGGGTATTCCGAAACCTTTTTCGTAGTCGGCAAGTCCTGCAATTACTTCGTCGAAAAGCCATCGAGTAGTATCTCTACGGCTATTTCCAAAACGCAAAGAATTAAGAGAAACCACTGGCCGTGCGCCTAATGAAAAAATATCTCTTGTAACTAATCGTAAACCCGTTAAAGTTCCAAATCGAGGCTGGACAGCGCAAGGATGATTGTGTGCGGCTACTTTAAAGACACAAACCATATCATCGCCAATTTCAATTGCTCCCGCATTTTCTTTACCTGCTTCAATAACTACTTTTTCTCCTTTGCAGGGTAAGACTTTGAGCCATTTGATAAGTTTTTTATACTTTGAATGTTCAGACCATAATATCGAAAAGAGTTCTAATTCTAATTTATTGGGTTTACGTCCAATAATTGCTTCAATTCGGTCAAATTCTTCTGACGAAATATTCAGCGATTCTGTATCAATATTATCATTAACCTTTTTCGACATTGTATTATAGACTTTTTTTCCAAAAAAAATTTTTGCAAAGAAAATGATAATTTTTGAAATAATTGCAATTTTTTAAGATTTTTTAAGATTTTTTTTATCTATAAACAGTTTAAATTTATTTTCAATTTTTATATTATTGGATTTCAAATTTTTAAGTTTGGTGTGTACCATTTTTAAAAAAGAAACCTTTTTCTGACCAAATCAAACCACAAAGGAACCTATAGATTCTTCTGCTACCTTGCTAATAATAACCTTTCTATAAGCTATATTTTTTTGCAATATTGTCAAAAACTTCTTCTACAGAACGTCCTTTGATGAATTCGCTCTCTTGTTTACTCGTAAAAACATCGTCTGTAATTTTGGGGCTTTCAATAATTCCTGCCGCAATAAGCCGCTGTTGTTCGCTTTTGTGCTGCTGCAAAATTTCGTAAGTCACTGTTTCTTCTTTATGGGTCGGATTGAGACTTGAACGAAAAAATTTTTTTCTTTCTAATACTAATTCCATCCTGATTAATTTTTAATTAAAACGCAAAAATACTTTTTTTATTTTATTTTTTTTCTATCACAAAATATTCTTAAATTTGCACCTTATAAATATAAAAATATAATTCTTGTAAATGATTAATAAACAATGAAATAACCCAATATAAGGCATATTAAAATGCTTTTAGATTGATACAATATAAATAATATTATGAAAAAATTTTTGAAAATGATAATAAAAATGCTATTTTTTGCATTTATGGGAATTTGTTTTTTCATAATAGCAAGTTATTTTCTTCATAAGTATATTATAAACACAAATTTTGATAAAGAACAATTTTTATCAAAAGGGTACACCCAAGACGAAATAGAACTTTTTAGCGATATTGGTTTTTTGCATGGAAGAATTAGAAAATGGGAAACTGACATCAAAGTAGAAATAATTGATATAGAAAAACTTAGCAAAAAAGATATAGAAGATGTAGATTCTATTATAATAATTATTGAACCTTTGATTTTTCCTATTAAAATATATCGGGTTTTGAAAGAAGGTAATTTAAAGGTATATCGAAAAGTAGAAAAAATATACAAATGTAATTTTTTCAATATTACTGAACCAGGCGGAACAGCAATGCTTAATCCTCATAAAATCTTAGATATAAGGAAATTGTCAATAACAACAGCTAAAATTTATGAGAAAAATTATTCCAGTGGAACTAAAACCCTATTACACGAGTTTTTACACGCTATTGGGTTATGGCATGCTTCAAGACCCTATAATTTTCATATTGCAATGGCTACAAGAGAATCCCCAAATATATTTTATTCATTAGAGGAGTTAGATGAACATCATGATATTGAATTTTTTATTTCTGAACAAGAGAAACAAGTTATCAGAATGATATATAGTTCGGGTGTAAAGTCGGGTCTAAAAAGGAAAACTTTTATGAAAGAGATGGGGCTTAAATTTTAGATTAATACAATCAATATGAAAAAATATTTGTTATTAATTCTTTTTTATTGTATAAGTCAAATTGGAGTTGCTTGTAATATTAGTTCTTCTATTTTTGTTAATATTGAGAGGAACGATAAAAGAAGTAATGAGTCGCTTTTTTTTATTAGAACAACGATAGAGCAGCATGTGCAATTACAAAACATAAAATCTGATTCCCTCACGTTAGTTTTGGAAAATTTTCATCCGTTGGGAGCAATAATACCTGCTTATACTTTTCCACAGTTGCAAGTTTTTGAAAAAATTTCACAAAATGCTGATTATCAGAAAATAAATTTTTCATTTGATGGTACGACAATTATTTTTCCAACATCTAATGAAAATTTTAACATTAAAATTGTATATGAAAACTATGCATTATCTTTTGCACAACACGTAGAGGCATTCTATTTATTTGATTATAGATATGACTCAGAATCATGGTTTTTCACACATCCAAATATGCAAATCCAAGCAGTCAATATTTCAGTTTCAGATGATTTTTATTTTTTTTCAAACCTACCTGAGACCATCCATAATAACACGTTTCAACTTAATACAGAAGTTTTGTCAGACAATAACATTTCATTTGTAGTTTTATTAAAAGAGTATTACGAAAAAATGTCATTTTCTAATGAGTTAAACAAATTTGATATTTATTTTTCTAAAGAATATGGTATTTCTGAAGATTCAACCCGATTTTTACCAATTGACAAATCTATCTATTGGATGGAGGAAAATTTACAAACTATAAAAACTGCTGCAATAAAAATCAATAAATTTATTCCTGATATTTCACGTAATATTTGCATTATTGACGGAGAATTAAATACAGAAGGTATGGCATGGGGAATGAGTATTAGCCCTGTGGCAAAAAAAGATTATTTAATTCTAATAGATGTTTCTTTTTGGAAAAACAAGACAATTGTACATGAAATGTTACATTGTTACTTTCCTTTTGTTCCTCAAAAAGAGGATTCGGCGTTTTATTTACTTGGAGAATCAATGATTGAATTTTTAGCGATTTCCTTGTCAAATGATACAAAAAAGGCTGAAAAAATTTTTAAAGAAAATTTAAAAAACAGCAAAAGAAAGGGCTATGGTAAAGTCTCTATATTTGATATAACCGATAATAGAATGGATGCTACAACTCAAAAGGGTTCTTCTGTGGTTATTTACCAAAAGACTCCTGCTCTAATCCATAAATTTGCGAAAAAAAATGGCGGAGTAGATAAATTTTTGGGTTCACTGTCCATCTTTTATCAACAAGTTCAAGCAACAGAAAAAATAAGTTTTCAAGAGTTTGAAAATGTCCTAAAATTTCAGGGGATTTCAGGCAAACAATGGGATAGGTTTGTAAAAAAACTATAAATAATGTTGTGTATTATAAAGTAGAGAACGCAAAAATAGTGGTTAGTAGTATCAAATTCGTGTAAATTAGTGCAATTCGTGGCTAAAAAATCTTTGTGTACTTTGTGGTTAATAATTTCCGATAAAAAAATTGTTATAAAAATGAAATAATTGTTATAATTTTTATTATATTTGCACTTTAAAATAATTTAAAAATTTAAAGTAAATGTCAGATATTCAACATCTTATAGCAATATCGCCTATCGATGGACGATACAGACACAAAACCGACCTATTAACTGCATATTTTTCCGAATATGCAATGATACGTTACAGAATAATGGTCGAAATAGAATATTTTATTGCATTATGCGAAATACCGCTTCCGCAGTTGAGTTGTGTCGAAAAGAAAAAATATAGCACACTTCGCATAATATATAAAGAATTTTCGGTAGAAAATGCTCAACGAGTAAAAGAGATAGAACGAGAAACCAATCACGATGTGAAGGCGGTTGAATACTATCTAAAAGAACAGTTCGAAGCTTTAGGCTTAGAAAAAGTTAAAGAATTTATTCATTTTGGGCTGACGTCGCAAGACATAAATAATACATCAATTCCAATGGCGCTTAAGAATGCGTTTGAAAAAGCATATTTCCCTGCTCTTAACGAAATAATATTCGCACTTGAGAAGGTGGCTTATGATTGGAAAAATATTGCAATGCTTGCGAAAACTCACGGACAACCCGCATCGCCTACAAAACTTGGTAAAGAAATTACTGTCTTTACAGAACGAATTAAAAATCAATTAAAATTATTAAAACGTATTCCTATTTCAGGCAAATTTGGTGGTGCCACAGGAAATTTCAATGCGCATTATGTTGCATATCCTCAAATTGATTGGATAGAGTTTGGCAATCGTTTCTTAAAAAAGAGATTTAATATCGAACGTGAACAATTTACAACACAAATAAGCAATTATGACAATTTGGCAGCCATTTTCGACTGCCTAAAACGAATCAATACAATTTTGCTTGACTTTGCACGGGACTTTTGGACATATATAATGATGAACTATTTTAAGCAAAAAATCAATGATAACGAAGTGGGCTCAAGTGCGATGCCGCATAAAGTAAACCCCATTGATTTCGAAAATGCCGAAGGAAATTTGGGTATTGCTAATTCCATTTTTGAACATTTTTCTGCAAAATTACCAATTTCGAGACTACAGCGTGACCTATCAGATAGCACTGTTTTACGAAACATTGGTGTCCCTTTTGCGCACTCTTTGCTCGCTTTCAATTCTTTGTTGAACGGAATTAATCGATTAGAACTTAACCAAGAAGTTATTGATAAAGATTTAGTTAATAATCAGATAGTTATGGCAGAAGCGATTCAAACGATATTAAGACGCGAAGGCTACTCAAATCCTTATGAAATCCTTAAAAAACTTACTCGAACTCACGAAGTGATTGATACAAAAATCATTGAACAATTTATTGATAATCTCGAAATTGAAAGTGCTGTAAAACAGGAACTTAAAGCAATAACTCCATTCAATTATACCGGCGCAAACTTCGATTTAAAATTTAAAATTCAAAATTTAAACACTAAACTTATAAGTTCAAAAAATCAAAAAAATAAACCTGCAACGTTATGAAAGAGTTCCTTAAAATTGCTTGGAAATATTTACCACCATACAAAAGGTTAGTTATTTTTAACTTTATTTTCAACTTGTTATCGGCATTATTTGCAGTATTTTCGTTGGCATTAGCGATACCGATGCTTGAAATAATTTTGCAGCAAGAAACTCAAGTTTACGACCTGTTAGTTTGGAAATTAGATAGTGAAGTTCTGATAAACAACCTCTATTACTATATTACGATAATAAAATTGAGTTACGGCGCAGGGTGGGCGTTAATGTTTGTAGGATTATTCCTAATTCTTGGAACAGTTTTGAAAGTCGGAACAGCATATTTAGCCTCATATACAAGTGTTGGAATTCGCAACGGTGTAGTTTTTGACCTTCGCAACAAGTTCTATAACAAAATAATAGGACTTCATTTTGGCTTTTTCAACGAAGAACGCAAAGGTGATATAATTGCACGTAGTACGGGAGATGTCCAAGAAGTTGAAAATTCTATTATGGCATCATTAGATATGATATTCAAAAATCCAATCCTGATAATTGTTTTTCTAACGACATTACTTATTTTAAACTTAAAATTATCGCTTTTTGCATTTGTGATGCTTCCACTTGGAGTATTTATCGTTGGAAAAATTGGCAGAAGCCTCAAAAAAACATCCCGCAAAGGACAAGATAAAATGGGAGATATTCTTTCTGCCTTAGAAGAAACATTATCAGGCTTACGGATAATAAAAGCATTTAATGCCGAAAAACGAATGGCAAAACGATTCACAAAAGAACTCTCTTTATTCCGTTCTATTATGAATAAGTTGATGTGGCGACGAGAATTATCTCACCCCATGAGCGAACTGCTGGGTACAATAATAGTGGTTTTCATCGTTTGGTTTGGAGGTATAATAATCCTTAATGATGGAACAATCGGAGTGGCAGGATTTATTGCTTATATTGGAATTTTTTATATGATAATTAATCCCTCAAAAGCCTTTGCGCAAGCATTTTATAGCATCCAAAAAGGTATTGCCGCTTATGACCGTATTGACGAAATTCTTAAAGCCGAAATTAATATTAAAGATATCGAAAATGCTCACCATATAAAGGAAATGAAATCAGGTATCGAATATCGAAACGTATCCTTTGCATATAGCGACAGACCCGTTCTGAAAAATGTTTCACTTTCAATTCCAAAAGGGAAAACAATTGCATTAGTTGGACAATCGGGTAGTGGTAAAACTACATTCGTTGATTTGTTGCCAAGATTTTATGACGTTAATGAAGGCGGAATTTTTATTGACGGTAATGACATTCGAACCCTTAAAGTACACGATTTAAGAGGGTTAATGGGCAATGTTAACCAAGACGCAATTTTATTTAACGATACCATTTATAATAATATCGCATTCGGGGTTGAAGAAACTACTTTTGAAGCCGTTACAGAAGCCGCCAAAATTGCTAATGCACACGACTTTATTACCGAAACTGAAAACGGATATAACACTATTATTGGAGATAGAGGCAGCAAACTTTCTGGCGGTCAGCGACAAAGATTGAGCATCGCACGTGCAATTCTCAAAAATCCGCCCGTTTTAATACTTGACGAAGCAACATCCGCATTAGATACTGAATCTGAAATGCTCGTACAAGATGCTCTCGAAAAACTTATGTCACACCGCACATCCATTGTTATTGCACACCGACTTTCAACTATCAGGAACGCTGACATGATTTGCGTATTCCACGAAGGCGAAATTGTAGAAAAAGGAACTCACAAAGAACTCATTATCAAAGAAAAAGGTGTTTACAGAAAATTACATGAACTGCAAGGAGATTTGAGATAAGAACTAATCTGACGTAAAATTAAGATGTAAATCCTTGTCTTTTTTCTTGCTTGCATTATTCAAAAGAAATGAAAATATCTTTTACCACAAAGAAACACAAAAAAATAACTGAAAACAGAAAACTATTAATGCGTTCTCAACTTTGCGCCTTTGCGTTAAAATAAATATTATTTATTTGCAATTTTAAATTAAGTAAAATTATTAATAATGAATAAAACGGTAGTTCTAATAGTCGGTCCGACAGGTATAGGAAAAACGGATGTAAGTTTACAACTTGCTGATTATTTCAAAAGTCCGATAATTTCTGCCGATTCCCGTCAAATATATAAAGAAATTCCAATTGGAACTGCCGCTCCGACAATAGATGAGTTGCAGAAAGTACCTCATTTTCTTGTGGCAACTCGCTCAATATCCGACTATTACAACGCTTACGAATTTGAACAAGATGCCCTCAATATCACCAAAAAACTTTTTAAAAAACATAACCTGATTTTTATGGTTGGCGGTTCAATGATGTATATTGACGCATTCTGCAACGGAATTGATGACCTTCCTACAATTGATAACGATTTACGACTTAACATCAAAGAGAAATACGAAAACGAAGGCATCGAATCTATCAGACGGCAGTTGAAACTTTTAGACCCTGATTTTTATCATACCGTTGATCTGAAAAATCATAGAAGAGTTATTCATGCTGTTGAAATTTGTTTGATGACGGGTAAACCATACTCATCATTGCGCACTAATCCTAAAAGAGAGAGAAATTTCAATATAATTAAAATAGGTTTAACGCTAAATCGTCAGGAGTTATATAACCGTATAAATCAAAGGGTTATTTTAATGATGGAAAATGGTTTAGAACAAGAAGCTCTTTCACTTTATGAACATAGAACGCTTAATGCACTCAACACTGTAGGTTACAAAGAGTTATTTGATTATTTCGATGGTAAATATTCAAAAGAAAAAGCAGTTGAATTAATCCAACGAAACACACGACATTACGCAAAAAAACAGATAACTTGGTTTAAAAGAGATAAAGATATAAAGTGGTTCGGAGCAGATGAAATAAGAGATTTGATAGATGAGATAGAGATTTTTAATATTTCCTGACTTCAAATAATATCATGTTGCCCGCACTATTTACGGACTTCGACAATGCATTGCCCCAAAGGTGTAAAATCTGCATTTTAAGCCACTTTTACGAATTTTTGCGACACATACAGAAAATCTTATATTATTGATATTCGGTGGATTATAAAATTATTTTTTAAAAGAGTTGAAGTCAGGGAAAAGTAATGAGATTTGAGTGTCAAGTAATGAGTTCTTGAAACGATAACCTTTGCGCCCATCGCGTTCTCAACTTTGCGTCTTTGCGGTAAAATTTTTTTATTAACCACAAAGGAACACAAAGGATTCACAAAGAACACAAAGGAATTAGTGTAAATTCCTGTAATTCGTGGCTAAAAAATAAAAAATATTTTTTTTTTTGCATAAAAGAAATTTTCATATATTTGCAACTCATTTGACAACCAAAATTGCCAAACGAACTGGTGCTAACGAGCACAGTATTAGATAGATAAATAGCGAATGCTATTAGTTCTCAACTTTCATTTCCACAGGTAACTTGATAAGTCGAGTTATCACCAGCGAGAACAACATAGGAAGCGTTGCGTACGCAGCGTGGATCGTTTGTTTGATGGTGAGGGTGTGGAACCTGAAAGGTGAACAAAAAAGAGTTCCACGCTTTTTTATTTATCTAAAACAAAAAAAGTACATTGAAATATAGTGGATAGTGGTCAGTGGTTAGTGATTAGTGATTAGTGATTAGCGGTTAGTGATTAGTGGTTAGTGGTTAGTGTGTAGGGACGTGGCGTGCCACGTCTCAACAGACACACAACAAAATAATTAGTGTAAATTCGTGTAATTCGTGGCTAAAAAAATAAAAAATAATTTTTTTTTTGCATAAAATAATTTTTCATATATTTGCACCTCATTTGACAACCAAAATTGCCAAACGAACTGATGCTAACGAGCACAGTATGAGATAGATAAGTAGCGAGTGCTATTAGTTCTTGACTTACAATTCCACGTAGCCTGATTTTCAGGTTAGCAATGAGAACGAATAAGAAACGTCGCGGTAAGTGGCGTGGAAGCTTGTTAATTGCTAAGGGCGTGGAAACCTGTAAGTCAGACAGATGATAAAATTCCACGCTTTTTTATTTATCAAAAACATTGAAAATTAGAAATTTATAGATAATTCATATATTACTCACAACTTTTAAAAAATTTAACAAATGGTAAAATTGAATTCTAAAACGGGCAGCGCGAGGAGGAACCTTGCAGCAGCTCAAAGGTACGCAAAACCATCGGTTGCAAAAATTGAAGCCAACCCAAATGGAACACGCGAACGGGCAAACATGTTTGCTTGCCCAAATGAAACGACGTATAAGATACGTCCGAATGTTGAGGCAAACCTGAGTGTTTGTCCAAATGGTAACCAAACGCTAACCCACAATCTATCAAAACGCTTTCTGGGTACAAGGCATGGTTACAGAGCCAAGACGATGTATGCCTTCTCCGAAATGAGAAAAATTTTGGTTTTGGCAATTTTAATGTCATTGCCATTTATAGCAAAGTCGCAAAGTAGTGGAAGTAACATCGACCTTTCCTACAATCACACATCAAATGTTTCAGGTACAGGATGGTCCTATAATGCGACAACCCAGGTTTACACTATTTCAACCAACGCAACGGGGATTACTATATCGGGCAATAATTCAGGGTCACAGAGACGAATTGTAGCACTTGGTACGGCAAGTATAACGCTTAACAACGTTTCTATAACACTTGGAGAAGATAATTGTCCATTGCAGATTAACTTAGGAAATGTAACCATTACTCTTTTGGGAACAAATACATTAACTGCAGGTAATAATCGAGCAGGCATTCAAACAGCAGCCACAACAACACTTATAATTACGGGCGAGGGCAGTTTAAATGCAACAGGCGGAAATGGAAGTGCTGGAATTGGTGGAAGCAGAGGAATAAATGCAAGTAACTCAAATGGAAATTTTTGGGAACCAGACCCTGGCGGAGCGACTGGCACTATAATTATCAATAGTGGAACAATTATAGCAAATGGAGGATCTGACGCTGCCGGCATTGGAGGCGGAAGAGGAGGCAACGGAACAAGTAACATAAACTACCTTCATGGCGCAGCCGGTGGCTCTGGAGGAACAATTACTATAAATGGAGGAACTGTGATTGTAACAGGGGGAACAAACGCAGGAGCAATAGGAGGAGGAAGAGGAGGAAACGGAAGCTGCATTTTAACATGTGGAAACGGTGGTGCAGGGGGCGCAGGTGGTACAATTACCATTACAGGAGGTACAATCACAACAAGCGGTGGTAATGGCGGCATTGGATTTGGTGGAAGTGGTGGAAATGCCGGAAATGGAATCGGTGGCAACAATGGTGCAACTGGCGCAAATGGTACCCTAAATATGAATGGGAACGGGATTGTATTTACAACAAGTGCAACAAGCTCGGGCAGCAGAACAGGAGGAATTCTTGTTGTGGGAAATACAACGAATTGGTATGGTGGAAACGATTTTACTATGTCATCAAGTGGCAACATACCTTCTGGTTATACGTTGACAATTGCAAACGGCAGAAGCTTTTCTGTTGCATCGGGGGTTACCTTGTCGATAAATAGTGGAGGTACCTTAGCAAATAACGGAACTGTAACACCTGCAAACGGCTCTTCAATAATCATAAATGGTTCACGTACAGGCAATTTGATACAGGGAGCCAATGTGAGTGCACCAACACTAAATAACCGAACAGCAACAACTATTACAATATACTCATCGCAGCTTTTAGCATACACATCACAATGGGTAGAATATGCATGTGTTACATCTAATAGTCCACCATCAAGCGGATGGCAATCCTCAACATCATTCGCAGTAAACTCAACATCGACATATTACATTTTTGCACGTTCAGCATCAAATAGTGATTTTCAAACAGGAAGTACTTCAAGTTCTCTAACAGTGGGTCCTCCTTGTATTCCTGTAACAAGTATTACAGGCGTGCCATCATCCACAAATGCAGGAACTCCGCTGACACTTTCAGGTACGGTAAATCCTTCTAATGCTACAAATAAAACAATAAACTGGAGTGTTCAAAATGCGGGTGGTACAGGTGCTTCAATAAGCGGAAACACACTATATACAACTTCAGCAGGAACTGTTACTGTTAGAGCAACAATTACAAATGGAAATTGTACAAGCAATTATACACAAGATTTTAGTATTGCTGTATCGGCAGCTCCTATTCCTATTATTACTATAAACACACACCCGGAACCAATAACAGAAGTAACTGAAGGAATTATTTCAGGCAACTTATCTGTTTCAGCAAGCGTAACACAAGGCGCAACACTTAGTTATCAGTGGCATAGCAATACAACAAACAGCAATTCGGGAGGTACCATTATTTCAGGGGAAACAAATGCAAGTTTTCCAATCCCAACAACCCTCACAATAGGAACATATTACTACTATTGTGTGGTAAGTGCTACTGGTGGAGCAACATCAGTTACATCAAATGTGGGGATAGTAAATGTATTACCATTCATCAGCTGTGTACAAATTGCAAGCGGACAAACTGGAAATCTGCAATGGTTGTTATGTTCTGATGGTACTCTTTCTATTAGTGGAGTGGGAACTATGCCAAATTACAGCGGTACTGCACCTTGGTACAGTTATAGGACTGATATAACACAAGTTGTTATTGGAAGCGGCGTTGCAACAATAGGAAATTTGGCGTTTCTAAATTGCAGCAATCTTGAATTAATTGAAATGTCAAGTGTAACATCTATTGGAAATTATGCGTTTCAAGGTTGCAGTGGATTAACTGAACTGATAATTCCCAATAGTGTAACTTCAATAGGCAGCGGTGCGTTTTACAGTTGTAGTGGATTAACAGAACTAACAATTGGAAATAGCGTAACAGAAATATCCAATCCATTTTTCGGATGCAGTGGTCTAAAAAAAGTATTTATATCTGATGGCACAGAATTACTTACATTGAATAGCTATTCATTTGCCTCTAGTCCGATTGAAGAGGTTTATATGGGGAGAAATGTAGAAAATAGTTCTGAAAGTAGTTTGTTCGGAACTGCTGTTGAAGTATTAACCATTGGAAATTGTGTAACTTCAATCTGCAATTATGCATTTCGAAATTGTAGTGGATTAACAGAACTAACAATTGGGAATAGCGTAACTTCAATCAGTAATTATGCATTTTACAATTGTACCGGACTAACGGAACTAACTATTGGAAATAGCGTAACTTCAATCGGTAACAATGCATTTCAAAATTGCAGCGGACTTACAGAACTAACCATACCAAATAGCGTGACGTCAATCGGTAATTCTGCGTTTTCTGGATGTAGCGGACTTGCAGAACTAACCATACCAAATAGCGTAACTTCAATCAGTAATTATGCATTTCAAAATTGCAGCGGACTTACAGAACTAACCATACCAAATAGCGTAACTTCAATCGGTAACAATGCATTTCAAAGTTGTAGTGGACTTGCAGAACTAAGCATTGGAAAAAGCGTTACAACAATTGGAAGTTATGCATTTGAAAGTTGCAGTGGATTAACTGAACTGATAATACCCAATAGTGTAATTTCAATAGGACAGAGGGCGTTTTATAATTGCAGCACATTAAAAAAAGTTGTAATAAGTGACGGATCAGAATTATTAATAACATTAAATAATACAACAAATAATACCAACCATCCTTTTGCTTCTTGCCCTATTGAAGTGGTTTATATGGGGCGAAATGTAGAATATAATCAAAGCATTAATGCTGCATTCTTCGGTACTACGGTTGAGGTACTTACTATTGGAAATAGCGTTACCTCAATAGGCAATTATGCGTTTGTAAATTGCAGCGGGCTAACAGAACTAACCATTGGAAATAGCGTTACTTCAATCGGAGAACGGGCGTTTTCTGGTTGCAATGGATTAACTGAACTGATAATTCCCAATAGTGTTACCTCAATAGGCAATTATGCGTTTCAAAATTGCACCGGACTAACAGAACTGACCATACCAAATAGCGTGACTTCAATCGGCGTTTATACGTTTTATGGTTGCAGTGGATTAACAGAACTAACAATACCAAATAGCGTTACTACAATTGGTGGTTATGCATTTTCCGGTTGCAGCGGACTAACTGAACTGATAATACCAAATAGCGTAATTTCAATAGGAAGTGGTGCGTTTCAAAATTGTAGTGGATTAACAGAACTAACAATTGGGAATAGCGTTACTTCGATCGGCAATAATGCGTTTCAAAATTGCACCGGACTATCAGAACTGGCCATACCAAATAGCGTTACTTCAATCGGAAATAGTGCGTTTTACAATTGCAGCATATTACGAAAAGTTGTAATAAGCGACGGATCAGAATTATTATCATTAAATATAACAAGTACTACACAAAAACCTTTTGATTCTTGCCCTATTGAAGAGGTTTATATGGGGCGAAATGTAGAATATAGTTATGGATATAGTTATGTATATAGTTTGTTCGGAACTGCTGTTGAAGTATTAACCATTGGAAATTGTGTAACTTCAATTGGCGTGGGTGCTTTTTCTGGTTGCAGCGGACTAACTGAATTAACAATTGGAAATAGTGTTACTACAATTTACGGCAGTGCGTTTTCTTATTGCAGTGGATTAACTGAACTAACCATACCAAATAGCGTTACTACAATTGGTGGTTATGCGTTTGAAAATTGCAACGGACTAAAAATAGTTATTTTTAGTGACGGTACTGAACAATTAACATTGGGCGGTGATGCTCATGGTAGTGCTCATGTTATTTTTCAAAATTGTCCGATTGAAGTGGTTTACATGGGGAGAGATTTAGAATATACACTAATGCTAGGTTTTTCGTTATTCGGTACTTCATTTAATCATCTTACCATTGGTAATAGCGTAACTTCAATTGTCCCGGGTGCGTTTTGGGGTTGCCAGGGACTAAAAAAAGTAGTAATAAGTGACAGTGAATTATTATTGACTTTAAATGCTTTTCCTTATAGTCCTTTTGTCTCTTGCCCAATAGAAGAGGTTTATATGGGGAGAAATGTTCAAAAAAATTCTATTTCCGGTATTTTATTCGGTACGGCTGTTGAGATACTAACCATCGGAAATAGCGTTACATCAATCGGTAATGAAGCATTTCAGTATTGTAGCGAACTAACTGAATTAACAATTGGAAATAGTGTTACATCAATCGGAACTGATGCGTTTCAAAATTGCAGCGGACTAACAGAACTGATAATACCAAATAGCGTTACTACAATTGGTGGTTATGCTTTTGGGAGTTGTACTAGTTTGATCAATATAATAAACCATGCTGTAACGCCGCAAACAATAAATGCCAATAACGTATTTTCTAATGTGAATAGAAGCCTTATTACTTTGCATGTGCCAGTATGTACTGATGCAGACTATCTTTCAGCAGGTTGGACAGGCTTTGGTAGTATTGTAGAAATAGAGGGCAGTGGCACACCACCCATTATAATTACTACTACACTCCCAGATGGCACAGTAGGTATTCCTTATTCACAAATTTTTGAAGTTGATGGTTGTGAAATAACAAATAGTATTCAAGTGGGCAATTTGCCTATAGGTTTAACTTTTAATAGTACAACTGGCGTAATATCAGGCACACCAACAACCGCGGGTACTTTTAACTTTATCATTAAATCAGAAAATGTTGCAGGTTTTGATGAAAAAGAGTTGTCAATTGAAATAGGCAAAGGAACCCCAATCGTAACTTTCCCAACTAGCGCAACGCTTGTTTATGGTCAAACGCTTGCTGAGGCGGTATTGTCAGGTCATGATGGTGATGGCGTATTTGCTTTTACAAATTCAACTATAGCCCCAACAGTTGCACAAAGCGGAGAGCTTTATGAAATGCTGTTTACGCCGACAGAAACCAATAATTATAATAATGTATCGCAGGATGTTGCAATAATAGTAGAAAAAGCAACTCCAACTTATACAGAACCAGCCGGATTAACTGCAACTTATGGCGATTTACTTTCAAGTGTAATGTTGCCAGAGCAATGGGCATGGCAAAATCCTACAGATTATGTCGGTAATGCAGGAGAACAAACCCATAAAGCAACATTTACGCCAGATGATACTGATAATTATATTGTTGCTACAGATGTTGATGTAACAATAACTATAGCAAAGGCAACAGGTGCATTAGTTTCAACCCCCTCGCTTCATGATAAAACATGCAGCAGTATAACAATTAATCCTATATCAGAGCCAGAAAGCGGTCAAGCAATAGAATATGCTCGCAGCTATAGTGATATAGCGCCCTCACATCCAAACGATTGGCAAATTTCAAATGTATTTGATGATTTAACCGCAGAAACTCAATATTTTATCTTTGCTCGCGCAGCCGAAAATGAAAATTATCACGTTGGCAATGTTTCATCTTCGCTGTTAGTAACAACAGAACCTGTTTTTATAACTACTACAACTTTGCCTGATGGTTTAATAAATGAGGCATATAGCCAAACGCTTGATATATCCTGTAATCCGCCATATACGTGGAGTGTTATTTCAGGCAGTTTGCCAAATGGTTTGAACATAGACAGTACCACCGGTGAAATTTCAGGTATTCCAACGGTTGTTGGTACATTTAATTTCACGGTAAGAGCAAGCAATAACACAGGCAATGCAACGCAAGTATTATCAATTTATATCGGTAACTTAGGTATAGATAATATTTCGCAAAATGGAAAACTGCAGGTTTATCCAAATCCGACGAGTGGCCAGTTTTCAGTAGTGAGTAGTGAGATATCAGTATTTAGTATTGAGATATTTGATGCGGCAGGTCGTCTCGTCCACCGTGAACCGTGTACCATGAACCGTGCAACCGTTGAAATAGACATTTCGCATTTATCAACGGGAGTTTATTTTGTGAAGGTGGGAAATGAAATTGTAAAAATAGTGGTTAGTGGTTAGTGGTTAGCGGTTAGTGGTTAGCGGTTAGTAGTTAGCTGTTAGTGGTTAGCGGTTAGTGATTAGTAGGGGCGACTTTCAAAGTCGCCCCGAATCTCACAACCTAAAATTAGTGATATTTCGTGAAATTAGTGGCTAAAACTAACCTTTGCGCGACTTCGTGGTAAAAAAATCTAACCACAAAGGATTCACAAAGGATTCACAAAGTAATGAGTAATGAGATTTGAGTATCAAGTAATGAGTTCGTGAAATAACTTATTTCCCCTGTATAAATTTTTTTTTCATTTTGATGCTTGATATATTTGAAAATATTATCTATCTTTCCTCTGTAAAAAAATTTTTTTTCATTATACACGCTTGAAATTCCCAAAATTTCATCTAATTTTGCGGTTTGAAAAAAATCTATAAAATGAATTATTTATGGAAGTAACAATTAAAAAGCCAAAGGTGAGGGCTAAAAATCAAAACGGTGCGTTATCTATTAGACAAATTCGCAACAGAGTAGGAGATGGATGGGCAATAATCAAAAATCCGGAGTACAATGGTGCAATATTGCTAAAAGGTGAACTAATCTATCATAGTAGCGATAGATTTGCAGCATTGGAGGAAATGGGAAAATGTAGGAACGGAGATTTTGCATTCAAGTTCTGTGGAAAACGAGACCCTAATGTAGCCTATATATTATGACAACCATACCCTTTGATAGAAAAGAGCCGCTAGTAATGATACCAGTGACCATAAAAAAAGGCAATGAAATATTACGCTACGAATTTGCTGTTGATACTGGCTCAACGATTACGCTTTTTGATAGCGATGTGTTGCGAGAGTTAGGCTATAACCCATCTTACAGCATTGGAACAACCTACACCGTCACTGCAAGTAAGACCGAAACAGTGCATGAATACAGCCTCGACAACATTATGGCATTGGGTCTTATTAGGAGAAATTTCAAAGTCATTTCAAGAGAACTGCCAATTGGTTTAGGAATTGACGGACTTTTAGGATTAAACTTCTTTAAACATAAAGAATTGACAATTGATTTTAAACGAGGAGAAATTAGAATACAATAAAGGAACATAAAAAATAGTGGTTAGCGGTTAGTGATTAGTAGGGGCGACTTTCAAAGTCGCCCCGAATCTCACAACCTAAAATTAGTGTTAATTAGTGTAATTAGTGGCTAAAACTAACCTTTGCGCCCCTTGCGTTCTCAACTTTGCGTCTTTGCGTTAAAATTTTTTTATTAACCACAAAGGAACACAAAGGATTCACAAAGAACACAAAGGAATTAGTGAAAATTAGTGTAATTAGTGGCTTAAACTAACCTTTGTGCGACTTTGAGTAAAAAATCTTACAACAACTATTAGTTATGTTGGTAACGAGCGTTATGTTTTTAACCTTAAAGGCAACAATTACAGGATTATAACCGTTATTGCTTTCATCGGTAATGCGATGGTTGTGCGTTGGATAGGTACACACGCCGAATATGACAAAATTGAGGATTGTTCAAAAATATAAAATAATTATAAAAATTTAAATTACAAAAACATGCAAACAATATTTAAAGGAATAGATAGAATAACAAGCGAGATAGAATTCGACCTTTTGAAAAAGCAACTTGAAACGCTAATCAATGACGCTACCGAGAATGGTTATTTGGCAGTACAAGGCGCAGACAATGTCTATACTAGGGAAATATCCCGACTTGCCAAGTTGGGCGCGTGTTATGAAGATGAGTTTTTGCATTTGACAGTTGGAAAAAAGAGACATGCCGCCCAATATTCAACGGTTTTGGCGTAACTTATCTCGTCAGCCCCTCACTTGCGTTCTCAACTTTGCGTCTTTGCGTTAAAATTTTTTTATTAACCACAAAGGAACACAAAGGATTCACAAAGAACACAAAGGAATTAGTGAAAATTAGTGAAATTAGTGCCTAAAAAATAAACTTTGTGCGACTTTGTGAAAAAACCTTTGTGCGACTTCGTGGTAAAAAAAAACCTCAAAGAACACAAAGGAATTTGTGTAAATTCGTGTAATTCGTGGCAAAAAACTAACCTTTGTGCGACTTTGAGAAAAAACCTTTGTGCGACTTCGTGGTAAAAAATCTAACCAATTTGATTATCTAAAAACCGCCCTAATTTTTTGTTTGTACTCCGCATGGAGTTTCATTTGCTTGGCTATTAATTTTGCTTGTGCGTTAATATTTCTATTGATTAATTTCATATTAACAACATCTTGATTCTCAAGTATTTCAAGCTTTTCTTGTAACGATAGTAACTGAATTGTAAGAGGGTTTAATTTTTTCTGAAACTCTTCTTCTATTTTGTTTATTTGCGACTTTTGGTCTTCGTTAAGTTCTGCGAAAGCTTTAGAAAACAAAATATTTTGACGGATATCATTAATTCGTTTATTGTTGATATCGTCTACTAAAAACGGGCGGCGACTTTCGTTTATATTCAACAGTTCTTGTGAATTTATTACAAAAATCTTTGTAAACAACAGAATGAAAGTTAAACAAAAAAATTTCACGTCTTTATGGTTTAAAATTTAATTTTTTCAGATACGAATGGTCAATTATTGTTTTGTTTGCCCACGCTTTTTGTTCCATTGATGACCCTATTGTTACAAGTTGGTTATCAGGGAGTTGAGTAGTTGTTTTACTAAAATTGCCGTCAATAATATGGTCGATGGCAATTTTTAACATTATTTCGTTAGTATCACCGAGTTGCAATTTATCACCGTTATCCTTTTCTTCTTTATCAGGTACGAAACCGTTTCCAAAATCTGCTTTATCTTCGCTGTTAAAGAAATAACAAACAATCGGTTGCATTCCCCATTTATTTTGAGAATTTTTGTTGTCATAAATAGAAATTGAGCCAACATTTTTTCCTACAGTAATATTTCCGATAAGAATTATTGGTTTGTCGTTCATATAAGGTTTCAGGCTATTAATGACCAACTCGCTTGCTGATGCAGTCCATTGACCCGTAAGTATATATATACTATTAATATAACTCCCAATATTGTTGATTGTTTCACCTGTTTGCAACTTATCGCTCATATAATAAAACAGTTCCTCTTCTCCGAATTGCTTAATTAATTCAGATTGAACCAACTTGTTGTACTGAAGTTTAACAAAAATATTGTTTACGTTATGATTAGGTGCTAACATACTACCGAGCATTAATGCGGCACTCATTGAACCGCCGCTGTTATATCTAAGGTCTAAAACTAATTCTGTTATTTGAGAATTTTTAAAATTTTCAAAAACTTCGTTCAGTTGTTTGTCGTAAATATTACTCTTTTGATCAGGTCCGTTGACGAAGGCATTATAAACTAAATAACCTATTTTATGTCCGTTATTTTCATAAATGTTGTCATAAAAGACGGGATTTTCGGCGTAGTTTGCATGTTTTATCACTGTTTTATTTGTACTTTCGCCTGTGTTGCGGTCATAAAAGGTTATACTAACCGAAGTTTCGTCACCCGATAGCAGAGTGCGAAAATTAGACCTATTTAATCTTATTCCGTTAACGTGAGTAAAATAATCTCCTCTTTTTAATCCAATTTCTTCGGCATTGGTATCAGGTTTTATGTAGGCAATTTGTCCTAATACATTATCTGAATCTAAGGGAGCATATCCTACGTATTCAAAGCCAACGTCTGATTGTGTAACTCCGCTTAGCGAATTAAGGAGTTCTAAATAGTTATCCTGTATCCACGAAAAACGGTCGCCATCTCTTTGATCCCTTTTGTATAGAATCGAATAAAAAAACTGTTCGGGGTAAAGAGAATAATTTGGCTGATTCGGAATATGTTCATTCCAAAGATAATATATCGACATTTCTTGATAAATCCACTTGTTTATAGTTTCATTATCAATAGTTTTGCCTTCGTTGTTATTTACATCATCCTTTTTACAAGAAAAAAGTAAAACAGGAATTAAAATGATTAAAAAATAATTAAGTTTTTTCATATTGAATGTAATTAAATAGAAAGAATATCAACAATTTCGAGTAAGTTGGGATTGAGTCCTTTTTTATGTTTTAACGTTTGATTAAATGGTGTGTATATCATTTCGTTATGCATTGAGCCGACCATAACGCTTTTTTGGTCGTCAATAAGCGCTTGAACGGCAGCAATTCCCATACGTGTAGCCATTACTCTATCGAAAGCGGATGGCGACCCACCTCTTTGTACATGTCCCAAAATAGTAACTCTGACATCATATTCGGGATGTTTTTGTTCTACAATTTTAGCAATTTCCATTGCACCACCTTTTTCGCCACCTTCAGCAACGATAACAATGCTTGAGGATTTCTGTTTTTTGAAACCACTTGTTAAAAAAGCGTCAAGTTTGTCAAAATCAATACTTACTTCGGGAACAAGAATAGCTTCTGCGCCGGATGCTAATCCGCTTCGTAGAGCAAGAAAACCTGCATCTCTGCCCATTACTTCGATAAAAAAGAGCCTGCTATGTGCGCTTGCCGTGTCTCTAATTTTATCAACCATACTTACAACAGTATTTAGCGCTGTATCATAACCGATGGTATATTCTGTTCCAAATAGGTCGTTGTCTATGGTACAAGGAATTCCTACGACTGGAATATTAAAATCCTTTGCAAAAACTCGTGCGCCCGCAATTGTACCATCTCCGCCGAGCACTACTAATCCATCTATTTCGTTTTTTTTGAGGTTTTCGTAGGCGGCTGTTCTACCTTCGAAGGTCATAAACTCTTTGCTACGTGCAGATTTTAGTATAGTTCCGCCTTGCTGAATAATATTACTGACCGATTTAGAGTCCATTGGAATTATGTCATTTTTTACTAAACCGTCGTAACCACGCATAATTCCCATCACTTTTAATTCATTGAATATTGCACTACGGACAACCGCTCTAATTGCCGCATTCATGCCAGGCGAATCCCCGCCTGACGTTAAAATCGCTATTTTTTTTATTGAATTCATATTATAAAGTTATATTAAGTCTATTTAAAAAATATTCAAATGATGTTATATTAATTCACTGATTATAAACATTTTGATTTCTGAAAATTGAAAACCTGAAACTCTATTTTCCGCCGCAAAATTAGATAAAATATTTGTTTTCCAAAAATTTATTAAAAAATTTAAAAAATTTGTTTTTTGTAATAAAATTTTTCTTCTTTTGCAAACATGAAATAGGATTAAAAATGAGTAATAAAATAATATCAGTATTTAAATATAAATCTGTTAACTTTTTTAAGAAGAGACAATATTTCCACAAAAAAAACCTCTCATCCATAAAAGACAAGAGGTTTTAAAAGAAAGGCGGCGACCTACTCTCCCGGTTTTACTCAGTACCATTGGCGCAGCGGGGCTTAACGACCCTGTTCGGAATGGGGAGGGGTGTAGCCCCCGCGCTATAACCACCTTAATGCTTTGTGTAGTTTTCAGTTGTCAGTTGTCAGTTGTCAGTATTGAGTATTTAGTATTTAGTATTTAGTATTCAGTATTTAGTATTCAGTATTTAGTAATCAGTAATTAACCACTAACCACTAATCACTAACCACTAACCACTAACCACTAACCACTAACCACTAACCACTAATCACTAACCACTAATTTCATTTTTTTCATTTTTTTTTTAATTTTTTTTACTATTTTTGTAACCTTTTTTGAAATCTTTATGTATAAAGGCACGAAAAATTAATTGTATAAATGCAAATCTGCGTGTTTGCCCAAAAATATTGAAAAGGATAAGAAAACATTTATTGAGGAATATAAAGAGGTTTTAAAAAAATTTTAACATTGAATATGATGAACGTTATATATTTAAACCAATTGAAGAATAATTGGATGCATTCCTACGGAATGCAGGTGGAGATTTATGCTTTTTCTACCAAGCGTAGCATTCCTATCGGAATGCAATGTTTTAGATATTTGGAAAAGGGTTTAAATAAATATTTTTGAAATATTTTAAAAAATAAAAAAAATAAAAAATGAATAGAGACAAAATAATTTTTCGAGCATTCCAAATGGAATTCAATGGACTTGTTAATGCTAAGGTTTGATAAATATTTTTGAAAATTTTTTAAATAAAGATAATAATGAAAAATAACAGCCGCAAAATCAGCACTTTAAGCATTCCGTTAGGAATGCAACGCTCGGTAGAAAGCATTTACGCCCCCAAAACCCGCATTCCGTTAGGAATGCGACCAAAAGTAATATTGCTTTACCACAAAAGGCACAAAGTGTTTTCACGAAGTACACAAAGAGTTAAATATCAACATATATCAAATTGTGCTCTTTGTGCATTCTTTGTGTTCTTTGTGGTTAAGAACACTTTTCACAATGACAACAATTTGAAAATTAATAAATTATAAATTTAATAAATAATAAATATGAATAAAATGATAAAATTTTTCTTAATAATGACTGTAATAGTTAGTTTAAATACAGTCTATGGGCAACAAAACAAAGAAGTTGCCGTGTTACAACCAAGAGTTATTGGTAAAGGAGAAGTATCGACAAATGACAAGTTGATAATTTCTTCGAGTATGAAGAAGGCTTTTACTCAAGTAGATGGATATGAAGCCTATTCACGAACAAGTCAATCTTTGATTGCTGCTGAACAAGCATTTCAACTAAGTGGTGCCGTTGATGACAGGCAAATTAAAGAAATTGGCAGACAAACGGGCGTTGCTTATATTTGTGTTTTTACTCTTTCAAAAGAGAAAAACGAGCTTGTTGTAAATAGTGAAATTATTAATGTTGTTACCGGAAAAATAGATAATTCCGATTTTATTGTTTTACTGAATGTAAATGATAGAGAAAATGTTACGAAACAATGCCAAGAACTTGCTTATAATTTGCTGGGAGTAAGCCATACAAGTGGTGTAAATACAATTAAAAAAACCAGTAGCAGCGGCACCAAAAGAAACGGCGAAATTTGGAACCCCGACGGAATAGAAATGGTTTACGTTGAAGGCAAAGGTAGCGGTATAATGGCAACGCCCGGCTTTTATATTGGCAAGTTTGAAGTTACGCAAGAACAGTGGCAAGCAATAATGGGCAGCAATCCAAGCAATTTTAAGGGTAGCAACCTCCCCGTCGAAAATGTTAGTTGGAATGACGTACAAGAGTTTATTAACAAATTAAATGCCCGCACAGGTAGAAATTACCGACTGCCAACAGAAGCAGAATGGGAATATGCTGCACGAGGAGGAAATCTAACCAAAGGATACGAATATAGCGGGAGTAACAGTGTTAATGATGTGGCTTGGTACACAGAAAACAGCGGAAGTAGCACAAAAACTGTTGGCACAAAGAAACCCAATGAGTTGGGTATTTATGATATGAGCGGAAATGTTTGGGAGTGGTGCCAAGATTGGTACGATAGTAGTAACCAATACCGCGTTATTCGTGGCGGTAGTTGGAACCGCGGTGCGGCTTACGGCCGCGTGTCTTACCGCCACGACACCACTCCCAGCTATCGCAGCAACAACCTCGGCTTCCGCTTGGCTTTCAGTTCGGAATAATCGGTCTGTGGGGTAGGGGAGGTAGTCAAGTCGAGAGCAGTCGTTTTGCAACGAGGCAGGCGAAGTGGAACGAAGCCTGCAAAGGTGCAAAACGTGGTTTTGACCAGCCGCCAACGGCGGCTGAAGAAATTTTTTTTTTAGAAAAAAGTGATCTATTATGCAGTTTAAAATATTTGCAATACCAACATCTGATGATGGCACGGCAATAGAGGAGATGAATCGTTTTTTACGTTCTCATCGAGTTTTAGAAGCTGAGCAGCAGTTACTATCTACAAAAAGTGGTTCTCATTGGCACTTTTGCGTTAAATATCTTGCCAATGCACAACCTGACAATGTTGGACAAGGTGCATCAAGGATTGATTATAAAGAAGTATTAGACGAAAAGACATTTTCAGTATTTTCCACTTTGCGCGATATCCGCAAAAAAATAGCCGAAGAAGATGGTATGCCCGTTTATGCTGTTTTTACTAATGAAGAATTAGCAGGCATTGCTGCCCTTGAAAATATCCAACCCGAAACCATAAAAAAAGTGAAGGGTATCGGCGAAAAAAAATTAGAACGTTTTGGCAAACGTATGGTGGAATTATTTAATAAAACAAAATCAACAACAACCATTTTTTCTGATGAAACGCAAGGGACACATATTTGAACAAATAGTTTGTCCAGACAATTTGCGTCTTGCTTTTTGGAAAGCGCAAAAAGGAAAATCTTGCAAAAAAGATATAATAGAATTTCGAAAAAATTTAGACGCTAATTTGTTATTGCTTCGAAAACAATTATTAGATGGAACGCATCGTTGCGGAAATTATCATTTTTTTACAATTTATGACCCTAAACAACGTGTCATTTGTGCTGCTGATTTTAGCGAACGTGTTTTGCACCACGCTATCATGAATATTTGTTCAATTGATTTTGAAAATAGACAAATGCCGTTCAGCTATGCCTGTCGTAATGGAAAAGGAACATTTGCTGCTATAAAACATGCTGCATGTTACCAAAAAAATTTTAATTGGTATTTGAAATTAGATATTCGAAAATATTTTGATACTATTGATCATAATATCTTATTTTCACAATTAGAGTTGATGTATAAGGACAAACAATTTTTGAATTTATTGTGGCAAATCATCGATAGTTATCATGCACAAGACGGAAAAGGAGTGCCAATAGGTAACCTGACAAGTCAATATTTTGCCAATCATTATCTCTCATTTGGCGATAAATATTTGGTGGAAAAATTGCGGTTATTGAAATGCATTCGTTATATGGACGATATATTATTATGGTCAAATAATCGCGAAGAATTGATTGAAAAAGGGCTTTTGTTTGAACATTTTCTAAATAACACTCTTTTATTAGAATTGAAGCCATTTATTCATAACAAAAGTCAACACGGTATGCCCGCTTTGGGATTTATGATTTATCCGACCCAAATAATGCTCAACAAACGTAGTAAAAACCGTTTTGCATCAAAATTAGAACGAAATGAAAATTTGCGGATAACCGATAAAATAAGTGAGTTTATGTACTCACAATCTGTTTTATCGTTATACGGTTTTATTTCATATGCAAATCATAAAGGATTTGCGCGTTCTGTAATAAAAAAACTCCAAAAAGGGAACAGTGTCGAAAGCGCGTCCCGCGTTCTTCGTGGCGGTAGTTGGAACAACAATGCGACTAACGTTCGCGTGTCTAACCGTAACAACAACACTCCCAGCAATCGCAACAACAACAACGGCCTCCGCTTGGCTTGCAGCTCAAAACAACAGACCGATTTTGAACAGACACTGATTTCCTTCCCTTAATAAAGGGTAAAGATTATTTTATCCTGCCCGGTTAGTAGCAATTTGTCGAACAACGGACAGGATTTTTTTATGGATGGTTGGTTACTGTAATGTAATGTGTTATAAGATTTTAAGAATATATTTAAGTCTTGCAGTATCTGCGACCCTTGCGGTCGCACAATTTTTATCCCGTATGCAGTAATGTAGGGGCGAGGCTTGCCCTCGCCCTTTTTTTCTGCAATTCTCGTTGTTTTTTAGGCAACCGCAAGGGTTGCCCCTACAAAAGTCTATCCATATCATTCATGGCAACCGCAAGGGTTGCCCTTACAGATGTCGGAAAACGAAACGACATTTTTCCTTTACCATTTGCTTTTTGTAGCAAATAAAATATATCGGTAACCATTGATGCTGTAATTAGTCCTTGAGCACTTCCTTTTGCAATTTCCTCAAAGACAATCTTAGCATCTACGAAATTTGGCATTCGTTTTAAGATAAAATCAATACAGACGTTTGTGTCTATCAATACCCTTTTCATTGGTGCTTTTCTTTTAAGTATTCGTACCTCATATTGTCCAATTCTTCGTCGGAATAATGTCTTAATGGTATCGTTTCCTGTCTTTTCATTATCCGTTCCGCTGCTTGTCTGCGCTGCTCAAGCGTTGTTGTTCTTTCTTCCGGTATAACTATCAATTTTACTTTTTTGTTATACAGATATGGCATACCGAGTAGTTCGATAACTCCCCGGTCTGAAACTGATGTATCTATCTGATATGCATGCATAATATGTAATTTTAATCTGTTTTATAAAAACATAAAGAAACACTTTTTTTACAAAACGCAAAAATAGAAATTTTATTTGATTTTTTTACATTATTGCATCTCCTTTAAAAAATCGTAAAAGTACTCATTTCCGCAGTCAAAATCCGAGATGCTTTGTTCTTCCGAAAGAGCAGACACGGCATATTTAAGTCTCGCAGTATCTGCGACCCTTGCGGTCGCACAATTATCATCCTGTATGCAGTATTGTGGGGCGAGGCTTGCCCTCGCCCTTTTTTTCTGCAATTCTCGTTGTTTTTCAGGCAACCGCAAGGGTTGCCCCTACAAAAGTCTATCCATATCATTCATGGCAACCGCAAGGGTTGCCCTTACAGATACCGTTAATAAGTCTCGCAGTATCTGCGACCCTTGCGGTCGCACGAATATAATCCCGTATACAGTATTGTAGGGGCGAGGCTTGCCCTCGCCATTTTTTCTGCAATTCTCGTTGTTTTTTAGGCAACCGCAAGGGTACGCCCCTACCGGGTTATCTACGTGGCACTCCATGCGGAGTGCTGCTGCGTGGGATGAATGGAGATAGTGAGGTTTGATTTGTTAGAGCACAATTAGTCTTAGTGCATGGATAGGGGGATTTAATCGGATTTTTTGTTATTTTTGGTAAAATGTGTTAGCTTGCATTATTCATAAGAAATGAAAGTTAGATTATTTTAAAATTTTTAGGCTAAATTGCAATTTTTTTTTGTCAAATTTGTCTATTTAAAAAAAATATACTATTTTTGCCCCCAAATTTTTATATAATATTATGTATTTAACAAAAGAAATTCAAGAGGAAATCTTTGCTAAATACGGGAAGTCGAATTCTGATACTGGGTCCCCCGAGTCCCAGATTGCATTATTTACCTACCGTATCAAGCATTTAACTGAGCATCTCAAGTTAAACAAAAAAGATCATACCACAGAGTATTCTTTGGTTAAAATGGTTGGTAAGCGACGCCGTTTACTTGATTACCTAAAAGCCAAAGATATCGAAAAGTACAGGGCATTAATTAAAGAACTCGGTATTCGTAAATAAATTATCGCCTTTGGAAATAAAAAGCAACCCTTTTGAGGGTTGCTTTTTTGCTTGTAATAGGTTTGAGTAGTGAGTAGTGAGTAGTGAGTAGTCAGTAGTGAGTAGTCAGTAGTCAGTAGTGAGTAGTCAGTAGTCAGTAGTCAGTAGTGAGTAGTGAGTAGTGAGTAGTGAGTAGTGAGAAGTGAGTAGTGAGTAGTGAGTAGTGAGTAGTGAGTAGTGAGTAGTGAGTA
>WRMI01000020.1 GCA_009777175.1 Marinilabiliaceae bacterium
TGAATAAATGAGTGAATGAGTAAATGAGTGAATGAGTAAATGAGTAAATGAGTGAATGAGTAAATGAGTAAATGAGTGAATGAGTGAATGAGTAAATGAGTAAATGAGTGAATGAGTAAATGAGTGAATGAGTAAATGAGTAAATGAGTAAATGAGTATTCTCAATTCGTAAATCATATTTTTTTCAGTTTTCAGTTTTCAGTTTTCAGTTATCTGTTATCTGTTATCAGTTATCAGTTAATCACTAACCTCTAACCACTAATCACTAACCACTAACCACTAATTTAAAGTTATTTGATGAATCTGACGTTAAAAATTTGGAGGCAAAAATCGGCTCGCGAAAAAGGACAATTTGAGATATATTATCTAAAAAATATTTCTCCTGAATGTTCTTTTTTTGAGATGCTTGACATCCTTAACGAGCAGCTGATAAATGAAGAGAAAGAACCAATTGCCTTTGACCACGACTGTCGCGAAGGAATTTGTGGGTCATGTTCGCTTTATATTAACGGTCGCCCGCATGGTCCTGATGAAGAAGTTACGACATGTCAACTTCATCTTCGTAAATTTAAAGATGGTGAAACAATTGTTGTTGAGCCGTGGCGTTCGGCGGCATTTCCTGTTATAAAAGATTTGATAGTAAACCGAAACGCATTAGATGAGATAATGGCAGCGGGAGGATTCATTTCGGTAAATACGGGTGGAGTTCCCGATGCAAATCTGATACCAATATCCAAAGAACATTCTTCGGAAGCAATGGAAGCCGCTTCCTGTATTGGTTGTGGTGCTTGCATAGCAGCCTGCAAAAACGGGTCAGCGATGATGTTTGTTGCCGCAAAAGTTTCACATTTAGCATTATTACCACAAGGAAAAATTGAGACTTCGCGCCGAGTAAATAATATGGTCGCCAAAATGGACGAACTCGGTTTTGGAAACTGTACAAATACGGGCACTTGTGAATCTGAATGTCCCAAAGGTGGTTCGGTGTCGCTAATTGCACGCTTGAACAGAGAATTTATTAAAGCACCAAAAAATATTTCAGCGTCCCCCGACAATCCAAGAACTGTCAAATTCTTCTGTTTATAAAGTTATTTGAGTGAGTCTTTTGCTGGTCCCAACACTTTTCGGGGGTCAAATCGCTTAGTTTTTATTAATATTATGAAAAATGCAGGTTAGGTTAGAATTTATAGCCCCGTACCCGTTATTTTTCTGAATAAATCGAGGGCGTAAACGTCGGTCATTCCTGAAATAAAATCAATTACAGATTGTATTTTTAAGTGTGGTGGTGCATCAGAAGAGACTTTAAACTGTAGGGGAATAAAGGGAAGAAGCAGTCCCGAAAAATGTTCTTTTGGATTCAAAACAGCGTTTATAAATTCGTTTAATAATGAATTTATAATTTTAAAACCCGCTATCTCAATTTCTACCACTGATTGATGCTTGTATATGGTACTATATCCAATGTTCATGCAGTTTTGCAATGCTTCTTTTGTATTACCTTCTAACAAATTAATCAACGGTTTTTCGAAATCGCCTTCTAAAATTGCAGTATGGTTGTCGCAAAATATGTTAGTGCAAAAATCAACTAAACGCCCAATAATTATTGCTCTCAAATAAGCAATTTGTTCGTTGATGTCGGTAACTTGTTTACAAACTTTTTCGATTTTTTTTAATCTTTCTTTATCTTCATTTTTATTGAAAAAGCTCAAAAAAAGTTCTTTTGTTTTTTCTGTTGAAAGAATTGAAAGTTTGTGCGCATCTTCGATGTCCATTATTCTGTAACAAATATCGTCTGCTGCTTCAACAAGGAATACTATAGGGTGGCGGTTGAAAACGCCGGGGTTTCCACTTTTCTCGCTTATTCCTAGCTCGGATGCAATTTTTGTCCATTTTTCTTTTTCTGAATTAAAAAAACCATATTTTTTTGCGCCATTAATGTTAGAAGGGTATGGGTATTTTACTATTGATGCGACTGTTGTATAAGTCATTGCAAAACCTCCTTTTCTACGTCCTTCAAATTGATGTGTAAGTAGTCTGAATGCGTTTGCATTACCTTCAAAATTAGTAAAGTCGTTCCAAATGTTCTGATTTGGAATAAGATTTTCGTATTTTTTGCCTTCACCGTTCTTAAAAAAGAGTGAAATAGCTTTTTCGCCACTATGACCAAATGGTGGATTACCAAAATCGTGTGCTAAACAAGCGGCTGCCGTTACTGAACCTAACTCTTCAATTAAGGGATTGGCAATTTTCAACTTTTCTATCAAAAAGCGGCTAACATTATTTCCCAGGGACCGACCTACGCAGGCTACTTCCAAACTATGAGTAAGCCTGTTATGTACAAAAATACTACCAGGCAAAGGAAAAACCTGTGTTTTGTCTTGCATTCTGCGAAATGGTGATGAAAAAATCAACCTGTCGTAATCGCGCTGAAATTGTGAACGATCATGATGTTCAATCATTTTGCCGCTCTGACCCGTACGCTTGGTCGAAAGAAGTTTTGTCCAATTCATAAAGTAAATTATTAAAAATATGATCGATATTTATTTATCTCTTTGGCAAAAATTTTTGCTTTATTATCTGTACAACTATCCAAAAGTTTCCAAAAATTTGGTCCATGATTTTTTTCTTTTGTATGACACAATTCGTGAAGTATCATATAATCTATCAAATGTTCGGGTAAACGCACTAAATGTAAGTTTAGATTGATATTGTTGATATGCGAACAACTCCCCCACTGTGATTTCAAATTTTTTATAAAAACTTTTTTATAAGAGAACCCATATTTTGCAGCTAATTGTGAAACTCGCACAGGGAACGTTTCTTTGGCTTCAAGTCGCATCGCTTTTTCGATACCGAAACGAATTGCCTCCTGAACTGTTTGGCTTGATACGAGTACATTTTCAGGATAAAATACATTTAAAACTCCGTTATTTAACTCTATTCGGACACTTGTTCCTACATATTTTTGAACTTGTAATCTAAAAGTTGCAGTTTTAAAATCAGTCTGTTCATCAAAAATAATTGCTCTTTTTTCGTGTTCTTTAATTTTTTCCTTAGTTTCTAATATCCAATTTTTATTTTGGTGAACAAAATCAACTGCTTTCTTTATGCTAAATCTTTTTGGACATATCACTACAACTCCATTAAAAGGTCTGAGACTAATCGATAATCTTTTAAAATTTTTAGAAAATTTAAACAGGACAATACCTATCTCATCAAATTCTTTTGTTATTTTCATTTTGGCTTGTTATTGCTGATGTTTATGATAACACCTAATTCTGATAGCACAAAAAAAGTTGTTGGCTGTTAGTGTGCAGCACCATATAAAACGGCTGCCGCCAAAAGTATTTTATACTATTTTTTATATAATAATTCATTTTGCTCCCATTTCTCTGTTTGCTCAACTTAATTGAGGATATATTCGCTTTTGCTAATTGCCTCTCTTCCACCTTCTGTTCGCAGCCACTCGTATATTTTGTATGCCATGGAGGATTTGTCCAAATCAGAACGAATGACAACATAAACTTCTGTGGTATAAGGATATGAGCGATTGGTAATGGTTTGTTTATTTGGTTTCACTCCGTCAATTGCAATTGTCTTTAAATATTTTTCATTAGGTCTTATAATATACTCATTATAGTAATATACGGTATAGCCTATTGCGTTAGGGTCTCTACCTATTTCATCAAGCAATCCCTGCATGGTAAAAACAAGTCTTTCCTCATATATTGGAAGTCGCGTATAATATTCCAAGTCAGCCATAACTAATAAATCCATTAATTCTTGACTTCCCGAATTAGGATTTCTGATGAATGGATTTATAACCGAATGTTCAGGATATCCAGGATATATTTCTACACCAAACTCCCCCCAATCTGTTATTTTTCCTGTATAAATATCTTGTATGTTTTGGGTTGTCAATCCCACTATGGGATTTTTTGGATTAACAATAAAAATAAAGGCGTCAAGAGCGATTGGAGTTTCAATTAAAGTAATTCCTTTGGTTTCGGCATACTTTTGTTCATCAGGCGACATCGTGCGTGCAGTAAATAGAATGTCCGCTTTTCTATCGATTAAATTAATGATAGAATTGTGTGTTTGCGAACATTTGACTACTTTATCAAACTTTTTTCTTAAACTACTTCCTATTTTGGGTTCTATGCTCCAATTACTTGACCCATGGCTTATTTCTTTTTCTATCCATTCATAGTTAAGCCCCATTAATTCGCAAGCAATAACTGTATTTAATGGAAGTGTGGATGTAGAACCGTCTATTATCGGATAATTGTCAATTGATAATCCTTCAATATAAGGAGAAATTGTACTTTCCTCTTTTTCTTTGTTGCAACTCATACAAAAAACAGTTGCAAACAAAACTAAAACTACGATATTAAACGTTAATCTATTCATTTTCAATCTTTTTAGATTGTAAGGGTCATATAGTAATCCATTCGCTTTCTTCTGCTTGTTTAATACATTCTTCTAAACTTCCTTCGCCGAGCGTCATAAACTTTTCGGATGAATCTGGCCAGTCGAACGAGCAATCGGTCAATGCATTATCGTAAATGGTAAACCGTGCTAACGGAAATTCTAAATACTTTCCGTCAATTAACGGCTTTGTTAAGATTGCGCCTTCGGGAATGTGTGGCTCGTGCAAATGGTAAAGGTACACGCGACCCTGCCTTATTTGTATCCTACTTACATGTTCTTTTAACTTCGATGTTTTTTCGATCATGGCTTTCACAGTGTTCATTAGGCTTACCTTTTTTCGCTCGCATAATTTTACGGGCATTTTTTTGTGTCCCGTATATACCCAATATCTTTTTTGTGACATACTTTTAGATTATTAGCAAATTTTGATTAAATAACCCAAACAAACTCGATTTGGTGTGCAAAAAATCATATTTATAAAATACAAAGGTAGCAAAAACCAGAACAAAAAAACGGTTATCATCAAAAAAATAAAAAAAATTTTACCAAAAATAGTGCATTATTTCTAGCAGTAAATTACTTATAATGATTTGTATACGTATGATTTTTTTATTATTATGCAGGTTTATGTTTCAATAAAAAAGAACAAACAGGTTGAAATCAATATCATACCCAGGATAAGTCCAGCAATAGAAAAATGGTGTTCGCCGTGTCGTTCGGCTGTTGGAAGGAGTTCGTCAACAGAAATATAGACCATAATTCCGGCAACTGCTGCCATAACAATACCATTAATTTGTGGTGACCAAAATGGCATCAAAAATAGATATGCCACTAATGCACCGAGCGGCTCGGTTAGTCCAGATAAAAAAGAGAGCCAAAATGCCTTTTTTCTGCTACCTGTTGCGTGATAAATTGGAACTGAAACAGCAATTCCTTCAGGTATATTATGAATTGCGATGGCAATGGTAATAGGGATTGCCACTGAAAGACCGCTCGTCATTGCGGTAGTAAAAGCGGCAATTCCTTCGGGGAAATTGTGTGCGGTAAGCGATAACGCCACTACTATTCCTGTACGATACAAAGAATTTTGCTTTCCATTTTGTCGATTCAGTTCTTCAACCCCTTGTAGTTCGTGCGGATTATTTGGCTGTGGAATTAAAAAATCAATGATTGTTATTAATCCCATACCCCCAAAAAATGCTAACATTAATGTTAACATTCCCGTTCTTTCGCCGTAATATAACGATAAAGCATCTTTGGCATTGGGTATTAAATCCATGAAAGATACATAAAGCATCACACCGGCAGAAAGTCCAAGCGAAAAACAAAGAAATTTTTTGTTGGTACGTTTTGCTAATAATGCAATAGAACTACCTATGCCGGTCGCAAGACCTGCAATCAAAGTCATTCCAAAAGAGAGCAAAACAATATTTTGGGACATCTATCTTTTTCCAAGCTCGTGGTCAAGAGCATATAGTCCAGCGGGACTACTTTCTATTCTTGTCAGTTTTTCTAAAATTTTTGTCGCCGTAGCCTCTTCTTCCACTTGTTCGTCAACAAACCATTTTAACATGCTTTTTGTGGCATAATCTCTTATATCGCTTGCCATATCCATCAAATTATGAATGCTTTGTGTAACAACTTTTTCGTGTTTTAAAGTTTCTTCGAAAGCCTCTTTTGGGGAAGTCCACTCTTGTTTAACTTCTGCGACAGGCATTAATAGAACTTTTCCTCCTCGCTCGCCGATATATTTCATAATGCGGGTAGCATGTTCAAATTCCTCC
Source organism: Marinilabiliaceae bacterium (assembly GCA_009777175.1). Taxonomy (GTDB): domain Bacteria; phylum Bacteroidota; class Bacteroidia; order Bacteroidales; family Marinilabiliaceae; genus WRMI01. Next base: position 6,216 of record WRMI01000020.1, read on the forward strand.
TTCGTTTGCGATGCAAACCACGAAGCAATACCTTCAAAACCCTTGTTATCCATATCGTAAGACATTGACAAATAGAGGTAACTGGACCATAATTCTGCATTGACTTGTTTATTTAATGCAGCTTCAATCTTTTTTTCTAACATAACTTTTTAATTTTAAGAACGTTATTATATAAATATCTTTTAAAAATTTTTTGCAAAAATAATCTTTTTTTTTGAAATAAAAAAATTGAGTTTTTTGAACTTTGAATTTATAAAAAATAATTTATTTCATTTCTCTTAAAACCTTTATTGTTGAATGTTGTTAATAATTGATATATTCAAACAATAAAGCAAAGATTTCAATTTTCCAAAATATTAATGTGTTATATACATAATATCAGATATTTACAGAGAAGAATAAAAAAAATCTGATATTTCGTCTCATTCATAACCGAATGTTAAGTACAAAAATATTCTTGACCCCATTAATTGTTATCGACTGATTCGTTATTTTTCGGAGTAAAAGAGTGAGCGGCTTTGGTAAGTCTATCCATTATTGCTCGTCCGATGCCTTCTTCTTCAAATTTTAAGGCGTAAATTTTGTCAATATTAGCATTTTTTTCAAAACTATACAAAATTCCGAATAGATTTGATGCTGCTTCTAATAAATCACCGTCATCGGAAAGATACTTTATTTTGCATCTTGTCTGATAGGGCATATCCATTGGTTTTAAGACAATTAGCCCGATATTTTTTGTTAATCCTTCGGGTACTTCATCAAGCAAATAAAGTGGTTTTTGAGGTGCATAATGACTTTTCATTTGTCCGGGTGCATTCGGCTCTGTTGTTGTGGACTTTGAAATCACTTTAATATCAGGAAAATCATTTACCATCTGTTCTTCAGAAATGATACCGGGTCGGAGAATTTCTATTGTTTGATTTGAAACAGAGACAATAGTTGATTCTAATCCCATTGTGGTATGACCGCCGTCTATAAGGTAATCGACTTTAGTAAGTTGGTCAATGACTTGATTGGGCATTGTAGGGCTAATTCTACCAAAAAGATTAGCGCTTGGTGCTGCTATTGGAACACCTGCCAAACGTATCAATTTTAATGCAAAAGGATTATTAGGCATCCTAACTGCAACAGTAGGCAACCCCGAAGTAACTATATCCGGTATTTGTTTTTGACGAGGAGCAACAATTGTTAGTGGTCCGGGCCAATATTTGTCGGCAAGTCGTTTGATTAGCGGCGACAGCGGCTTAATAAATATTTCATTTACCTCTTCGAAAGAAGAAACGTGTAAAATAAGTGGGTTGAATGAAGGTCTATTTTTGACATCAAAAATTTTTGCAACTGCCTTAGGGTTTAGTCCGTCAGCACCTAATCCGTAAACGGTTTCGGTGGGAAAGGCAACAAGTTTTCCTTCTTTTATCAATTTAGATGCAAAAACGACATCTTTTCCTGATTTAATCATGCTGATATTAATGAATTATTATCTTCTGTGAGTTTTTGGCGGTTTAAAGCTTGAGTTGTAAATACTGCTGCTCGAACGCTGTCGTCTGTAAGAGCAAAAATTTTGGCAGCAGCTAATGCGGCGTTTTCAGGTTCAATAACTACCATTGGTGCAATACCGGATGGCATTCTCAAGCTCGAATAAATATCTGTTCCTGAATATTTTTCAGAATAAGGAGGACATGCGATAACGGGACAGAGAGTTTGTCCGTCAGTAAATCCGCTTAAAGCATTGCTACGTCCCGCAACGGTGATGAAAACTACATTTTCCATTTCAAATTCTTGAATTATTTCCAAACATTTTAATGGAACTTTATGGGCAGAAGCAATTTTCATAACTACTTCTAATCCCAGCCTGGTTGCCTCTCGGGCAATTTTTTTTGACCATTCTAAATCAGACTGAGAACCCATTATTATTACTACTTTTGACATGCTATTTTTTAAGTAAATTTTCTTAAATAAGTTGCAAAGGTATTATTTATTTTTCATTTCAAAATATTTTTCCATATTTTTCTTAAAAAAATTCAAAATAAAACAAAAAGAAAAACGTTTAATCCGTTACAAAACTATTGTAATAGGATGCGTTCAAAACACTATTTATGGCATTTCTTCGCCATTTTTTCGGTCATTGTATGGGGAACAACTTTTGTTTCTACAAAGGTATTGTTAAATAACGGTTTAACCCCTTCGGGTATTTTTTTGATGCGATTTTTATTTGCATACATTGTGATGTGTTTTTTTGCACCGAGAAAATTATTTGCCGACAACTTAAAAGATGAACTTCTATTTGTTATTGCGGGATTAGGAGGAGGTTCGGCATATTTTGTTGCAGAAAATACAGCATTAGGGATTACACTTGCCACAAATGTAGCGTTAATTGTTTGCATAACTCCTATTTTAACAATTTTTTTGTCATATTTTTTCTACAAAAAAGAGCCTTTAAAAAAAGCGTTGTTTCTCGGTTCAATAGTGGCATTGGCGGGCGTTTCATTAGTTATTTATAATGGAAATTTTGTTTTAAAAATAAATCCTTTAGGAGATTTTTTGACAATTTTGGCTGCATTGGCGTGGGCTGTTTACGGAGTTTCTTTGAAATGGTTAGATTCAAAATATTCTGTTTTGTTTATTACGCGAAAAGTTTTCTTTTATGGAGTATTTACTTTGATTCCGTTTCTACCTTTTTCGCCGCCAAATATCGAGTTTTCATCTTTGCTGAAACCGGTTGTGTTATATAATTTGCTATTTTTGGGGATTATTGCATCACTTCTTTGTTATTTTTTGTGGAACACAGCAATAAAAAAAATCGGCGTAATACATGTTACAAATTATATTTATGCAATTCCTTTAGTAACACTGATAACCTCTTATATAGTTATTAATGAGCGAATTGCACCGTTAGCTATAGTTGGTTCGATAATGATTTTATCAGGAGTATATTTGGCACAAAAATAAAAATATCTAATTATCTAAATTTCAGAGATTTAACAAAAATTAACATAATAAAAATCAACTATTTTTACTTTTTTTGTAACAGATTTGCAAAACTTATCGTAAAAACAATTATTTTTACATTTTAAAAATCAAGTTGTTTCAGTTTGTCATTTATGGAAAAATACATACTCGAATTATTAGAAGGACGCACACGGGTCATCGTACCCGATTTAGGTGCTTTTATAGTTTCTTTTAGCAAAGAAACTCCCATTATTTTTAACTCATTCTTGTCTTTTAATGACGGAATGTTGATAGGTCATATTTCCAACGAAGAAGGTATTGATACTTCCGTTGCCGCAAAAAAAGTTGATGACTTTGTGAACAAAATTAAAAAAACTCTTGAACAAGGTAACTCTTTTGAAATTAAAAATTTAGGAATTATTTCCAAAGATATTTCGGGAAGTATGAAGTTCACCCATAAAAAAGAGACATCAGTTGGAATAAAAACCGAAACAAAAGATGATAAAATAATGGATATGCTATCATCTGATGACGAACTCCTTGATATTGGTAGTGATGATATAGTTCCTCCAATTGTTAAGGGTACATCTGCAAAACCTGTTACACCGACAATTCCAAAAGTACCAATACCACCCGTTGTTCCGACCACACCCATAACTTCTACACCCGTTACAACAATACCACCTGTTACAACAATACCACCTGTTACAACAATTCCACCTGTTACAACAACGCCTGTTTCAACAATTCCACCTGTTGTAACTAATAAACCTGTAACAACGGTAACGACTGAAAAACCTGTTTCACAAATAAACTCCATAACACCAATAATACCTGATAAAACCGTTACTCCCATCACACCCATAAAACCTATCACACCGATAATGCCGGATAAAACCGAAACTCCCATAAAACCGATTTCGCCAATTATTCCAATAAAACCCATTGAATCTGTTTCTCCTTTTATACAAACAGCACCCGTAGCCACTGTAAAACCTACCGTATCTACTTCTCCCGTAATACCAACGACACCCGTAGCGACTGCAAAACCTACTATACCCGTTTCAACAGTAAAACCAACCGCACCTGTCGTAACTGCGCAAAATTTACCCCAGGGAAATAAACAAACAGTTCAGCCACAGCAACAACAAATAGAAAAGAAAAATGATAATGAGGAAAAAACTAAAAGAGGTTTTCCTATTTGGTTGATAATCATAATATTAGCGATATTATTAATATTATCTGGCTGTTATTATTTTATTTTCGTAAATAAAACATTTTCGATATCATCAATTTCGATGCCTTCATTTTTGAAAAAGAAATCCGTTGAAATTGAATATGTGATAGAAGAACCAACTATTACCGAGCCAACTTTGGAAGAAATTATTGAAGAGGTAATAGAGGAAATTTTGAATGAAGAAATAATTCAAGAAACACCAATAATAGAAGAGCCGGTAAAAGAAGAGCCAATTAAAGAAGAACCTCAAAAAGAGACTCCCAAAAAAGAAGACCCAATAAAAGAGACTCCCAAAAAAGAAGAGCCTGTTATTTCGGGTCAGTCCTATCATATAATAATAGGATGTTTTCAGGAACTACCTCGAGCCGAAAAAATGGTCAATGAAATGCATACCAAAGGATATAAACAGGCAACTTATTTTTCATATAACGGACTAAATTGCGTGAGCGTTGAATCACATGCTTCAAGAGAAAAAGCTGACCAACGAAAGAACGAATTACTCAACGAAATAAATATGGATAGTTGGGTGCTTTTTAGAAAATAATATTAGAAAAAATGTTATGAACATCATTTTTTCTCTTTTTTGTTTTGGATTAATCATTACAATCGCTTATTGCACAATTATTTTACTTTTTTGTTGTGGATGGAAAAAAACATCTGAAAGTCAAACCAAAATCTCGAAAGAAAATCTTCCTTTTATATCAGTAATTGTTCCCTTCCGAAATGAAAAGGAAAATTTACCAATTTTAATTTCAGCTTTAATTAATCAGACCTATCCAGCCGAAAAATACGAAATAATAGCCGTTGATGACCATTCAACAGATAATAGTGCGGTCATATTTTCAACAAACCTCAATTTCAAAAATTTAATAGTTTTGAACAATGAAAGCGAAGGTAAAAAAAATGCACTGAAAACAGGAATATTGAAATCGTGCGGACAATTAATAATAACAACAGATGCTGATTGTTTACCGCCTCAGTTATGGTTAGAAACGATTGTCGAAAATTATTTACACTCAAGCCCTGCAATGCTATCAGGAGGCGTTAAAATTAAGGGCAACAATAGTTTCTTTTCACGATTTCAGATTGTAGAACATATCTCTTTACAGATGTGTAGCGCAAGTGCCATATTGTTAAATAATCCAATTTTTTGTAGCGGCGCAAACCTCGCTTTTGAAAAAAATGAGTGGCTAAATGCGATTAATCAGATTGACGGAAACAATAATTTGTCCGGGGACGACCTCTTTTTGATGCATATTTTTAAAAAAAAGAAGAAAAAAATTATTTATATCAAAAATAAAAATGCCGTAGTTACTACTAAAACAGAAAAAAATATTACCGATTTTATGAAACAACGAATGCGATGGGGCGGTAAAAGTTTAGAATATAAAGATATTCAAACAATTATGTTAGCATTAATGGTCTTTTTAACAAATCTGTTTATTTCTGTTTCAATTATTTTTACCTTTTTTTATCCTAATTATTTTATTCCTTTTGTTTTTGTAATGAAATTATTTTCCGATTACCAAATAATAAAACAAGGAATTGATTTTTTTGATTTTAAGATGACTTTTTTCGATTATATAATATTTTCTATAATTTATCCATTTTATATAACAACTGCGGCATTAGGAGCAGTGTTTGGAAATGTATCTTGGAAGGGTAGGAAAACAAAGAATTAGATTTTTTTGGGAAATGCTAAAATGGATCTTTTCAGGGCATCGCCCGAAAATTATTTTTTTGTTTATCAGTAATGAAAAAAAATAAAAAAATTTCAAAATAAATAAGTGTAAAACGATAATTAATTGTCAAAAGAGTATAAAAAAATAAAAAATTGTAAAAATTTGTAAAAAAATGGAAGGATTAAATTATAACATCAGTAACATATCAGATGATTTGCTAAACGCTGCGATGCAACAGTTGTGGTCAAAAAGGGATTACGATACGGCAAATTTTTATACCACAGGATTTGAAACAATAATCTTTAACCGCGATCCTTCGTTTGTGTTAAAAACTGTTTTATCGTCCTCTGTTGGTTTTGAAAACGAACTATTAATCATAGGTAACGGACACACTGGCGAAACATTATGCCGAACAGCAAATGAACAAAATTTAACATTTCACTATTTTGACATCTTTTCTTATAATTGGTCTCAAATAGAAAATCTACTTTATAATCGCGCCCATATTTCACACTTATTAGTAGGAATTGATTCTGATACTCCAATTGAACAAATTCCTGTCATCAATTTACTTCACCTTACATCCACCCATAAATGTTCTTTGATTGTTTATAGCGAAAGTTCTGTAGATGCTTTAAACGATATTTTTGGTGGTGCAATCGATTTTATGATATGTGGTCTAACAAACGAACCTCCTGTATCATTCCTCGTGGCGCGCAGAAGCCAATTAGTCCAAACCGAAGGAAATTCAAATAGTCTCAATTTTGATTTATATTCCTATTGGCAATGGTCCATGCGTGACCGAACTCCAATCATTGAGCCCATGCGAGTTTGAATTTGATTGTTCTGCTGTTTTTTCGAATTTTTGCAAAAATTTGAAAATTAATAGTTAAATTTCAGAATTCCTGACCTCGAAGCATTTTAGTTTTTAAAACGGGTAACGTTATTTTTAAGAGGGAATTCGAGGTATCTCCGAATAGGCAACTTCTTAACAAGTATATGGCATCATTTTCGCAAAATTTTTGTTGTTTAATTAATAAATAATAAAATAGTAACTACCAAGTCCAGAGTTCTGAATATGTGAAAAATATGTCGTATCTCTGTTATCTGTGTGCGTTTCATTTTTTTAATAAAAAAGGCTACGAATAGTTGCAATTATTTTCTAAAAAATTTTTTGCAAAAAAAATAAAAACCAAAATTATTTAAAAAAAATAACTAATTTTGCACCGTTTTTATAAATTTAAAATATGGCTCAAAAAAACAAATTTAAAGTTTTATTACATTTTTTTCGTAATAAATTTGTGATAGCCTCACTATTCATATTTCTTTGGATGCTTTTTTTCGACCAAAATAGCATAATAGATAGAGTTTCGTTGTATCGAAGTATCAGAAACATGAAACAAGAGCGTGAAAATTTGATTAATGAAATAAATAGAAATAAAGAGATAATAAATAAATTGGAAAGTGGTTCTGACAACCTCGAAAAATTTGCAAGAGAAGAGTATATGATGATAAAACCCGATGAAGATTTGTTTATAATTATTTACGAAACAAAATAAATATGTTAGTAAAAACAATAGGAGCTGCCGTTTCAGGCATCGATGCCGTAATCATAACAATTGAAGTAGATATTTCTCGTGGAATTCGTTTTTTTCTTGTAGGATTGCCTGATAGCGCCGTCAAAGAAAGTCAACAACGGATAGAATCGGCATTTAGGGCGTTTAAATTTGAGTGGCCAGGGCATCGGATTGTAATCAATATGGCACCCGCCGATATTAGGAAAGAAGGTTCTGCTTATGATTTGCCTCTTGCTATTGGTATATTAGCGGGCTCAGGGCAAATGAATGTTGATAAAATTGGCGACTACGTTATTATGGGCGAACTATCATTAGATGGTAGCCTCAAACATATCAAAGGAGCATTACCCATCGCTGTTAAAGCAAAAGATGCTGGCTTTAAAGGTGTTATTATGCCGTTAGAAAATGCCCGCGAAGCCGCCGTTGTCAAAAGTTTAGATGTGTATGGTGCGTCAAATATCAGTGAAGTAGTGGATTTTTTAAACGGCAAAGAAAATCTTTCTCCCACAATTGTTGATACCGAAGCAGAATTTATGAAAGGACTCGAAACATGTGATTTAGATTTTACTGACGTAAAAGGGCAAGAAAGTGTAAAAAGAGCATTGGAAATAGCAGCCGCAGGTGGACATAATATTATAATGATTGGACCTCCCGGCTCAGGTAAATCAATGTTGGCAAAACGATTAGCATCCATCCTTCCGCCACTTGAGTTGAATGAAGCATTAGAAACTACAAAAATACATTCAGTAGCAGGAAAATTGTTCGGAGAAACTGCCCTGTTGACGCAACGTCCCTTCAGAAGCCCGCATCATACAATTTCAGATGTTGCATTAGTTGGAGGAGGAACATATCCGCAGCCTGGCGAGATTTCGTTAGCACACAACGGCGTACTATTTTTAGACGAACTACCCGAATTTAAACGCACAGTTTTGGAAGTGATGCGACAACCATTAGAAGATAGACGCATTTCAGTCTCAAGAGCAAAATTTTCCATTGATTATCCGGCAAGTTTTATGTTAGTTGCAAGTATGAACCCTTGTCCCTGCGGATATTATAACCACCCTGAAAAAAAATGTATGTGCGGACCGGGAATTGTAAAAAAATATTTAAGTAGAATATCGGGACCATTATTAGATAGAATTGACTTACATATTGAGGTTGTTCCCGTACCTTTCAACAAATTAGCCGAAACTCCACCTTCCGAAAAAAGTGTTGTTGTACGGGAGCGTGTAACAAAAGCAAGACAAATTCAGCAGAAACGTTTTGAAAACCAGCCTAATGTCTATTGCAATGCACAAATGAGTAGTCGACTGTTAAGAAAACATGTCATTTTAGATATTCAGGGGTCTACTATTCTAAAAAATGCAATGGAAAAACTCGATTTATCTGCACGCGCTTACGACCGAATTTTGAAAGTTTCACGCACAATAGCAGATTTAGAAGCATCTGAAAATATTTTACCACAACATGTCTCCGAAGCCGTCCAATATCGAAACCTTGACAGGTCAGGCTGGCTCGGATAATTAAATTTTGATTCCTAATTTGACTGAAATACTATACTTTTTATGAAAACCATTAATGATGCTGTAAATCATATTGTTACAAAACTACAAAAAATTACAGAACCTGCTGAGGCACACAATTATGCTTGGTTAATAATTAATTTTTTAAAAAATTATACAAAAGCAGATTTAATTTTAAAAGGAGACGAGCCCCTTACTTCCCTCGAACGGCGCTTTATTAATAACTCCCTTCATAAGTTAATACTGTCAGAACCAATTCAATACGTTTTGAGTCGCGCATATTTTATGGATATTCCTTTATTTGTAAATCAGAGTGTTTTGATACCTCGCCCCGAAACAGAAGAATTAGTTGCGTGGGTCATAGGCGAAATCAACGAGAAACCCGTATCAATATTAGATATTGGCACGGGAAGCGGATGTATCGCTTGCGCAATAAAAAAGTTTGCTACCACAGCAAAAATTGATGCCTGGGATATCTCCAATGCGGCATTAAAAATCGCTCAAGTCAATGCAAAACTTAACAATTTAGATATACAGTTTAAACAACTTGATATTCTTAAATATCAATATCTTAATCCTACGTTGTATGACATAATTATCAGCAATCCTCCTTATGTAACAGTGGCAGAAAAACGATTTATGCGTCGAAATGTTTTAAAATACGAGCCGCACGTGGCTCTATTTGTTCCAAATGACACCCCTTTTTTGTTTTATGAAAAAATATCAGATTTAGCAACAAAGAGTTTGAATTCGGGTGGAAAACTTTTTTTTGAGATAAACGAAAAATATGGACAAGAAGTAACCGAAATTCTTAACTCAAAAGGTTTCGAAAATATTCAATTAAGAAAAGATATTTCAGGCAAAGATAGGATGATAATGGGAGAGTTTGTTATGAATAATGTAGATTCAGTGTTGGAAATTTAATTTTTATGTGTTAATGCTGATATTACTTCTTTTATTTTTAAAATGTTCTGATAAGCATGCGAAGAAGTCGAAGTCTAAAGTTAGTGAAATGTCCATAAGTAATTGTGTATCAATATGATTTCTTTTCAGAATTCTATAAAAATTGCTTCTATCAGAATTAACTTTTTTGGCAAGCCATGAAATTTTCTGACCTTTTTCGTTCAATTTCTGAACTATCAAATTTCCTATTTCAATATCATTGTTCATCTTATTATAATAAAAAATCATGAGCTAGTTTTCCAATAAGGAGTTTCTTCATCGATCTCGTCATCTTCATTAGTTTCTTCTATTTTAGGTATTTGTGGTCCTTGTTTACGATAAATAAATGCGGCAAATACTCCAGCAAATGTACCCCAAAAATGTCCTTCCCATGAATATTCAACGAATTTGTGCCACGGAAAAAGTCCCCAAATTAAACTTCCATATAAGAATACCACTAACAATGCAATAGCCATCAGTGGTTTATATCGTCTGAAAATGCCACTAATAAAAAGGAATGCAGCCATCCCGTAAATAACCCCGCTTGCACCGACGTGCCAAGCATCGCGTGCAGCGAACCATAACAAAAGACCTGCAAGCAAATAAATTGTAAAAAAAACTTTATAACCAATGGGTCTGTAAAAATAAAAAATTCCGACAGAAAGTATAACAAAAGCGGGCAAATTATTCCAAAGGTGTTTCCAATCGGCATGAACAAAGGGCATTGTAATAATTCCGAGCAATGCTTCAAAATTAAGAGGTCTTATTCCCAGAAAGAACCAATTTGCGCCATCAATAGATTCGGTCATTCTAACAGCAAACATAAAGAATGCGCACAAAAGAGGAAAAAACAAGCTGTGAAAAAGCCCTCTCTTTCCTGCATTCTCAAAAGAAATCTTAACCTTTCCATTTTCTGAGGATGATGATACTTGTTCCTGTTGTTGACTATTTGATGGTGAGAAACTTTCCATTTGTAGAATTATTACACGTTTTGAATAGAGAAAACGTTAAATAAAAAAAAATATTTTTTTGTTTTGAAACTTTTATCACTATAATTCAAAAAATTTATCTACTTTTGCAAAAAATATATAATATGAAAATAAGCGCAAACAAGTCTGTATCAATAGCATACAGGTTAACACTCGATGGAGCAGATGGAGAATTAATAGAAGAAACCACTTCTGACAAACCACTGCAATTTATATCAGGCCAAGGTCGCATGATAGCAAAATTTGAACAAAACCTACAAGGTTTAAGTTCAGGAGAAAATTTTACTATTCACTTAGAAGCAAAAGATGCTTATGGTGAAATTGAAAAAGATGCGATTGTTGAAATACCCAAAGAAATATTTGAGGTAAACGGCGAGATTGACGAAAATTTATTGGTCATTGGCAACCAAATTCGTTTGCAAGATAATTCGGGCAACGTAATGAGCGGTAAAGTTTTAGAAATCCTTGACGACAAAGTAAAAATGGATTTTAATCACCCTCTTGCAGGGAAAAATCTCTATTTTACAGGAACCGTTTTAGAAGTTCGAGATGCAACCGAAGAAGAGTTGTCTCCTCCATGTAGTCCGCATCGATGTTCCAGCTGTGCAAGCAGTTGTGGATAAAAAAAGGGTGAAACCTTTTCCGGTTTCACCCAAAAACATCATGCAAACACAAACTTTTTTTAAAAGGATCTCAGTATTATTTTTTTAGATTTTCTAGTTTTTCATTAACTTCTTCGTACTTGTCCATCTGTTGCAGACGGTAATAAATACTTTTTAAAGTATCAAGAACCATTTCGTTGTCGGGTTTTACTTTATCGGCTCGCTCAACAAAAGGAAGTGCCTGACTAAAAAATTCAACTGATTGAGCAATAGCCGCTTCGTATTCTTTCATATCTGCCAAATCATTTGCTTCTCTGGTTTTTTCAGCCCCTTTGTTAAAATATATCACTCCGAGGCTGAAAAGCGGATCGTAGAGATCGTCTTTAAGTTCTAAGGATTTAAGATAATCTTTCACAGCCTCGTCGATAAGGTTTTTGCTTTCGTTTATATAACCACGCGCAAAATAAAAGGTAGCGTTGTTTGGGTTTTTGGCGATTGCGCCATCCAAATAATTCAAAGCTTCGTCAAGTTGTGTCATTGTGATGTATAGATTTATCAGGTTAAGGATAATTCTATCATCATCGGGGAACAAATCGGAACCTTTTTGTAGGGTTGAAACCATATTCACCGTATCTTTCATTGCGCCATAAACTTCGTAAAGCAATAAAACAGCGTTTCCTTCGTCAAAACCGACATCGATACTTTTATTAAAATACTCGACTGCTTTTTTCCAATTTTCTGATTTATAAGCTGAAAGAGCGGTGTAATAAGTAAAAATAGAATCAGCCACTTCGGGCTGTCCTTTCACATAAAAAATGGGGTCGTTCAGCAAAAGAGCAACCCTTTCAAAAATACGCATCGAGAGGTCAAATTTTTCAGCGGTATATGCTTCTACGCCGGCGTTCTGAATATCGGGCATATTTTGGGTAATGTACAGTTTGATTTCGTTTGCTGTTTTCCCAATTCCTTTGCCTTTTTCGTCGCCTAATTTGTCTCGCTCAATGGCTTTAATAAAATGGTCGGCTGCTTCAACAACTTTTTCGGGATTTTGAGTCTGTAAATACTCGGCTACCGAAACGCGACCCGCAATTACGTAAGTTCTTGCCCAATCAATAGATTTTTCGTTGACAAGAGCATCTGATATTCTTTTCTTCGCACCATCCACATCCCCTTGATCGAGGAAACTTGATGCGGCTGCTACCTTGCCGCGCTGTCCATAAACTGACATCGCACAAAAGATTGCAGCAATAATTAATAACATTTGTTTCATTGGTATTATGCTTTATTTTAAAAATTTTCGGCTGCAAAAGTAATATTAATTTTTTAATAACTTCTTTTTTTGAAAAAAATTTTTAATTTTTGAAAAAAAAATATTTACTTTGTAAAAATTTTATAAGCAAATTTTTATGTTAAAACGCTTGTTCATTTCTAATTACGCCTTAATTGACGAGGTAGAAATTAATTTTGACAAAGGTTTATCGGTCATCACTGGCGAAACAGGGGCAGGTAAATCTATTATGATTGGTGCATTATCCCTTATTTTAGGGCAAAGAAGCGATACCTCTTTTATTAAAGACAAAGAACGAAAATGTGTCGTGGAAGCGCACTTAAACATTGATGGATACGGGCTTAAGCCCTTTTTTGACAAAGAAGATATCGATTATGATACACAAACTGTTATTCGTCGCGAAATTAGTGAATCCGGAAAATCAAGAGCATTTGTTAACGATACGCCTGTTAATTTGAATTTTCTTAAAGAATTGTCTCAAAATCTGATAGATATACATTCACAGCATCAAAATCTGCTTTTGGGAGATTATTCTTTTCAACTTAAAGTTGTTGACGCAGTTGCCGAAAATAGTTATATTTTGGAAAATTATAAAATTGAATTCTCTAAATTAAAATCTTTACAAAAAAAACGCACGCAATTAATCGAACTTAACGAAAAACAAAAATCAGACAAAGATTATTTGTCGTTTCAGGCGCAACAACTTAATGATGCAAAACTCAAAGAGGGTGAACAAGAAGAGTTAGAGCAAAATTTAGAGCAACTTATTCATGCCGAAGAGATTTTAACCGTTTTAGAATCTGTTAAAAGTCTACTTTCATTAAACGAATTCCCAATTATTGACGGCTTGCATCAATCAAAAAACGAAATAAACAAAATTGCAGGTTTCCTAAAAAAAGGTTACGAAATAACTAACCGTTTGGAAACTATCTACGTAGAAACAAAAGAATTGGCTCGCGAAATTACCGAAATATCCGAAACTATTGAGTTCGACCCGCAACTGATCAAGAGAATTCAAGCGCGGTTAGACCTAATTTATTCTTTGCAACAAAAACATCGAGTAGATTCTGTTAAAGCACTACTCGCATTGAAAATTGAGTTAGATGACAAACTTGCTCATATAGATTCTTTTGACGAATCTTTGTCAATATTAGATGCGCAAATTGACCAACAGGAACAAATTAGTCTCGATTTAGCCCAACAATTGTCTGATAAAAGAAAAGGTGTTTTTAATAATATTCAAAATAATATTGAGGAACAACTTCATGATTTAGGGATGCCAAATGCCCGTTTCGCTATTATGCATAAAAAATCAGAAAATTTGCGGGACGACGGCGCTGATGAAATTCAATTTATGTTTTCTGCAAATAAAAACAGCGAATTGGATGATATACCAAAAGTTGCCTCTGGAGGAGAAATGTCTCGCTTAATGTTGTGTATAAAATCATTGCTATCGACAGCAAAAGGGTTGCCAACTCTAATTTTTGACGAAATTGATATGGGAGTTTCAGGGGAAATTGCCGATAAAATGGGACGTATTATGCAAAAAATGAGTACTAACATCCAGATTATCAGCATTACACACCTTCCTCAAATAGCGAGTAAAGGCAAACAACACTATAAAGTTTACAAAACGGACACTTCTTTTCAAACAATTTCTGAAATTAAATTGCTTGCCGACAATGACCGTCTTATTGAAATTGCGAGTATGCTTAGCGGTGCCGAACTTACCGAAGCAGCATTGCAAAATGCAAAAGAATTAATCAAAAATTCAGATTTTTAAGATTTTTTAATAATTTATTTTTATATATATAAATGAATAAAATAGTTAATAGAACAGAGTATTCAGAGAATGTGGTCAGTCTCGAAGTTGAGGCACCACATATAGCAAAATCACGCCGTGCAGGTCATTTTGTTATAGTTAGACCGACTGACAAAGGTGAAAGAATTCCACTTACCATATCGGAAGTGAATCTCGAAACAGGAACGATAACCCTTGTTGTCCAAAAAGTTGGCGTTACATCCCGAAAATTAGCAAACCTAAATATTGGGGAGTATATTCTTGATTTAGTAGGACCATTGGGAAAAGCCACCGAAATACATAAAGTAGGAACTGTATTGGCTTGCGGAGGCGGAGTTGGAGTCGCACCGCTGCTGCCCATTGTGGAAGCTTTGAAAAATGCAGGAAATAAAGTTATTTCAATTATTGCAGCACGTACAAAAGAGTTGATTATTCTCGAAGATAAAATTAGAAAACATTCGGACGAAGTTATTATAATGACAGATGACGGCTCTTATGGCAATAAAGGACTCATTACCAAAGGAATGGAAGAAGTTATTTTACGCGAAAAAATTGACGAAGCATTAGTTATTGGACCTGCTATAATGATGAAATTTGCTGCGCTAACTACCAAAAAGTATAACATTCCAACAATCGCAAGCCTTAATACAATTATGGTTGATGGAACGGGGATGTGCGGTGCATGTAGAATTACTGTAGACGGAAAAACAAAATTTGTTTGCGTTGACGGTCCCGAATTTGACGCACACCAAATAGATTTTGACGAAATGTTGACCCGTCTAAACGCATATTGCGACCTGGAACGAAAAGCTGATGAAAAATTCTTAGCAGGCAAATAATGCATGAAGTTATTTCAATAATTATGAGTGCATTAATTTTGAGAAATTATTTGTATCAACTTTAATAATAAGGAAATATGAATAAAG
The DNA here is from genome assembly GCA_009777175.1 of Marinilabiliaceae bacterium. Taxonomy (GTDB): domain Bacteria; phylum Bacteroidota; class Bacteroidia; order Bacteroidales; family Marinilabiliaceae; genus WRMI01. The sequence goes on from WRMI01000020.1 coordinate 21,732, forward strand.
ACAAAGGATACGTATATATTTTGACCAATCCAAGTTTTCGTGAAGATTGGGTAAAAATAGGAAAAAGTCAGAGGGCAGTTGATGTGCGTACCAAAGAATTGGATAATACAGCTGTACCGCTTCCTTTTGAAATTTACGCAACGCTAAAAACTTCAAAATATAATGAAGTGGAGCAGCAAATTCATAGGCAAATTGATTTATTAACAGACTTGCGTATCCGTAAGAATAGAGAATTTTTTAATGTAAAACCGCAGGTTGTATTAGAAATTTTAAAAGATATTTCAAAATTATTAGATGATGCCGAATTAGAAGAATTGTACTTAAACGACAATAATATTGTCAAAAAACAAGAAAACAGCATTCCTTTATCCAAAATTGATAAAGAGCAGTTTTTAGCAACATTAGATACAAATGGGGAAAAAGCATTTACCTCTTTATATAATTTTGCCAAAGAAAAATCATTATTATTTCGTTGGGGAACAAAAAATTTTTCTTTAAATCTACCCTTAAATAATGGTATTATGGGCTTATGTTATGGTTATACGCATAATTCAGTGTATAAACAAAGTATTTTTGTAGGATTTGAACAAATCAAAAAGAAAATACCAAATAGTGAAGAAATAATATCATTCTACAAAAATCAACTTTCCAAAATGAGTTGTTTTGTGAAAACCAACAAATATTATAAATGGATTATTGACAATTCGTACAACGAAAATGATATGAAAATATTTGTAAAATTATTAGGAGATATTCTAAATGAAATTGAAAAAATCTTTAATAATGTCAATTAGTAATTCTAACTTGCATTATTCATAAGGAATGAAAATATCTTTTAACCACAAAGGAACACAAAAGATAACTGAAAACTGAAAACTTTTAACGTTCTTTGCGTTAAAGTAAATAATAGTATGTGCTAAAAAATAGCATTTATAAAAATGGACGAAATGATATTAAACAAAGCAAATCGAGATGAAATTAGTTTCATTACGTTTATAATTCCCGAATTTGCAGCAGCATACAAAATGAATATTCAAAAAGCATATCAGTATCTTAAACATTATGGAGGAATTGATTATTTACGCGAAAATTGGTGGGTTTTACACACTGAAAATCCGTTTTGGGCAGTGCGCGAATTGTTTGAAATATGTAACAGAAATGGAGGAATGAGATGATAGTATATGTTGAAAATAGAACTAACGTTAAAATAATTTACATTTTGAGTTGATAACATAATGCCAACAAAAGAAGAAGCAATAATAAAAATAAAATCACTCGTACAGCGATTTGACGAGCAGAAAGAATTTTATAAAAAAACTGACTACAACGAAACGCAAACAAGACGCGATTTCATCGACCCTTTTTGGAAAGCACTTGGTTGGGACGTGGACAATGAAAACGGATACGCAGAAAGTTATAGAGAAGTTATTCACGAAGATAGAATTAAAATTGGTAAAGAAACTAAATTCCCCGATTATGCGTTCCGACTTTTGGGTTTAAAAGATTTGTTTTTCTTAGAAGGAAAAAAACCAAGCGTTAATATCAAAGATGACCTGCACTCTGCGTATCAAATCCGCAGGTATGGGTGGAGTGCTAAAATGGCTATCAGTATACTTTCAAATTTTGAAGAATTTGCTGTTTATGATTGTTCAAACAAACCAAAACCTACTGATAGAGCAAGCAACGCACGAATTACATACCTAACGTATCACGACTACATCGCTCAATTTGATTTTATATGGGATACATTTAGTCGAGAAAAAGTATTAAAAGGTAGTTTTGATAAGTTCATTCAAAGTGATACCAACAAAAAAGGAACAACAACCGTTGATAACGAATTTTTGGCATCATTAGACAAGTGGCGAATGGAACTCGCTCGAATTATTGCACTTAGAAACAGAAACATAACCGAAGACGAACTTAATTTTGCCGTACAATTAATATTAGACAGAGTAATTTTCCTACGTATTGCCGAAGATAGAAACGTAGAAAGATACGGCGACCTCAAAGATGCTGTTAAACAAGGAAACTATTATCAAAATATTTTACAACTGTTCCAACTTGCCGAACAGAAGTACAATTCAGGACTTTTTGATTTTGCAAAAGATAAAATTTGTGATAAAATTGTAATTGATGACAAAATTATCAAAAACATTATCAGAGAGTTATATTATCCTGAATGTCCGTATGAATTTTCTGTTTTGTCAGTAGAGATTTTGGGTAGCGCTTATGAACGATTTTTGGGCAAACAGATAATACTTTCACGAGGCGGACGTGCAACCGTTGTAGAAAAGCCCGAAGTACGCAAAGCGGGTGGTGTTTATTATACTCCGCAATATATTGTCGATTATATAGTAAAAAATACAGTCGGAAAATTACTTTTGCAATTGCCCGCCGATTCTACCAAAGAAGATGATATAGAGCGAAAAAGTGAGGAAAGTTATCGAAAAAGTGAGGAAAGTGCACTTTTTCGCACGAAAATAACACCCGATGATGTTTCTAAAATTAAAATAGTTGATCCTGCCTGCGGAAGCGGTAGTTTTTTGATTGGTGCTTATAAATATCTACTTGATTGGCACAAAGATTATTACACAAATATTAACCGTCATTGCGGGCTTGACACGCAACCCCCTCGACCAGGCACCCAAGACAGCCCCCTCACTCCTCTCGGCGAACTAACAACCGCCGAAAAGAAACGCATTTTATTAAACAATATTTACGGAGTGGATATAGATGTAAATGCCGTTGAAGTTACAAAGTTGAGTTTACTTTTAAAATGTATGGAAGGTGAAACAAAAGAGACCATCGCCGCACAAAGAAAACTCTTTAAAGACCGCGTCCTACCCTCATTAGATAACAACATAAAAAGTGGAAATAGCCTTATTGACTTAGATTATTACGACAATCAACTTGATTTTGGTGAAGAACGTAAAATAAAACCATTTTCATGGCAAATGGCATTTCCCGAAGTATTTTCGGCAGAAAATGGTGGAGGTTTTGATTGTGTGATTGGAAATCCGCCGTATGTAAATATTAGAAATTTAACACTTTCATTACCGAAAAATGCTAAAAACTATTTAAGTCAAAAATTTAAAACCGCTTTTAAAGGATATGATTTATATGTTTTGTTTATTGAAAAAGCAATTAATATCTTAAACGAAAATGGAATCTTTGGATATATAACACCAAATAAATTTGCTACACTTGATTATGGTTATAAAACAAGGGAATTATTATTGAAACGACATTCCATTGTTGAAATATGCGATGTGTCAAAATTGAATGTTTTTAGCGAAGCAAGCGTTTATCCATATCTTACTGTTACTAAAAAGAAAAGCATACCAAACAATATAATTCAAATTGTGAAATGTGATACGATAGATGATTTAAAAAACAAACAAAGAAGTGAGTTAAAACAGTTGGATTTATTAAAATCTAATTACAATATAAGTTTAAATTTAAAATCCAAAATTGAACCTAAAAATTATGTATATTTAAAAAATATATGCAAAGTTCAAGCAGGTACGACCGGTTTTTTGGCTACCAAAACAAAAAAATGTATAGTTGAAGGTGGAGATGCTGGATTAGATTTTATTGTTACAGGAAATATTGATAGATATAATATTAAATTCGGAAATGTTAGATATATTAATAAGAAGTTTAAAAAACCAAAATTGATTAACAATCAAAAAATAATAACAACGGGGAAATGGGATTTATATTCTAAGCCCAAAATAGTTATTGGTGGAATGACAAAAGTTATTGAAGCCGCGTATGATGATGTTGGTATTGCAGTCGGAGTTGGTGTCTATTGTCTTACAGAATTTAAAAATAATCCATACTTAATATTAGGAATATTGAACTCCAAATTTACCGCTTATTATTTCATAAATGAATTTGAAGCAAAACATTTGGCGGGAGGTTATTTAGCAATTAATGTAGGACAATTAGAACTTATTCCATTTCCAACTAATGTTTCAAAAAAGCATGAAAATAAAATAATCAATCTTGTTGACCAACTTCTACAACTTAATAAAGACCTACTAACCATTACATTGCCAAATCATATTGAGCAAATAGAGTCCAAAATTAAATATTTTGAGAAACAAATCGACAAAATAGTTTACGAACTTTACGGTTTAACCGAAGAGGAGATAAAAGTTGTTGAGGGGAAATAAAATAATTAAATTTAAACGTTTGGGATTCTAAAATTTTATCTAATTTTGCATTGAAATTAATGTTTAGTACCATTGTATTAAGAAAATAGATAAGGAAAAGTTTTTAAGAAAATATTTGTATGGATGATATATTTGAAATTCCGCAAGGGCGGACAAGAGAAGAAATTTTACAGCGCGAAAAAGTAATTAAAAATTTTTATGCACGTTGGATTGCGGTAAATCCCGAAAAACGAATATATAACACTAATTTACAGGCATTTATTTATGTCCGTTTCTTATCTATTCAAGAAACGTCTGAAAAAGCTGCACGTAGTCATAAATCTACACTCGCAGTTACTTATCTGACTGAAATATTGGAGTTAGCAAAACCCATTATTTTTACGAAACCAAAAAAAGGAAACAATAAGCAAAGTCGTTTTTCCGATATAGTTATAATGGAATATAACAAAAAAGACTTTGGAAAAATAAAACTAACAGTTGGCATTTTACGCGGTAGCAAAGAAAAAATACAATATTGTATTACCGCAATAGAAAAAACGACTGTAAAACCCGCAACACGCACGCAATAGTTATACAATCGATTTTTTTCAGGCTGCAAAATTACAACTTTTTTTGAAAACCACAAAAGATTATGAAAAATTGTTAAAAATATTAAAAAATGCAAACAAAAGAAGAAGCAATAATAAAAATAAAATCACTCGTTCAGCGATTTGACGAGCAGAAAGAACTTTATAAAAAAACTGACTACAACGAAACGCAAACAAGACGCGATTTCATCGACCCTTTTTGGAAAGCGCTTGGCTGGGACGTGGACAATGAAAGCGGATACGCCGAAAGTTATAGAGAAGTTATTCACGAAGATAGAATTAAAATTGGAAAAGAAACTAAATTCCCCGATTATGCGTTCCGACTTTTGGGTTTAAAAGATTTGTTTTTCTTAGAAGCAATCAAAAACACAAAACCCACCCCTGATTCTCTTATTTATTTGATAATCTTTTCAATAAGGGAACAAGGGAGGGGTTGATAATTTACTATTTCTACTAAGGGATAAACAAGAAAAAAAACGAATACTTTTTATCCTCCCTACCCTATTCAATCATTTTTGATCCGCTAACTAATTTATCAAATTCTTCGCGTGAACCGACTACTAACTTATCATATTGGCGTAAACCTGTTCCGGCGGGAATGAGGTGTCCGCAGATAACGTTTTCTTTTAGTCCTGCTAATTTATCTACTTTGCCTTGAATTGCGGCTTCGTTGAGTACTTTTGTTGTTTCTTGGAACGATGCGGCAGACATAAAACTTTGTGTTTGTAGTGCAGCGCGCGTTATTCCTTGCAAAACCTGACTTGACGTAGCGGGAACGGCTTCTCTTGTTTGAATTATTTTTAAGTCTTTACGTTTCAGTTGAGAATTTTCGTCTCGCAAACGTCGTGCTGTAATGATTTGACCTGCTTTGAGGTTTTGTGAATCACCCGGATCAATGATTACCATTTTACTCCAAATGTCATCATTTTCTTCCATAAAATCGATTTTGTCGACCACTTGTTTTTCTAAAAAGCGGGTATCGCCCGGATCTTCTATTTCAACCTTACGCATCATTTGTCGTACAATGATCTCAAAGTGTTTGTCGTTAATTTTCACACCTTGCAACCTGTAAACGTCTTGCACTTCGTTGACAATATATTCTTGTACAGAAGTTGGACCTTTGATAGCGAGAATATCAGCGGGCGTAATAGCACCGTCAGACATTGGAGTTCCAGCGCGAACGTAGTCGTTTTCTTGTACTAAAATCTGTTTTGATAACGGTACAGAATATTTTTTTATGTCGCCACTTTTTGATACGACAACAACTTCGCGGTTTCCACGTTTAATTTTTCCGAATGAAACTTCACCGTCAATTTCAGAAACGACAGCGGGATTTGATGGATTTCGAGCCTCAAAGAGTTCTGTAATCCGAGGCAAACCACCGGTAATATCACCCGAACGACCTAAAACACGAGGAATTTTTACAATAATTTCTCCTTGTTTAATAGGTGAGCCGTCAGTTACAGCAATGTGAGCACCAACAGGCATATTATATATTTTAAGAATTTCATTGTTCTCGTCTTTGATAAAAATACTTGGGTTTTTAGTTTTATCTCTCGATTCAATGATAATTTTTTCTTTGAAACCTGTTTGTTCGTCTGATTCTTCTTTAAATGTAATACCGTCAATTATGTTATCAAAAGCAACAATACCTGTTTTTTCACTGATAATTAATGCGTTCCAGGGGTCCCATTCGCAAATAACGTCTCCTTTTTTTACAGTTGTACCATTTTTAATCAACAGTTTTGCGCCGTAGGGCAAAGGTTGCGTTGTGAGTGAAATGCCCGTATTAATGTCCACGATGCGAATTTCGCCGAGACGACCGATAACAACGTCAATTTCTTTTCCTTCTTCATTAATAGATGGTACGGTTCTAAGTTCGTCAATTTCAACAATTCCGTCGTATCTTGCTAATACACTACTTTCTAAAGCGATGCTTGATGCAGTACCACCAACGTGGAATGTACGGAGTGTCAACTGAGTACCGGGTTCACCGATGGACTGTGCTGCTATAACACCCACAGCCTCACCTATTTGCACCATTCTACCTGTTGATAGATTTCTACCATAACATTTTGAACATACTCCTTTTTTGGACTCACAAGTTAAAACTGACCGTATTTCTACGCGCTCAATGGGTGATCCCTCAATTGCTGTTGCCTTCTCTTCGGTAATTTCATCTCCTGTTTTAACGATAAGATCGCCAGAAATGGGGTGATAAATATTGTGAACAGAAACACGTCCTAAAATTCTATCATAAAGAGATGCAACAACTTCTTCGTTACTTTTCAGCGCTGTTGTTGTTAAACCACGCAAAGTACCGCAGTCATCCTCATTGATGATTACGTCTTGAGAAACATCAACGAGACGTCTTGTTAAATATCCTGCGTCAGCGGTTTTAAGAGCAGTGTCAGCGAGACCTTTTCTTGCACCGTGTGTAGAAATAAAGTACTCTAAAACAGAAAGACCTTCTTTAAAGTTAGCAAGGATAGGATTTTCAACAATTTGACCGCTTTCAGTAACAGATTTTTGAGGTTTTGCCATCAATCCCCGCATACCCGACAACTGCCTAATTTGTTCTTTGGAACCTCGCGCACCCGAATCTAACATCATATAAACTGAATTAAATCCTTGTTGGTCAGCGCTTAACTGTTTCATCAAAGTAGATGTAAGTCGTGCATTTATGTGCGTCCAAGTATCAATTACAGCGTTGTAACGTTCATTATTAGTGATAAATCCCATATTATAATTGTTCATTACCTCTTCAACTTCTGCGTATCCTTCGTTGACAATTGATTCTTTTTCTTCGGGAATGATAACGTCTTCTAATTTAAAAGATAATCCACCTTCGAAAGCCATTTTGTAACCTAAATCTTTGATATTATCTAAGAATGCGGCAGTATCGGGTGTTCCACACTTTTTCTGAACTTGTCCGATAATGTCTCTTAAAGATTTTTTTGTGAGCAGTTCGTTAATATAACCCATTTTAGGTGGCACAACTTCATTAAAAAGTATACGTCCTACTGTTGTTTCAATTTTTTTGGCGTGCGGTTTTCCTTTTGCGTCATATTGCACATGCTTAAGGTGTACCATTGCATGAAGCGCAACTTTCTTTTCGTTATATGCAATTTTTGCTTCTTCGGAGGAATAAAAATATTTTCCTTCGCCCATTGCCCCGGGACGATGCTTTGTCATATAATAAAGACCTAAAACCATATCTTGTGATGGTACAGTAATTGGTGCACCGTTTGCCGGGTTTAAGATATTTTGTGAACCGAGCATCAACATTTGTGCTTCAAGTATTGCGGCATTTGACAAAGGCAAGTGAACAGCCATTTGGTCGCCGTCAAAGTCAGCGTTAAATGCAGAACAACTAAGCGGGTGCAACTGAATTGCTTTTCCTTCGATAAGTTTTGGCTGGAACGCCTGAATTCCTAAACGGTGCAATGTTGGCGCACGATTTAACAATACGGGGTGCCCTTTTAACGCATTTTCGAGAATATCCCAAACAATAGGGTCTTTTCTATCAACGATTTTTTTTGCCGATTTAACGGTTTTAACTACTCCTCGTTCTATCAATTTACGGATTACAAACGGTTTGTAGAGTTCGGCGCACATATCTTTTGGCAGACCGCACTCGTGCATTCCTAATTCGGGTCCGATAACAATTACAGAACGTGCAGAATAGTCAACGCGTTTTCCGAGCAAATTTTGCCTAAAACGTCCTTGTTTACCTTTCAAACTATCGCTTAATGATTTTAGCGGACGGTTGGCATCTGTTTTTACTGCATTTGCCTTCCGAGAGTTATCAAACAGAGAATCAACCGATTCCTGTAACATCCGCTTTTCATTACGAAGGATTACTTCCGGCGCTTTTATTTCAATTAATCGTTTGAGACGGTTATTCCTAATAATCACTCTTCGATAGAGGTCATTAAGGTCAGATGTTGCAAAACGTCCACCATCTAACGGTACTAACGGTCTTAATTCAGGAGGAATAACAGGTAATTCTTTAAGAATCATCCATTCGGGCTTGTTTACACCTTTGGATTCTTTATTTGATTCCCTAAATGATTCAACAACTTGTAGCCTTTTTAATGCTTCTGCTTTTCTTTGTTGAGATGTTTCTGTACCCGCTTTGTGCCTTAAATCATAAGACAAGTCGTCTAAATTAAGTCTCGTAAGAATCATCAAAATTGCTTCTGCACCCATTTTTGCAATAAACTTATTTGGGTCGTCATCTTCCAAATTTTGATTGTTTTTTGGAAGCGAATCTACGATATCTAAATATTCTTCTTCATTTAATAAATCTAATGCGTTAACACCGTCAGCTTTCTTAATACCGGGACTAACAACTACATATCTTTCATAATATATAACTGCGTCTAATTTTTTTGAGGGTATTCCGAGCAGATAACCAATTTTATTGGGCAATGATTTGAAATACCATATATGAGCAACGGGGACAATTAAAGAGATGTGTCCCATACGTTCGCGTCTAACTTTTTTTTCGGTAACTTCTACTCCGCAACGGTCGCAGACGATACCTCTATATCTAATTCTCTTATACTTACCGCAATGGCACTCATAATCTTTGACGGGACCGAATATTCTTTCGCAAAAAAGACCGTCTCGTTCGGGTTTATACGTGCGGTAATTAATGGTTTCGGGTTTAAGTACTTCACCGCTTGAGCCATCTTTCACTTTGTCGGGTGATGCAAGCCCAATAGTTATTTGACTAAACCCAGTTTTTGTTTTTTGTTCTTTCTTGAATACCATATTATTAATGAAATTATTAATTAATCAAGATTCACACTTAATCCGAGACCTCTCATTTCGTGTAGTAACACGTTGAGTGATTCGGGTATTCCAGGAACGGGTAGCGGGTCGCCTTTTACGATTGCTTCATACGCTTTTGCGCGTCCAACTACGTCATCTGATTTAACAGTAAGTATTTCTTGGAGTATATGCGATGCGCCGAATGCTTCCAATGCCCATACTTCCATTTCACCGAACCTCTGACCTCCGAACTGTGCTTTTCCGCCGAGAGGTTGTTGTGTTATCAGTGAATATGGTCCTATTGAGCGTGAGTGCATCTTATCTTCAATCATGTGTCCAAGTTTCATCATATAAATTACTCCGACAGTTGCGGGCTGGTGGAACGGTTCGCCAGTGCCACCATCATAAAGGACAGTTTTTCCTAATTTGGGTATTCCTGCCAATTTAGTAAATTTATCGATGTCTGCTTCGGTTGCGCCGTCAAAAATCGGAGTAGTAAATTTCAATCCGAGTTCGTGTCCTGCCCAGCCTAAAACGGTTTCGTAAATCTGCCCTAAATTCATACGTGATGGCACTCCTAACGGATTTAAAACGATGTCCACAGGTGTTCCGTCTTCTAAGAAAGGCATATCTTCTTGACGTACAATTCGTGAGACAATTCCTTTGTTTCCGTGGCGTCCTGCCATTTTGTCACCAACTGTTATTTTGCGTTTTTTTGCTACATAAACTTTTGCTAATTGAACGATGCCTGTTGGTAGTTCGTCGCCGAGTGTAAGGTTATATTTTTGACGTTTTTCTTTTGCCTCATACTCTTTGTATCGCGCTCTGTAATTGTAGATTACACGTTGGATAAGTTCGTTTTTATCTTTATATGTAGTCCATCTGTTCGGATTAACATTCAGATAATCAATATCTTGAAGCATTTTTTGAGTAAATTTTGTTCCTTTTGAAACAAGGTCAACTCCCAAATAATCTTTAACGCCTTGACTTGTTTTTCCACTTACTAATGAATTCAATTTGTCAACCAATATATCGGTAAGTTTGTTCACCTCTTCTTTAAATTCATCTTCAATTTTATCCAAGTATGGCTTATCAGATGTGCGGGTTTTTCTATCTTTAATTACTCGCGAGAATAGTTTTTTGTCAATAATCACTCCTTGTAAAGATGGTGTCGCTTTAAGAGATGCGTCTTTCACGTCTCCTGCTTTTTCGCCGAATATTGCACGTAACAATTTTTCTTCGGGTGTTGGGTCGCTTTCTCCTTTTGGTGTTATTTTACCGATAAGAATATCTCCGGGTTTAACTATTGCTCCAATCCTTATTAATCCGTTTTCATCTAAATCGCGGGTTGCTTCTTCGCTTACGTTGGGAATATCAGATGTTAATTCTTCTAAACCTCGCTTAGTGTCACGAACTTCTAATGCGTACTCGTCAATATGAATTGACGTAAAAATGTCGTCGCGTACTAATTTTTCGTTGAGAACAATTGCATCTTCAAAATTATAACCTTTCCATGGCATAAAAGCAACTTTAAGGTTACGACCGAGCGCTAATTCACCTTTTTCGGAGGCAAAACCTTCAGTCATAATTTGACCCTTTGTTACTTTATCGCCAACTTGTACAATAGGTCTTAGATTGATACAAGTATTTTGGTTAGTTTTAAAGAACTTTATTAGTTTATATTGTCTGACATCCGGGTCGAAACTGATAAATTCTTCATCTTTTGAGAGGTCGTATTTCACAACAATTTCGTTTGCGTCAACATATTCCACAACACCGGTACCTTCGGCAACAATGTGTGTACGAGAGTCGTGAGTCAAAATTCCTTCTAAACCTGTACCCACAATGGGCGATTCGGGTTTCATAATTGGAACTGCTTGTCTCATCATATTAGAGCCCATAAGTGCGCGGTTAGCATCGTCATGTTCTAAGAAAGGAATAAGCGATGCAGCAACAGATGCAATTTGATTCGGCGCAACGTCCATAAGGTCAATTTTTTCGGGCGGAACAACGGGATAGTCGGCTTCCAAACGTGCCTTTATGCGTGTATCCTTAAAATAACCGTTTTTGTCCAAAGGTGCATTAGCCTGCGCAACAGTAAGGTTTTCCTCCTCCTCGGCAGTAAAATAGATAACGCCTTCGTCGGTCAAATCAACTTGTTCTTCAACAACTTTTCGGTATGGAGTTTCAATAAAACCGAGTTCGTTAATTTTTGCAAATACACAAAGAGACGAAATCAGCCCGATATTAGGTCCTTCGGGCGTTTCAATCGGACAAAGACGACCATAGTGCGTATAATGTACGTCTCGTACTTCAAAACCTGCTCGCTCACGTGATAAACCACCCGGTCCTAATGCGGACATACGCCTTTTATGGGTAATTTCTGCAAGTGGATTTGTTTGATCCATAAATTGCGACAATGCATTCGTACCAAAAAAACTATTTATAACGGAAGACATTGTCTTACTGTTAATTAGTTCTGTCGGTGTAAAAACTTCATTATCTCTAACGTTCATTCTTTCGCGAATAGTCCTTGACATACGCGCAAGACCAATTCCAAATTGATTACCTAACTGTTCGCCAACAGTCCTAACCCTTCTGTTACTAAGATGGTCGATGTCATCAACGTCAGTTTTCGAGTTTATAAGTTCAATCAAATGCTTGATAATAGCAATAATATCTACTTTTGTCAAAACCCTGTAATCTTGGTCATAAACGAGATTAAGTTTTTTGTTAATACGATATCTGCCTACGTTTCCGAGGTCGTATCTTTTTTCAGAAAAGAAAAGTTTGTCAATAACGTCTCTTGCCGTAGTTTCGTCGGGTGGTTCTGCGCTTCTTAACAAACGATAAATATGCGCAACTGCTTCTTTTTCAGAGTTTGACGGGTCTTTTTGGAGTGTGTTATAAATTATTGCATAATCGGTTTGATTAAGTTGCTCTTTGTGCAACAAAATAGATTTTGCACCTGCTTCTAAAATATCGTCTAAGTTGTCATCTGTGAGAAGAGTTTCTCGTTCGATAATAACTTCGTTTCTTTCGATTGAAACCACTTCGCCAGTATCTTCGTCAACGAAATCTTCTATCCACGTTTTAAGTACTCTTGCAGCAAGTCTACGTCCTACATATTTTTTCAAGGTAACTTTAGAAACTTTGACTTCGTCTGCGAGTTCGAAAATTTCGAGTATATCTTTGTCGCTTTCGAAACCAATTGCTCGGAGCAAGGTAGTAACGGGAAGTTTTTTCTTTCTGTCAATATAGGCGTACATTACGTTGTTGATATCAGTAGCAAATTCTATCCATGAACCTTTTAGGGGGATAATTCTTGCGGAATATAATTTTGTACCGTTTGCGTGTATACTTTGCCCAAAAAATACTCCGGGCGACCTATGCAACTGCGATACAATAACCCTTTCAGCACCATTAATAATAAAGCTACCTCTGTTAGTCATATATGGTACAGCACCAAGGTATACTTCTTGTACGACTGTGTCGAAATCTTCGTGTTCGGGGTCTGTACAAAAAAGTTTCAGTTTGGCTTTAAGCGGTACGCTATATGACAATCCTCTTTCGATACATTCTTGCATAGTGTACCTCGGAGGGTCGACACTGAAATCCACAAATTCTAAAACGAAATTGTTTCTTGTGTCTGTAATAGGAAAGTTTTCACTGAATACTTGAAATAAACCTTCCTGTTTCCGCTCTTCGGGTGTTGAACCTAATTGAAAAAATTCGCGGAATGATTTAACTTGAACCTCAAGGAAATCAGGGTATTTAAACTGATTTTTGATGGTTCCAAAACTTATTCTTTCGGAGCTATTTGGAGTCATTTATTTAAAAATATTAATTGAACTTATATGATTTTCAGTTATTAGTTTTCAGTTTTCAGAATTTTTCACACTAATAATCAAACTAATCTATCGAGCTTAATTGAAAATAGTAAAAATACTTTACTAAAAAACTATAAAAACAAGAATCCCATTTGATAGATATAAGGATTCTATATCCGTACCAATATTTTACTTAAGTTCAACTTCTGCTCCTGCTTCTTCTAGTTGAGATTTAAGGGATTCCGCTTCTTCTTTCGTAATTTTTTCTTTAATAGCCGTTGGAGCTTTGTCCACTAATTCTTTAGCTTCTTTAAGTCCCATACCTGTCATCTCTTTTACAAGTTTAACGATGGCTAATTTAGAACCACCTGGATGTTTCATAATGACGTCAAATTCAGTTTGCACTGCATCTTCGGCTTCGCCTGCGCCTGTTGACGCTGCTGCTACTGCAACTGCCGCTGCTGCTGGCTCTATGCCGTAAACTTCTTTAAGAACTCCAGCAAGTTCATTTACTTCTTTTACAGTTAAATTTACTAACTCTTCTGCAAGTTTTTTTATATCTGCCATTTTGTGATTGTTATAATTTTTGTTAATACTATTTTACTCTTTTTCGCCTAATGTTTTTAATATTCCGTGGATTGTATTTCCGCCTGATTGTAGGGCACCTAATACGTTCCTGATTGGTGATTGAAGTAAGGCGATAAGGTCTCCAATCAACTCTTCTTTCGACTTAATGGTCGCTAATGCTTCTAATTGGCTTTCACCAATGTAAACAGATTCTTCCACGTACGCACCTTTAAATACAGGTAATGATGCTTTTTTGCGGAAATCTTTTATCAGTTTTGCGGGCAGGCTGTTGGTATTCGTAAATAGAATCGCCGACGTGCCTTTTAATGCCTCTTCTAAACCTTCAATTTTCTTACCACTTTGTTCTATCGCTTTCTGAAATAGTGTGTTCTTAACGACCACCATTTTCACGCCGCTTTTAAAACAAAGACGTCTTAAATTGTTTGTTGCACCGGCTTTCAATCCTGTGGTATCAGTAACATAAAAGTGACCGAACTCAGATATTTTAGCTGCTATTTCATTGATTATTTCTGTTTTATCTATCTTTCTCATTATTTCTGTAACTCTTTAAATGTTAATACTTTAAATTAAATAGATTTAACATCGACCTGAATTCCGGGACTCATGGTACTGGAAACGTAGATCTTTTTCAAATAAACACCCTTCGCTGCCGTGGGTTTCACTTTATGAAGAACGGCAATAAATTCACGGATGTTTTCAACAGTTTTTTCGGGTGCAAACGACACTTTTCCTACGGAAGAGTGTACAATTCCATACTTATCAACTTTAAAATCGATTTTACCTGCTTTTACTTCTTGGACAGTTTTTCCGACATCCATTGTAACTGTACCACTTTTGGGGTTTGGCATTAATCCTCGTGGTCCGAGAATTTTTCCGAGAGCACCAACTTTTCCCATAACGCTTGGCATTGTGATAATTACATCAACGTCTGTCCAACCATCTTTGATTTTCGCAATGTAGTCGTCAAGTCCAACGTGTTCGGCGCCAGCATTTTTTGCTTCTTCTTCTTTATCAGGAGTACAAAGCACTAAAACTCTGACCAATTTACCTGTTCCGTGTGGCAACGTAACTACTCCGCGTACCATTTGTGTTGACTTTCGTGGATCAACTCCCAATCGAACATCTATATCCACCGATGCATCAAATTTAACAGTTGTAATCTCTTTGAGAAGATTGATGGCATCTGTTATCGGATATACTTTCGTTTTATCGATTTTTGATAGCGCTAACTTTTTATTTTTTGTTAGTTTTGTCATTTTGCAAACAATTTTAATTATTATCGGGGAACTGACCTTCTACGGTCACTCCTATACTTCTGGCTGTTCCGGCAATCATTCTCATTGCAGGTGCTACTGTAAAACAGTTCATATCTGCCATTTTATCTTCCGCAATAGTTTTAATTTGGTCCCACGAAACGTTTCCAACTTTTTTCCGATTTGGCTCTGGTGACCCCTTCGGAACTTTTGCGGCGTCCATAAGTTGCACTGCTGCGGGTGGTGTTTTTATTACAAATTCAAATGATTTGTCTCTGTAAACAGTAATGACAACGGGTAAAACTTTTCCAATTTTTTCCTGCGTCCGTGCATTAAACTGCTTACAAAATTCCATAATGTTCACTCCTTTGGAACCTAATGCTGGTCCCACTGGGGGTGATGGATTTGCCGCACCGCCTTTTATCTGAAGTTTGATAAATGTTTCTACTTCTTTAGCCATTGTAGCAATTAGTGTATTTAATATTTATTTATAAAGGTTTTCAAAAAATTTTTTCCATTTGCAGAGATAAACGTTTTTGTTTACCATAAGGAAGCGCTACTGCTAAATGTTGCCTATTCTTTTTCAACCTGTAAGAAACTTAGTTCTAATGGTGTTTTACGACCAAAAATTTTGACCATAACTTTTAATTTTCTTTTCTCGCTGTTCACTTCTTCAATAATTCCGTTGAAACCGTTAAATGGACCGTCTTTCACTTTCACTGTTTCACCTGTGGCAAAAGGTACATTTGTTTCAATATCTGTTTCTGCTAATTCGTCTGCTTTTCCCAAAATTCTGTTTACTTCGGACATTCTAAGTGGTGTAGGTTCGTCGCTGTTTCGTTCTGTCAAAAAACCCATAACTGATGGAATGCTCTTTAAAACAAAGGGTACTTCCCCAATCAGCGCAGCCTCAATAACTACATAACCGGGTAGATAATTTTTCTCTTTTGTGATTTTTTTTCCTTTCCGAAGTTGTAATATTTTTTCGGTCGGAATTACAACTTGCGTAATGTAATCTTGAAGTTTATGTTTTGTTCGTTCACTCTCGATGTACTCTCGAACTTTCTTCTCTTTTCCCGTGATTACACGAAGTACATACCATTTTTTTTCTATTTCGCTCATCCTGTTTATTTTGTTATTCCGTTATTAAAATAACATATCGTAGAACCATTTTAATATTTTGTCGAAGGAAAAATCCATCACAAACACTATCAAAGAGATAATAACCGATGCAATCATAACGACTACTGCGCTACCTTGTAACTCTTTCCACGTGGGCCACGTTGTTTTATGAACTAATTCGTTGTAAACGTTCCCAAAATATGCTTTAATTTTTTTTATCATAATATTTCGCTCATTTTAAACCTAAAAGGTAAGACCTAACTTGTTGTTATCCACCTTTTTAAGAAACAGTTCGGATATATTTTCTTGTGAAAATCGGCGGCAAAGATAATGCTTTTTTTTAAGATGCAACAAAAAAATGAAAAATTTTTAAAAATATTTTATTTTCGATGAAATATGCATACTTGAAAAATACTTCATAATGTTATTTTTAACGCAAAGGCGCAAAAATTAGTGGTTAGTGAAAGTTCATCTTTGAGTTCTCAACTTTGCGCCTTTGGGGTTAGATTTTTTACCATAAAGTCACACAAAAGCTTTTTCACGAAGTTTTTTTCAAAAAACCATCCGAAACGCATCCTCCTCAGCAAATTTTTTCTTTATGCGATAGCGTACAGTATTCACGCTTGCAGGTTCTATATTGAAAATCAGGCTGATATCTTTTGTATCTAAATCGGCAGCAAAACAGATGATATATTTTATGTCCATGCTTGTTATCTTTGCTTTTGAGGTTTGGTATGCGTTTTCCAACATTTTGGTGTCGATTTTGGTTAGACGCTCAATGTAAGTATTTTTAGTATCTTTTTCAATAAGAGAGGCTGATACTGAATGGAAATATTGATATTCTATTTTTCATTCAGCCACCGTTCCGTATCTATTGCTGCCATACAACCTGATCCTGCGGCTGTTACCGCTTGCCTGTATGTTGGGTCTTGAACGTCTCCGCAGGCAAAAACACCTTCAATATTTGTTTTAGAACTTCCGGGGATAGTTTTTATATATCCAATTGGGTCAGTTTCAATATATTCGGCAAAAATTGCTGAATTTGGCTGATGTCCAATTGCAAGGAAGAAACCATCAATTTTAATATTTACCTCTTCTTGTTGAGGAGTATCTTTCTTTTTCCAAAGTATTGCACCTTCAACCCCGCCATCACCAAACAACCCTTTAACTTGATGTTCCCAAAGAATTTCGATATTATTAGTTTTTTGGACTCTATTTTGCATCACTTTTGAGGCACGCAGTTGGTCACGTCTAACTATCATATAAACTTTGTTGCATAAACCCGCAAGATAAATGGCTTCTTCGCATGCAGTATCTCCACCTCCAACAACTGCAACATCTTTGCCTCTATAAAAAAAGCCATCACAAGTTGCACATGCCGAGACCCCGCTTCCCATATATTTTGTTTCGTCGGGTAGTCCGAGGTATTTAGCGGTGGCACCTGTTGCTATTATCAATGCTTCGGTTTCAATAATTTTGTTATTGTCGATTGTAATTTTGAAGGGATAGGTCGAAAGGTCTGTTTTTGTTGCTATTCCTGCTCTTATGACAGTTCCGAAACGTTCTGCTTGTGTTTTCAGGTGGGTCATCATTTCAAATCCGCTAACGCCTTGTGGATATCCGGGGAAATTTTCTATATCGGTTGTAATTGTTAATTGTCCGCCAGGTTGCAATCCTTCGTAAAGAACAGGTGTTAGATTTGCTCTACTAAGATAAATTGCTGCTGTATAACCTGCTGGACCAGAGCCGATTATAAGTACTTTTACTTTTTCGTTTTCAGTGTTCATATTATATTATTTTAATAATTTTAATTTATTTAGCCACGAATTACTGCTACTAAGGTTGTTTTGTAAAAGAAATAAGGTAAAAATAAGGTTTTATCTCATTCACTCATTTACTCATTTATTAAGGGCGGGCGACCGCAAGGGTGCGCCCCTACACTCATTTACTCATTCACTCATTCACTCTTTTTCTATTCAAAATTATTTTTGTTTAAAAATTCTTTAAAAGATGTTTGATTTTCAGATTTTTGTGCTCTCATTTTTTTCTTTTTCATTCTAATAGCAAAAGAAGGAATATTAAAAACAATTAGTCCAACGGTCAGATTAATGGCGAGCGGAAAAATTACTCCAAAATCTTTCATAAAATATGACAAAATGACAAACATAATATTCACACCTGCAATCATAAAAGTTGTTTGAGCGTGTGAAAATCCGAGAGAAAGGAGTCGGTGATGAATATGAGTTTTGTCGGCAGCAAAAGGGGACTTTCCTCGTGCGATGCGTCTAAAAAATACGCGAAGTGTATCAATTACGGGTACAATCATAATTCCCATTGCAACAGCGGGTGCTGCGGTCATTTGATATTTAAGATAAGGACGATTTGCAAAAGCGTTCATTTCCATAAATTTAATGGCAATAACAGAAATTAAAAAACCAAGAATAAGTGAGCCCGTATCACCCATAAAAATTTTTTGACTTTTAGAAAAAAGGTTATAATAAAGGAATGCAAGCAGTGCGCCTACAATGGTGGCACCTAAAATAGGAATAAGATATTCACCATTAATCAGAAACCATACAGAAAAGCTAATGGTTGTAATAATGCCTGTAATTGCCGCTAATCCGTCAATTCCGTCAATCAAATTGAAACCATTAATAATATAAATCATTAAAATTAAAGTAACAAAAAGGCTAAGAAAATAGTCGGGTTTAATAGCGAAAAAGCCGTGAAAATCAGTTATTCTTAAATCCCCAAAGCCAATGATAATAAGGACAGCAAGCATTTGACCAATAAATTTCATTATTGGAGTAGTTGCAAAAATATCGTCTTTAATTCCAATTGCAAAAATTATTAACAATGCGGGAATTAAAAATGGAACTGAATGATAATCAAATAAATCTAAATAAAAAAGATATGTGAACAAAATTCCGAGAAAAATGCCCATCCCCCCTAAAATAGGAGTTTTAATTTTGTTCACTCTCCGTCTGTTCGGTTCGTCAAAAAAGTTTTTAGAGTATGCAACTCTCAATATTGCGGGAATTGTTATGAATACGATTATAAACGTAATCATTCCTGCAAAAAAAATCTGTAATAAAACTGTGTAATTCAACATATTATACAAAAAAAAATTTGCGCAAGTTAATAAAAATTTTATTCATGTATCACTCCAGAGCCAATTAATTCATTTTTTTTATACCAAGCAGCAAATTGTCCGGGAGTAATTCCCCGCTGATAATCGTCAAAGAGAATAAAAAGTCCATTTTTTCTTTGCATCAAAATTGCGTCTTGTAATGGTTGTCGGTATCTAATTCGAACTTTTAAATCTCTATCTTGGTCAATATCAAGTTTATAATCGTCTCTAATCCAATGAATTTCGTTGTTGTTTATTTTTAGAACTTTTCGGAAAAGTCCGGGATGTTTATTTCCCATTCCCATAAAAATCTGATTAGTTTGAACATCCGTTCCGAGCACAAAAAGGGGTTCGGCAAAACCACCTATATTCAACCCTTTTCGCTGTCCGACTGTATAAAAATGTGCGCCGTTATGTTCACCGATTTTTTTGAATTGTTCTGAATTAAACGGAAAAGAATATGATAATTTTAACAAAGTGTCGTCGTCGGGATTATGTAAAGCTTTTTCCCAATTCCGTTCGAAAATTTTTGCATCTGCAGGAACAAGAAAAACGTCTCCTTTTTTTAGAGACAATTTTTGCTGCAAAAAAACAGGCAAATCAACCTTCCCAACGAAACAAATACCTTGTGAATCCTTCTTATTAGCGGTAACTAAATTTAATTCAGTAGCAATTTTGCGAACTTCGCTCTTATGTAAATTTCCTATCGGAAAAAGAACTTTTTCTAACTGTTTTTGTGATAATTGACATAAAAAATAACTTTGGTCTTTGTTTGGGTCGCTACCCGCTAATAGACTGTAAACTAACTGCCCGTTAATGAGCGTCTCTTTTTTTTGGCAAAAATGCCCTGTGGCAACATAATCAGCACCTAACTTAAAAGCATTTTCCATAAAAACATCAAATTTTATTTCTCTGTTGCACAAAATATCAGGGTTTGGAGTACGTCCTTTTTCATATTCAGAAAACATATAATCGACAACACGTTTTTTATAATGTTCGCTAAGGTCAACAAAATGGAAGGGAATATTAAGTTTTCGGGCAACAGCTTCGGCATCAAATTTATCGTCAAGCCATGGACAATCTGCTTTAAGGACACCCGTAGTGTCGTGCCAATTTTTCATAAAAAGGGCAACCACATCGTAACCTTGTTGTTTTAAGATATATGCCGCAACACTCGAATCAACACCGCCAGAAAGCCCTATTACTACACGTTTTGTATTTGATTTCATTTTAGCCACGACTTATTTTTGGATTCACAGATTTGACTGATTAGACGGATTTTCACGGATTTATATATTATTCTATTAATATTCGACTCATTTACAACAAATTCAATGCATCTATCAAATTCTTTTCTGTTTTAACGCAAAGTCGCAAAGTTGAGAAAACAAAGGGCGCAATAATTCAAAAATCGGTAATTGATAATAAACATGGGCAAACACGCAGGTTTGCCCCTACACTCATTCACACATTTACTCATTTTTTTATTACAAGGTGGACGACCGCAAGGGTGCGCCCCTACACTTATTCACTCATTTACTCATTTTTTTATTACAAGGTGGACGACCGCAAGGGTGCGCCCCTACACTTATTCACTCATTCACTCATTTACTCATTCACTTATTTTTTTATTACAAGGTGGACGACCGCAAGGGTGCGCCCCTACACTTATTCACTCATTTACTCATTCACTCATTTACTTTTCTCATTTTCCATAGCTCAGAACTGCTGATTTTTTTGTTTCTTTGATGTTTCCGTTCATATTGAAACTTTTTGCCCAAACGATGTAAATACCTGATGGACAGCGTTGTCCGTTGTCGTCTAAACCATCCCAAGTAAAAAATCCATCTGTTCCAGAAAGAGAATTATTAGTTATATGTCGGACGGGCTGTCCTAAGCGATTGAATATTGTAATTGTTAGGTTGTTGCCCGGCTCGTCGAAAATATAACGGATAAAAAGCAGGTCATCATTTCCGTCATGATTTGGTGTAAATACTTGAGGTTCAATAATTAAAAAGTCTTTATCGGGAATATTTTCAAAAGAACGTGCTTGCGAATTTATTTTTCCCGGAGTAGCATAATTTTGGTCTGCCGATGCAGAATGCCAATTTTGAGGATTCATTGCGGATTCTTCTGAACTAATTCGTTCTAACGAAACTCCTTTTGTAGTGCCAAGTAAATTAAAGTGCATTTTATCATTATACTCGAAACGTTCAAAAATATTGCCCATTATATCTGTTAAAAAAACTGAACCACCCGTGTTTACAAATGTCGGCATGGTACCACTAATATTCAAAATCGTTTGATCATCTTTAATATCGTAATAATGCAGCACCCAATTTTTGTTGGAAGTAAAAGCGATGTAACTTTTTGGGAAAATTGAAATAGGTTTGTCGGTTAATTGTACCAATGCTTCGGGAATAACTGCACTGCCACGGCTTCTTGCAATATAAAGTTGAGAAATATCGAGCAAATTATCTGTACGATTGTAGAGTTCTACAAACATAGAACCATCAGTTGGCGGATTATACAAAAGTTCATTAATTATTACATCGCCTTTTTCGGGTTGAATGGGAATACCAAATTGTAATATATCAATATTTGAGACTACATTTCCTGCCAAATCTTCAGGTTTTGTTACAAAACGAAAATTATATGTTTTATTTTCAGGTAGGTTTTGTTTAAAATTAATTTTTAAATTTTTCAAAAAAGGCTCTTCAAACTCCATTGAAACTATTTCTATATCATTTGGTTCTATTATGCAATCAGTTGGCAATATTTGAGGATTCATTGTTTCAGAAAATTCCATTACGAGGCAATTATCAGTTTCCATATAACATTGTATCAAATGTGGTGGGTATACATCGGGGTTCTTTGCCGAAATCGAATTTTCGCGTCCGGGTGTTCCGCCAATTGTGTCAATAGAAAAATCAATGTTATTTGATTCTCCAGAAAGATTGTCTAAATCAATTATTTCTAACGACCATCCGCCGTTTGTTTTGAAACCTCTTTCGCCCATCGATGGATTATATTGCAATACACACATTGTGTTGCCCTGTTTGTCGGTTAATACTAAATCGCCCCCTCCGACTACCATTGATGTAAAAAAACCACTTACTATCGCTATTCGATTTTCAACGTGATCCCACTGCTCGTTCTGGTTTGAAGGAACAATCAAAAGATAGTCATCGGGAAAAAGCAAATATCTTTCTAAAGTGCGGGAATTGTTATTAACTCTGATAGTAAAATCTGCTAATTGAATTGGAAATTCACTTCTGTTGTATAGTTCAATGTATTTACTATCAGGGAGTCCAACAGAATTATTAGTACGAACAAAAATTTCAGAAATTACAATATCGTGCCGTTTAGAAATATATATAAAAATTGGATATGGGCCGTTATCAACAATATCACCCGATAGAGTCCAAAGGTCATTGATATAAAGTTCATGTACAATTGCATTAGGAAAATCGGTTACTAACTCCATTCTTATACAGTCGTCAGCGTGATGTACTACATTTACGATTTGAGGACCACCATCTTTCCATTTTAAAGTGTTCGGCGACAACGTATTAAAATTTATTGCACGATTGAAATACAAAAGAAACGTTCGATTATTTTCAGAGTCCGCACCTGTCATTGAAGATGAAGTATAATTGAAATTAAAAAATGTTGTTTGCATTGTATTCCCCAGATTGTCAGTAATATTTCGTACGAAAAAATTGTGTGAGGAATTAATTGGAATAGCATCATTATACAATAAATCAATACTATAAGCATCGTTTTCGACCAAATTAATTTCGTCAGGATTTTTACCATTCGATTCAATGTAAAAATTGGTTTTATCAAAAATAAGATATTCAATTGGTTTAGAGAATGTTAAACGAAAACTATACATATTTTTAACCTCAAAATCTACTACTTGAGGGGGATTTGTATCAATATATGGTTTTCCTGATATTTCAAAATTACCAAACCAAAAATGTCTACTTCTTAATTGAGTGTAACGACAACTAAATCCGAAGTAATTGGAAACCATACCATCAGACCCTTCATAACTTCCCTCTTCCATCCATCCTTCGTTTAAAATATTACTTTCAACAAGAAAATTTCCATTTTCATCTCTTGTAACTCTTATTAACCCCCAAACATCACCCATATCTAACCTTTTATGAATCCCCGTTATCAAAAGTCTGTTTATTCCATTTCTTCTCTCCCAAAGGCAAATATTGTCGTTGGCTGTTCCGAGAACCAAAAAATAAGCATTATTTATAGTATTAATATCAGGATTGTCAGCCGTCAAATAAATTCTGCAATAGTTTTGGTCTGATGGGTTAAAGTACATTCTAAAATATAACTGCCATTGCGCCTCTTCAACTGCTTCCGATTCTGTAAAAAGCCACGCTTCGCCAGCAACGGCAGGAGCATCTAATTGAATCATTGAAGGAGTAATATTAAAAAGGTCGGTAGTGCCAATCCAATCGCGCAGATTTATATTAACCTGATAGGGACCGATATCAATTTTGTCGCCGTTTATGACATACAAATCTTCAAGATAAAATTCAACAGTCTGATTATTAGGTATATTGGAAACAAATATCACTTTTATACAATTTGTGGCGTGACTTGTTATATTATCTATTTCGGGACCA
>WRMI01000021.1 GCA_009777175.1 Marinilabiliaceae bacterium
TACTGAATTTCTACTAAGGTTGTTTTGTAGAATAAATAAGGTAAAAATAAGGTTAATACTAAAAGCGAAAATGAATTACGAATTGAAAATACTCATTCACTCATTTACTTATTCACTCATTCACTGATAACTGAATACTGATTACTGATTACTGATAACTGATAACTGAAAACTGATAACTATCTTATAAATAACTAAATAATAATTATTATGGCAATAGTAAAACCATTTAGGGGTTGGCGTCCGCCGCAAGAAATTGCGAAAGATTTGTCTTGCCTTCCCTACGACGTTATGAATAGTCAAGAGGCTGCAGAAATGGCAGAGGGAAAACCTTGTTCTCTTTTGCGTGTTACACGTTCTGAAATTGAACTTCCGCCCGATATTGACGTTCATTCAAAAGAAGTTTACGACAAAGCAGTCGAAAATTTCAATATGTTTAAAGAAAAAGGTTGGCTTGTGCAAGATGAAGAGGCTCAATTTTATATTTATGCACAATCAATGCGCGGTCGCCGACAATTTGGTATTGTTGGATGCGCCGCATGTTCAGATTATGAAGATGGTATAATAAAAAAGCACGAACTTACACGCCCCGACAAAGAAGAAGACCGTATGATTCATATTCGCGTAAACAACGCAAATATTGAGCCCGTGTTTTTCAGTTACCGCGCTGTTCCTGAAATTGACCAAATTGTTAGTAATATTACGAGAAATCAAATGCCAGAGTACGGTTTTGTAGCAGATGACGGTTTTGGACACCATTTTTGGGGAGTTTATGGAGAGGAATCTAACCGACTACTTGAAGAGTTATTTGCGACAAAAGTTCCTTATACTTATGTTGCAGACGGGCATCACCGCACAGCAGCTGCCGCACGCATTGGCTTAGAACGAAAACAGGCTAATCCAAATCATACAGGAAACGAAGAATATAACTTCTTTATGGCTGTTCACTTCCCCGATAACCAATTGACAATCATCGACTACAACCGAGTTGTTAAAGATTTGAACGGGCTTTCCGATGAAGAATTTATTGATAAATTAGACTCAGTTTTTGAAATCGAAGAACTTGAAACTAAAATTTGTCAAACTGACGAAATACAAGAATTTCATGTTAATTATGACATAATTAAAGGTATGGATATATCTTGTCAGTCTGCTTCGTCGATGCAGCCTTTATCAGAACAGAAAGATGAGACTATTAATCCAACCGTACTGCATGAATTTTCAATGTATTTATCGGGGAAATGGTATAAATTAACCGCTCGCGAGGGAACATACGACGACTCAGACCCAATTGGAGTACTTGACGTAACTATTTTGTCAAACCATGTTTTAGATAAAATTTTGGGAATAAGCGATTTACGTACATCAAAACGAATTGACTTTGTAGGCGGCATCAGAGGTTTAGGAGAACTTCAACGCAGGGTAGATTCCGGTGAAATGAAAGTTGCATTTGCATTGTACCCCGTTTCAATGAAACAGTTGATTGACATTGCAGATACAGGTAATATTATGCCTCCTAAAACAACATGGTTCGAACCGAAACTACGTTCCGGATTGGTGATACATGGATTGGAATAATAATAGTATCTACGCTGATACTATGCAAGTTGATTTAGCCTGTTGTATTGATACGAAATAATGAAAAGCACACAGACTACTCATATTTGCATCGTTTTTTGGCCGCATTCCTAATGGAATGTGGATTGGAGTTGAATTTATTCCCTTGTTAAACTCAAAATAATGGATGAGGTGGCAATTTAACTTAAATTTTTATTTTTATTCGCCAATTAATCGGATAAAGGTTATTTATTCTGTTTCCGATTTCTTTTCCAAATCCTAACGAAACTCCTTTATATTTCAATAAAAGATACCCTTTTTTTAAACCTGAGGATTGCAGCGGCTCGCCTTTTAAATATTTAAGGGCATCATCTAATGTAAGTTCGAGTTCAGGATAATGATTGTGATTTATGAAATCATTGCTCATTGCCAAAGAATGTGCGGGTATTAATCTATTTTTAGAATTTTTGCTACGCTCTAAAATTTTTAATGTTGAAAAATCAATATTTTTAATTTTTGAATTGCTCATTTCTCTACATTTTGCAATGTTATCATCAATTTTCTGGATTACAGTAACAAAAAATCCTTCTCCTTTTGTGAGGTGGGGATAAAAAGCGAAACCATTGCCATTTTCAATGTTTATTGATGTAATTCCCCAAGAAAGTGGCGGAGTAAATTTCATAACTTCAGCGTGATTTTCTTTTGCAAATTTTGAAATATTCTCTTCATTTTCAGCAGGATTAAAGGTACATGTACTATATATCAAAAATCCGCCAGATTTTAAGGAGTGCCAAATATCATCTAAAATTTTTCGCTGTCGCAATGCACATTTTTCGGCATTGATTTCAGACCATTCTTCTATGGCACGTTTATCTTTGCGAAACATTCCCTCCCCAGAACAAGGAGCATCAACAACAATTATATCGAAAATATTTTTAAAAGAAAAAAAAACTTCGGGGGAGTTTTGCGTAACCAAACAATTTTTGTAGCCCCATTTGATTAAATTTTCTAGCAAAATATGACTTCGATTTTTAATTATTTCATTGGCAATCAAAAGTCCATTACCGTTTAGGAATGAAACAATTAAAGTTGCTTTGCCACCGGGTGCGGCGCATAAATCGAGGATAATTGGGTTTTCTGTTTTTATATCAAGTTGTCGTAAAAGCCAATCAATGATCATACTGCTTGCTTCCTGCGGATAATAACAACCTGCATGAAAAAGAGGGTCAAGAGTGTATGCAGGTTTTTGTAAAAGATAATAGCCATCGTCGCACCAAGGAACTTTTTCGGCATTATTCCATAAATCTGTTGGTTTGGATGGATTTTTTCGTACAGAAATGGTTGGAGGCAATTTCAATGCTTCCAAAAATTGAGTTGAATCGTTTCCGAATTGTTTTTCAATTCGTTTAATAAAAATATTATTCATTAATATAGCACGGGTGGAGAGGCTCGAACTCCCGACACCTGGTTTTGGAGACCAGTGCTCTACCAACTGAGCTACACCCGTGTTAGAACTTACAAAAAGTTCAAATTAATTAATAATCAATTAATAAATCAAAAAAATTACAAACTATTCAATTATTTCAGTAATCTGTCCTGCGCCAACTGTACGTCCACCTTCGCGGATAGCGAAACGAAGACCTTGGTTAAGTGCAACAGGGTAAATTAGTTCGACAACAACAGATACGTTATCACCGGGCATAACCATTTCGGTTCCTTCGGGCAACGATATTTCTCCTGTGATGTCAAGTGTACGCAAATAGAACTGCGGACGGTACTTTTGGTGGAACGGCGTGTGCCTTCCGCCTTCTTCCTTTTTCAATACGTAAACCTCAGCATTGAATTTTGTGTGAGGTTTGATTGAATTTGGTTTTGCCAATACCATACCACGTTTCACTTCTTTTTTGTCGATGCCTCGCAATAAAAGCCCTACGTTATCACCTGCTTCACCTCTATCGAGGATTTTACGGAACATTTCAACTCCTGTGCAAACGGTTTTTCTACCTTCTGCGCCAAGTCCTATAAGCTGCATCTCTTCACCTGTTTTAATAACACCGGTTTCGATACGTCCTGTTGCAACTGTACCTCTTCCTGTAATAGAAAAGATGTCTTCAACGGGCATCAGGAACGCTTTGTCGATGTCACGCGGCGGAATAGGAATCCATTCGTCAACGGCAGCCATCAGTTCGATAACTTTATCTTCCCATTCTGCTTCGCCGTTCAGAGCACCGAGTGCAGAACCTTGAATAACTGGGGAGTTGTCACCGTCAAATTTATAGAAACTTAATAAGTCTCTAACTTCCATTTCAACAAGTTCAAGTATTTCGGGGTCGTCTACCGAATCCACTTTGTTCATAAATACCACTATTCTAGGAACGTTCACTTGACGTGCCAAAAGAATGTGTTCTCTTGTTTGAGGCATCGGACCGTCAGTAGCAGCAACAACAAGTATTGCGCCGTCCATTTGTGCTGCACCAGTAACCATGTTTTTGACATAGTCTGCGTGGCCTGGACAGTCAACGTGTGCGTAGTGCCTGTTTTCAGTTTGATACTCAACGTGTGCGGTATTAATAGTAATACCACGCTCTTTTTCTTCGGGAGCGTTGTCAATAGAATCGAAACTCTTTATTTCGGAGAGACCCTTCTTTGCGAGTACAGATGTAATTGCAGCAGTCAAGGTCGTTTTACCGTGGTCAACGTGACCGATAGTACCGATATTAACGTGCGGCTTCGTTCTTTGAAATTGTGCTTTAGCCATAACTCAAATTTATTTAGACTGTTTGAACAATATTATGATAATATATTTAAAATTTATATTTTTATGAGCCAATGATGGGAATTGAACCCATGACCCCTTCCTTACCAAGGAAGTGCTCTACCCCTGAGCTACATCGGCATCAATCTTGAGCGGGAGACGAGATTCAAACTCGCGACCCTTAGCTTGGAAGGCTAATGCTCTATCAACTGAGCTACTCCCGCAGAAAATTTCAGCGCGCAAAGATAGTTGTTTTTTTAATACAAAATACAAATTTATCTTTTTTTTGTTAAATTTATTATTTTTTTTGCCTCCTTTTTTCTCTTCTTTTACTTCTTTGATGCGTCGGAACGGGTACAAAACCTTTGTTTGTGCGATAAATACCCCAAACGATAAAACTTATTCCTGTCAAAATAAATGGGATGCTCAAAATTTGACCCATATCTAATGTCATATTTCGCTCGTAATCGACCTGAATTTCTTTGAAAAATTCTATAAAGAATCGTGCAACAAATATCAGTGTGATTGATGTTCCGAAAAATATTCCTGTTTGAAATTTTGCCCATTTTTTTCTAAACATCAACAAAAGAAAACCGAAGAAGACCAAATAACAAATTGCTTCATATAATTGAGTGGGGTGTCTGGGTCCGTCGTAAACGGATTGTTCGAAAATAAATGCCCAAGGAACATCGGTTTGCTTTCCAACAATTTCCGAATTTAACAGATTTGCTGTCCGAATGAAAACTCCTTGTAATGGTGCTACAATTCCCATTATATCAACGGTTTTGAGTGCTGATTCTTTAGTTTTTCGCGAATAAATTATTATTGCAGTAATCAGTCCAATGCCTCCTCCATGGCTTGCTAATCCTTGATAACCAACATATTTAAAACTTCCATCGGGCATTTTACTGAAGGGAAGTAGCATTTCGCCAATGTGTGTAAGATAATAGACGGGCTCATAAAAAAGACAATGTCCTATCCTTGCTCCAATAAAAACTCCTAACGCACCGTAAATTGCGAGTTTTTCTAAATGTTCCAAAGGAATTCCTTCTCGTTGGAAAACTGTTTTAAGAACGTAAATGCATGTTAATAAGCCTCCTACAAAAAAAATTCCGTAGTACCTTAATGATATGCCAAAAATATTTACTATCTCAGGATCTACGTCCCACGTGATATATGATAATACCATAACTGAAAATTTTAAAATAAAATCGGGTGCAAAAATATTGAAAATTTTTGAATTATTTTAAAATATAAAGGAAAATTTTAAAATAATTGTAACGTTTTTTTGTGGGACTGATTTCTAAAAAACTCATTTACATGTCTAACCTACATTATTCATATTATTTATTTTAATGCAAAGGCGCAAAGTTAAGAACGCATTAATTGTTTTCAGTTTTCAGTTTTTTTGTATTCGTTTGTGGTTAAAAGATATTTTCATTTCTTATGAATAATGCATACTAAACTCTAAACTCCAATATCTAAACTCTAATATCAAACTCTAATATCTCACTACTCAATTTTTTTTATTCCGAACTGAAAATAAAAAAAAGCACCATTTTTGTTTGTTTCAAAAAAAATCTTTATCTTTGCAATAATTTTAATAAATATTTTTATGAAAAATAACACGTTAAATACTGATTTTGCCCGACCACGAAATGATTTCAATCGTTGGCTTATATCTATAATTAATGAAATCGCTAACTCTCTGATTATCAATATAATGGGGGGGTGGGGGGGTAAAACCCTTAAAAATCAGCCGTTTACAAAGCTTTACGAAACACTTATATTTAACCCAAATTAATTTGATTATCATGGAAAACAGCATAAAAGTAGTGATAGTAGACGACCACAAACTATTTCGTATGACGTTACGGAATTCCTTGTATCACCACAAAGAAATAACCATTTTAGGAGAAGCCGAGAGTGGCGCAGAATTGTTTGAACTACTCAATCAAGTGTCTTGTGATATTTTATTATTAGACCTAATACTTCCCGATATGGGAATTTTTGAGATTTATAAACGTTTGCGCAAAGAGTTTCCTGCCATGAAAATACTTGTAATTTCAGCCGATAATACGTTTGAAACGTTATGCGGATTGCTCGAACTTGGTATCAATGGATTTATATCAAAACAAGCCGGAGGTGTAGATGAAGTTTTTCATGCAATAAGTTCAATAGCAGCAGGTTATGAATACTTCGGAAGCGATATTTCTAAAATGATTTACAATATTTTTGTTTCCAAAACAGATGATAAAGAGGCTCAAATTCCGGAATTTACTCCTCGCGAAAAAGAAATCCTGACACTTTGCAGCCAAGGATTTTTGGCAAAAGAAATTGCAGAAAAATTATTTATCAGCGTCAATACCGTTAATAATCATAAAAACAATATGTTTAAGAAATTAGGTATTAACAGCACAATGGAAATGGTGCACTACGCTTTGAAACATAAGATTATAAGGGCGTAATTGCCTACATTTTTCAAATCGTGAAATCGAATAAATGGAAAAAGAGAATAACACTCAACCTAAAACTATATCAGTAGTTATCCTCAATTGGAATACGCAAAACCTTTTACAGAAGTTTCTTCCTGTCGTAATAAAAAATTCCAACTTTCCTAATGTTGAAATCATTGTTGCTGATAATGGTTCTACTGACAATTCTGTTGAATGGATACAACACAATTTCCCGCAGGTTAAGATAATAAAATTTCCCGTAAACTATGGTTTTTCAGAGGGTTATAATAGAGCACTTGCATCTATTACCTCAGATTTTTCAGTTCTTTTAAATTCCGATGTTGCCCCATGTAATGAATGGTTAGAGCCACTTTTGGAAATAATGACTGACAATTCCAAAGTTGCTGCTGTTGTACCAAAAATAAAAGATTATAATTCGCCAACAATGTTTGAATATGCGGGTGCTGCGGGTGGTTTTATAGACCGTTTCGGATATACTTTTTGCAGAGGACGCATTTTTGATGTTTTGGAAAAAGATGAGGGTCAATATGATAAAGAAAAACAAATATTTTGGGGCAGCGGTGCGGCATTAATGGTAAATACGGAACTTTTCAATTCAACAGGAGGATTAGATAAAGATTTTTTTGCCCATATGGAAGAAATAGATTGGTGCTGGCGTATGAAAAATATGGGCTATGAAATTATTTTCACCCCAAAAAGCGAAGTATTTCACCTTGGCGGAGGTACACTTCCTTATAACAATGCTAACAAAAGTTTCCTAAACTACAGAAACAACCTCTTTTTACTAATTAAAAACAGGCACGGACTCAAAGGGTGGATAATAATTTGGATACGAATGATTTTGGACAATATTTCACTGATAAAGTTTCTCTTTTCAGGAAATTTTTTGGTAGTTAAGTCAATTATTTTGGCACATTTTGCGTTTCTAAAAAAGATGCCAATTTTTATTAAAAAAAGAAAAATTTTGCGATATTCTCTATTGAAAAAGGAACATGCCGAAATTTACAAAGGCTCAATCGTATTTGATTTTTTTATCAGGAAAAAGAAAAGGTTTAAAGAAATAAAATTTTAATTATTTTTGCAAAAATTTTAATCATAGATTGTGACAGATAACAAATTAGTAATCAATACAAAACAGGAATTATTAGATAGGCGTTATTTAGCCATGGCTGAAATATGGGCTCAAAATTCTTATTGCAAAAGACGTCAAGTGGGAGCATTGTTGGTCAAAGAGAAGATGATAATTAGCGACGGATACAACGGAACACCATCTGGTTTCGAAAATGAATGTGAAGAAAACAATGTAACAAAACCTTATGTACTTCACGCCGAAGCGAATGCAATTACAAAAGTTGCCCGCAGTAATAATAGTTCGCAGGGAGCGACCCTTTATGTTACGTCATCACCCTGCATTGAATGTGCGAAATTAATTATTCAGGCGGGCATCGCACGGGTCGTATTTTCTGAAAATTATAGAATAGAAGATGGTATTAATTTGTTGAAACGCGCTCAAATTGAAGTAGTGCATATTGGAGGGTAGTGATTAGAGTTTAGAAAATGGTACACGGTTCACGGTTCATGGTACACGGTACATGGTACACGGTACATGGTTAAAAAAAGACTTTTTTACTTAATAAAATGAAAAAATTTTTGTGATATTAAATTATTATTGCGACTTTTGCGTTATTAACTTTGCGACTTTGCGTTAAAAAATCTAACCACAAAGGAACACAAAGGTTAGAGTGTAGATATTGGAGTTTAGAAAATAGAGTATGGTATGACATTTTATGAAAGCAGTGACTCATTCGTTGAAGAAATTTTACTTAAGTTTGAAAAATATGTATCTTTGCAGAAATTAAATTAGTAAATTAGTAACATAATTTTGACATATAATTCAGTGTATAAAGAAATTAACATACCAATTGAGAAGGGTGTTTCAATTGAAAAAAGCAAAATATTAAATCTGTTTGGCACTTTTTTTAATAATGAGTTTTCTTTTGACTTTACAGACAATCAAGCAGAAATTCAACTTGCTGTTTTAGATTATACCCTGTTTCAGCGTACAGCGAGCAATATTTTACTTAATGGTGCACTGAATGAAGAATCTAAAAAAGTTGTACAAGGCATTTTAAACTCCATATCTTCAATAAAAAGTTACGGTCTGAAAAACGGAAAACGAGTTTATATCGATTATAACAACGAAAGGAAAGTCCAAAATAGAAAAGAAAAAGAAGAAAGGAGGCAACAATTTTACTATACCAAAGGTAACAATTTTTCAAAAATTGAAAACGATATTCCAATTCAATATGAAAACCAAATAGTATGCGGTGATAGCGAATATATTCTTTCAAAATTACCAAATAATTGCATAGATTTGGTCTTTACTTCGCCACCATATAATTTTGGTCTTGATTATGCTTCTACGGCAGATGACAACCATTGGGAAACCTATTTTGAAAAACTCTTCAAAATTTTTTCAGAATGTATAAGGGTTTTAAAATATGGTGGACGTGCAATTATTAATGTTCAGCCGTTATTTTCTGATTATATTCCTACACATCATATTGTAAGCAACTTTTTTATCAACAAAAAAATGATATGGAAGGGAGAGATTTTATGGGAAAAAAATAATTATAATTGTAAATATACTGCTTGGGGAAGTTGGAAAAGTCCATCAAATCCATATCTAAAATATACTTGGGAATTTTTGGAAGTTTTTTGTAAGGGTGAATTAAAAAAAATTGGTAACTCTGAAAATGCAGATATTACGGATGAAGAATTTAAAAAATGGACAGTTGGAAAATGGTCAATAGCACCAGAAAGAAATATGAAAGAATTTGACCATCCCGCAATGTTTCCCGAAGAATTGGCTTTAAGAGTTATAAAATTATTTTCTTTTAAAAATGATATTGTTCTCGACCCATTTAATGGTGTTGGTACAACTTCTGCAGTTGCCAATGCACTAAAACGTCGTTACTTAGGTATTGATATTTCAGAAAAATATTGTAAAATTGCTAAAAATAGAATTGCCAATGAACTATTTTAATGAAACTACATTAAGAGATTTTCTTATCCCTTTGAAATCAAACTATATTCATGCATCAAATATTTTTGCAAAATTGAATAAAAAAGATTGCATTAGTTTTTTGTTGAATTGTGCAGAAAAATATAAAATTTTTCACGAAAATTTTTCTATCGATGATTTACAAGAAACTGTAAATGAGTGGAATAACTATTTGAATTATGTGCAAAAGAATAATCCTTATACTGCACAATCAAAATTTGAGCCTACTATTTTAGAGGAAAGTATGTATAGACTATTTGCAAATTTTGAAAATGAAAAAATTAGAATTGGAAACATAAAAGCATATTCTAATCTCTATTTTTCGCCTTTGAATTTTGCTGATTTTCAGGAAAAATCAACCGTAAAAATAAATTCAAAAGACCAAGATTTTGCAATCTACAAAAGAGTTAATATACAAATCAGTGATAATGAAAGAACTATTGACACCTTTATTCCCGTAGTAGCCTTTGAATGTAAAACATATCTTGATAAAACAATGCTAGAAGGCAGTATTGCGACTGCCGAAAAAATCAAGAATGGAAATCCATATTGCAGGTTTTGTATTGTTACAGAATTTTATGAAGTTGATAAAAAAGTTGATATTAAGCACTCACGTATTGACCAAATTTATGTGCTAAACAAAGATGCAAAAAGGAAAAGTAGTAAATTTTCAAATATTTCTTTAGAAGTAGTCCAGTTGCTCCAAGATGACACACAGAAACATTTAAATACCCAATGGTCTGACGTAGAGCAAAATATTAAAAACAAAGGAATTGTATTATGAAAAACGCCATTCAAAGAACGATTTGAAAAATGAGATCTAAAATTTACTCATTCACTTAAAACTAAAAACCAAATAAAATGAAATATAAAAATGGAATACGTCAGGTTTTAATGCCGACCATAATTGCGGTTACGCTAATAACAGGCATTTTTCTGGGAAGGAATGTTCTTCCTGATACTTCTGGCTCAAAGAGGTCGGGGCGGTTATTTATTTATCCGCAGAGTAATAAGATTGAAACTATAATTAATCTTATTTCAGACGATTATGTTGATACAATCGACAGAAACGATTTGACAGAAAAACTTATTCCCGACATTCTGAAACACCTTGATCCTCACTCAATTTACATTCCCGCAATAGATATGAAGGCGGCTACCGAAGAGTTAGAAGGTTTTTTTGGTGGAATTGGTGTTCAATTTAATATTCAGAACGATACTGTTTTGGTTATCAGAGTCATACCGGGTGGACCCTCCGAAAAAGTTGGACTTAAAGCAGGCGACCGAATAGTGTCTGTAAACGATAGCATTATCGTTGGTACAAAAATAGACAGCGACCAAGTAATGAGTAAACTTCGAGGCGAATTTGGTACGAAAGTTAAAGTGGGCATTGTCAGACGTTCGGTTAATAAAATTTTAGACTTTGAAATTACAAGAGGAAATATTCCAAGTTTGAGCGTTGACGTTTCATATATGCTTACAAACACAACAGGTTACATAAAAATAAGCAAAATAACTCAAAATTCCTATCATGAATTTTTAGTAGCAATTGCTAAATTAAAAAATTTTGGTTGTCGCAATTTGATTGTAGATTTAAGGGATAATTCTGGTGGAGCGCTTGATGTTTCTCTGCAAATTTGCAATGAATTTATGACAAAAGGCGACTTGTTGGTATATCATGAAGGACGTTCCAGTCCGCGTAGTAACACTTATGCCAATGGTTTAGGAACATGTCAAGATATGGGTCTTACGGTTTTGATAGATGAATTTAGCGCCTCGGCAAGTGAAATCATTGCAGGAGCAATACAAGATAATGATAGAGGCGTTATTGTTGGTCGCCGTTCTTTCGGAAAAGGATTGGTACAAAATCCATATCCTTTGCCAGACGGTAGTTCGCTTAGACTTACAATCGCCCGATATTACACACCCAGCGGACGTTTTATCCAAAAACCATACCAAAGTGGAATAGAAGATTATCACCGAGATATTTGGGACCGTATCGAACACGGCGAAATGTTCGAACAAGATAGCATTTCATTTGACCAATCACTTAAACACCTAACAAAAAACGGACGTGTGGTTTATGGTGGTGGTGGTATTATGCCCGACATTTTTGTCCCACGTGATACTTCCGACTTTACTAATTTTTATTTCAAAATAAGAAACCTGATTTATACTTTTTCAGTGAAATATGCTGACGACAACAGAGATATTCTGCAAAAATTTACATCAGCCCAAGAATTTGATAAATATTTGGAAACCAAAAAAATAACAGACCAACTGATTAAATATGCCGAATATGAAGGAATTGTTATTGACCAAAATGAATTGAAACGCTCTTATCGTCTGATAAACACACAATTAAAAGCATACATTGCAAGAAATATTATTGATGACGATGGTTTTTATCCAATAATTCATCAAATTGATGAGGTTGTTAAAAAAGCCATCTCAGTGATTGAGTCGGGCGATGCAAAAAATATTTTGAAATAAGATTATAAAAAAGTTTTGAGAATGGTTGAAACATTGTTTGGTAAGGAATTAAGATACGTTAACGGCAACCTAATGAAAGAAAATGCCGATAACTTATTAGACCAATACTTTACAAATAAAGAATTGGCGCTTAATCTTTTTACCAAAACAGGCGAAATCATTTCAAGATATGAAACTGACCTTGAAAATTATTTTTGGATTGAACCGAGCGTAGGTGATGGATGTTTTTATGACTTATTGCCCGAAAATAAAAGAATAGGAATAGATATTGAACCATTAAGAAATGGTATTATAAAATCAGATTATTTAAATTATAAACTTCCTCATGGAAAAATAATTGTTATTGGAAATCCTCCTTTTGGGCATCGGGGTGTAATGGCATTAAATTTTATTAATCATTCGCAAAAGGCTGAATATGTATGTTTTATCTTGCCGATGTTTTTTGAAAGTCAAGGCAAAGGGTCTGTAAAATACAGGGTTCGAGGGTTTAATTTAATACATTCAGAAAGGTTACCAAAAAATAGTTTTTATATCGCTGCCACAAATAAAACCGTTGACGTAAAATGTGTTTTCCAGATTTGGAGTAAAAACCATAAATCTACAAATGATGAATTTAGTTGGTACAACAATAAAAATAGCGAACCTTTCGGAAATATTGTTAAAGTATTCACAGTTTCATTAGCAAAAAATAGAGAATGTGGTAAAAAATGGATTTTTGAACAAAAGGCTGATTTTTATATTTCTTCTACATTTCACGATAAAATATCTATTGTTTATAATTTTGAAGAAGTAAAATACAAATCAGGCGTGGCAGTAGTTTTTACGACTGAAAATCAGAAAATTAAAAATGAAATAAAAAATATACTTGAAACAGTAGATTGGAAAAAATATGCAAGTTTAGCTACTAATTCTTGCTACCATATCGGAAAATCAAATATTTTTCAAGTACTACAGGATAATTACAAACTATTAACCTTAAATTAATCTATAATATGTTGAACGTTAAAGATTTAGAACA
This sequence comes from Marinilabiliaceae bacterium, assembly GCA_009777175.1. Taxonomy (GTDB): domain Bacteria; phylum Bacteroidota; class Bacteroidia; order Bacteroidales; family Marinilabiliaceae; genus WRMI01. The sequence goes on from WRMI01000021.1 coordinate 13,365, forward strand.
ATTTTTATTAAAAATAATAGAACGAAAACACGAAGAGTTGAATCTTGGAAGAGATTATCGTTCAAAATTTTCAAAGATTCGAGATTTTGAAGCCAATGCAATTGGGCAGATCGGCGAAGAATTTGCAAAAGCGATTATTTCTAAATATACAAAAATTATTGATGACGGTATCATTCATAACGAATATGATATTCAAACTGAAATTGGAATCTTATTTGAAGTAAAAACCGCTCGAAAAGGTCGACAAAATAATACTTTTCAATTCAACGGAATAAATCCAAATTATAATTACAATTATCTTCTTTGCATAGGAATTTGCGAAGATTCAATTCATTATCGCATTTTTGAAAAAAGAGAAATTTCGTACGTTCATAAAGAACGAAAATTTTACATCAAACAAGGCGATTTATCAAAACAACTTGTTCAAATGAATCCTCAAAATCAAGTAAATTATAAACTGACGTTGAACTTGCGAGAATTATTTAGTATTGAGTCGCTTTCAGAACAACTTGCTTCAATATTTAATTAATAAACAATAAAAACTAAAATATATGTGGTGGAGAATTTTTTTACTACTGTTTGTAATATCTTATGCCGTTAAACTTATTAGCGAGTTATTAGTTTCAAACAAAATAAAGAATGCAGAAAAACGGCGAAAAAAAGCTTATGATAACTATATTAATCGTAAAAAATCAGAAGAAGGAAACGTTACCTACGATTACGACGAAAAAAAGAGAAAAAAAAGAAACCGAAACGAAGGGGAATATGTGGATTTTGAAGAGATATAGTTGTTAGTTTTCAGTTATCAGTTATCAGTTATCAGTTTTCAGTTATCAGTTGTCAGTTTTCAGATGTGCGATGTAAATGGGTGAATGAGAAAAACCTGATTTTCAACCTAATTTTTTTAACTGAGTAAATGAAAACAATGAGTGAATAAGAAAATGAGTATTTATCTACCTTAAATAATCAATTTATTATATTTTATGAATTTTAACAGGCGTGATTTTTTAAACAGAGGTTTATTGGGTGCAGGGGCTGTATTAATTGGTTCTCAAATTCCTGTTTTGACATCCTGCGAAACCCCAAAAAGAGAAGACAAAACGCAGAAAGTACCCCTAAATTTATCTTTTCAAGAAGGAACATTAGATGGCGATTCGTTCAATGAAAAATTTGATAAAATGGAAGAACTTGGTATCACAGGATTTGAACCTTGGGGAAGTGGACTAAATGCCCGAAAAAAAGAGATGTTAGAAGCATTAAAAGGACGGAACATTAAAATTAGCGCAATATGCGCAGGATTTAAAGGTTTTATTTTAAGTCAAGAAGAGGCTGTTTTTGAGGAATTTATGACTACATACAAAGATTTATTGCGTCTGGCGGGAGAATTAGGTTCGGTAGGTGTGATAATGGTTCCCGCATTCAACCGACAAGAACCTTGTCGACCACATACAATCGAAACCCGCGAATGGTTAGTAGAAACACTATCCGAATTAGGTGACTTTGCACTCAAAAACAATACATCTGTAATTCTTGAACCCCTCAACCGAAACGAAGCATTTTATTTGAGACAAGTTTCCGATGCCGCTTCTATTTGTCGAGACGTAAATAACAAAGGAGTTACCTGTATGGGCGACTTTTGGCACATGACTTTTGAAGAAACAAGTGACTCTGGAGCATTTTTTTCAGCAGGAGAATATCTTTCGCATGTCCACGTTGCAAGCCGCAAAAGAAGAAGTATGCCCGGCGAAGATGACGAAACAGACAATTACATTGACGGATTTAAAGCATTGAAACAGATGAACTACCAAGGTTTTGTAAGTTTCGAGTGCGGCTCAATAGGAAATAGAGCAGACACAGTTCCCGCAGCAGTCAAATTATTGAGAGAACAATGGGAAATTGAATCATAAAAAGTTTCAATTACGATTGAAACTTTTCGTATTTTCGCAAAAAATTTCAATTACGATTGAAACCTTTTATATTTTTGTAAAAAATTTCAATTATAATTGAAACTTTTCGTATCTTTGCAAAAATTTTAATTACAAATTTAATTCGTTTTCATTATGAAAGAAAGTTTTATTTCAAGAGAAAAATACGTTGAGAAAATAGGAATGTTTATAGGTAAAAACATTATCAAGGTACTCACAGGTCAGCGGCGTGTGGGGAAAAGTTACATTTTGCTGCAGCTTATGGATGAAATAAGAAGTTCTATAGCAGGTGCAAATATCATTTATATAAATCTCGAGTTAGAGAAATTTCGGCACTTAAAAAATTCACAAGTTTTTTATGATTATGTAATTAGTAATTTGGTAGAAAATGATGCATTAAATTATCTTTTTATAGATGAGATTCAGGAAATTGCAGATTTTCAATATCCAATTCGTAGTTTGTTTGCCGAACAAAAATGTGATATTTTTATAACAGGAAGTAATGCATATATTCTTTCGGGTGAATTGGCAACATTCCTTTCAGGTAGGTACATAAATTTTGAAATACACTCGTTGAGTTACAAAGAATTTCAACAATTTCATAAGTTAGACAATTCGCAGCAAACAGTTGAAAAATATCTTACTTTCGGAGGACTTCCTTTTTTGAAAAATTTAGAATTATCAGAAAATCAGTCTTTTGAATATCTCAAAAATGTTTATTCTACAATTCTCTTAAAAGATGTTGTATCTCGAGAAAAAATACGGAATGTTGCTTTTTTGGAGAATTTAGTTGCGTATCTTGCTGATAATGTTGGCAGTTTGTTTTCAGCACTTAATATCAGTAAATATCTTAAAAGTCAGCGAATTGATATTTCAACGCAAGTTGTGATAAACTATTTACGGGCATTGACTAATTCTTATTTTGTTCATAAAGTTGTCCGTTCTGATGTTGCTGGATTGAAAATTTTTGAAATTGGAGAAAAGTATTATTTTGAAGATTTAGGTTTGAGAAACCTTGTAAGTGGATTTTCGGTGGCAAAAGACATTGCAAAAATATTAGAAAACGCTGTATATTTGCATCTTATTCATTCTGGATATGATGTTTTTGTAGGAAAAATTGGAGATAAAGAAATTGATTTTATTGGTAAAAAAAATGGAACTAAAATTTATGTTCAGGTGTCTGTAACTATATTAGAAGAAAAAACTCGAGAACGCGAATTATCAAGTCTAATGTTGGTTCAAGATAATTTTGCTAAATTCATTGTTACTTTAAATGATTTTCACCTTGGAAATAATCTAAAAGGGGTACAATGCTTAAATATTAAAGAGTTTTTAGAAATGTCGATATGAAAATATTTAATATTCAGACAATTATATTTTTCATTTATCCTCTTTCCTCCTAACAAAATAGTTCTTATATTTTCTAATTAAGTCTCCAAATTTGTTATATTCTTCTCGAAACGAGAGTCCTACTCCTTGTTTATATGGCGATGTTTCATAAATTAGATATTCATTAGAATGAGTGTATGCTTTTGCACGAATTGTACCCGAACGGTTAAGTTTTACGTCAATGTCAAAATCGCCAATCATTTTGCTTGCGTTGTTAGCCAAATATTTTCCGTAGCCAACGTTTGTGTTAAGTGTAACGCGGTTGTTAAGAATTTGAGTAGAAAGAGCAAGTTCAAATTCTTCGCTTGTGAGGTCGTCTCCCATTCGGTATGAAACTCCCACGTCTAATTCGCTAATTGTTGATACCCAACGACTTAATTGAGACATTAACATATCGGCTGTTGTTGCAAACAACGCCATTTCGTTTCTGGTTTGAGATTGAGACGCATCAGAACGCATATATTCGGGAGTATAAAAACTGTTAAACAATAACAGCGATATAACTTGCCGATTCATCTCCTCGTCGGATGTAATAAAACTTCTGATAAATGTTTCAGTAGATTCGTCTAAGTCGGGTGCTTGGATGTCAAATTTTATAATTGGTTGTCTCAGATTTTCGGATAAAATAAGGTTACAATTAATTGGCACTCTGCGTCTTGTGTGCTCATTAGTTTGCGTATCTCCGTAGAGGTCGCTCAAAGATGCTTTTGCTTTATAAACTGCTGTCAGATTAATAGTAGCATTTTGCGGGTCTCCTTGCCAACGCAGCGTTCCACCCTGATTTATAGTAAATTTTCTGTTAATAAGATTTTGCAATGAAAAAAAGTATTCACCCTGTTCTATTGTATAATCGCCGTAGAGCCTAATATTACTAGATCTATCAATTCGAATTTGGATATTTCCTGCACCTGTTCCTTTTAGGATATCGCCGAGACGTTCATCGAAAATAATTTGTATTTCCGCATCGGGCGTAACTTCTACGTCAAGGTCGATTTTTAGACCTGATACTTCTTCTACATTTTGTAGTTTTTCATTTGATTTTTCGGTCGGAATATCTGACATAAAATGGACAAAGCCGCTTTCCATGGCAGTTTCACTGCCCTTCATTGGAATAAAAAATTTCGAATTAGGTCGTGTTCGGGCGTTAATAACAAGATTTGCGTTGTCGGTTGTTCCTGTAACGTGCATTGCGCCTGTTCCGTAAAGCGTGCCGTAATATAATGGATTTTCTCTATAAGTTGTATTCATAAGCAGCATATTGTCGGCTTCTAAATGAAGGTTAAATTCCAAATTTTTGAAACTACTATGCTGAATTGAGCCGTAAAATTTTCCTTTATGACCTCGTTTATCGTTCACAGTCATATTGTTAAAACGTATTTCATTTTGTAAAAATGTAACAGAATCGGTAAGTGTGTATGTCATATTCAAAAGGTCTACTTTAAAGTCGCCGTCGTTCAGTTTTACTTTTCCTGTCAGAAATGGTTTTTTAATGGGACCTGAGAAAAACATTTCACCCGTTGCTGTTCCTGTAATGTTCTGTAAAACCTTTTGTAAAAATGGATTAAGAAACGCAATACTAAGACTATCTATATCCATAGCAAGGTCAACATTTTGATTTTTAGGATAATAATATCCTGCACCAATAATTTGCGCATTCCCTTTGGATGTAAGTGCAGTTGTGAGTGAAAGTGCATCAATATCTTTATTCCACGAACTATTTACCCAAAAACAACCCATCTCGGCGCGATTAAAAATAAAATCATCAATCCTAATATTTGCTGAGATTAAAGGACTTTGAAAATAATTTTGCATATTAATTTCGCCGTTAATTATTCCAGCGAATGAGAGGTTACGAAACTGATTATCAGGTAATAACCTGTTTAGGTCGAAATTTTTGAACATCAATTTGATATTGTCGTCAGTTTCTTTATCTTGAAATCCGTCTAAGGTAATAAATCTATTATTGCTTTCAATACCAAACTCTTTGACCTCGAAACCCTTAGCGTGAAACAAAAGTTCAGATTTTTTTACATTCCATAAAGAATCTGCAAAAAAGATTTCTGACGGTTCAATTTTAACCTTCATAATTCGCTCGTTTTCAGAATTTTGCCCGAATGTTATATCAGAATATAATGCTCCGCTATAATTAGGACTGCCCAAATTATTCCAAAATAAATTAGTCAAAATTGTGTCGTTATACGCTATTTGATTGATTGACACGTTATTAATTGCTGCAAAATTACCCACCGACAACCTTGCTAATTTTGTTGTTGATGTCAATGTTTGTTCGTTATTTCCGCTAATTTCGATGCCAATGCTTTGTGTTTCAATGTTTTTGTAACGAAAATGATTAAGTTCGCCAACAACATCAAATTTATTCTCTTTTGAATTAAATTTTCCTTGAATGGTACCGCTATTTGAAATTGAAATATCGGGGAAAAATAGGGATACAATTGGGTTAATTTCCTTTAATCTAATGTTAAATTCAAAGTTGTGCGGGGTAAAATTTTTGGCTGTTGGAATATTTTTTTTAGGATTTGCCGAAGGCACGTATTTATCTATGTACTCGCCAATAAAATGATTAAGACTTTGTAAATTAAAATCACCTTCCATTTCCCCTTCGGCAATATTAGATTCTAAAGTAAATTTTTTCCCTTTTCCTGTTTTAAAGGATTTAAGGGTCAACATATCAAGTTCAATTTCAGTATCAGGAGTGAGAAGTAGTCCGTTTTGAATATTAATTTCGCCCGCCAAATCATTAAACTGCATACCTTCCAAATTTGTTTCGATAGTAATTGTCAAAACGCTGTTCTCTAAAAATGGAACAAGATTTAACTTGTCAAGGTGCGCATTTTCGATGGTTGCTAAGAAGTTAAAACGGGGTATTTTTTCGGACATATCAACTTTTCCAAGAAAATTAAGTTGTCCGTTTGGGTCGTCTAATTTGAGAAATCCATCAAATTTACGGTTAGTTAGTAATCCGTTCATTACTATGTTATTGTATTGGTATTGGTTAAAATCGAATGCCGAAATATCGCCCGCAACAAATGCAAAATAATCTTCCAAAGATGTATAATTTCCGTTTATTTCAATATCAAAAGATATTTTGTCAAAACCTGAATTTTCATTAACCATAAGAGAGCCGATTTTGAAATCTTTTGTTTTAGCCATTCCACTGAATATCACATTTTTGTCGTCTTTAATTTTAATTCCAAGGTCGGTATTAATTTTTCCGAGATTGGTTTCAAAAAGTCCGAATGCAACAATATCGTCAAAATAACCGGAATAATTTCCTTTATAGTGTACTATTCCGAGGTTTTTCAAGAATGGGGGGATTCTCGATTTTGAATAGTCATTGCCCCAAAAAAATTGTTCTATCTCGTCTATTGATATCTGCATAGTTTTGACATCCAAATAGATAAATGCTTCTTTTAAATCGGTTAAATTGCTGATGTCAAAATTTGCCGTTAAATTTGATATTTCTCCAAAACCAATACTGATGTCGTTTCCTTTGATATTATCCGATGAACCGTTGATTGTACCCGAAAAAGAGAGTGGTAATTTGGGTTCGATAAAATCGGCATAAAATAATTTTATATCTGCTGCCCCTACCATTAATTGAGTGATTTCGATTTTAAAAGAAGTTTTTGGACTTAATGTATCCGATTTCTCTGTTTGAATTTCAAAACAAGCGAGGTCAAAAGTTGAATTGTTTGTCCGAAAAAATAATCGGTCAATTTTTAAAGTATCTGAACTTAATACAATTTTCGAACTGAAATCTTTTATTCTTAATCCAACATTTTCATCTGCTGATAAACTGTTAATTATTACTGAATTAGAGTGTAAATCGCTAAAAATATCTAAATCTAGAATTAAGTTTCTGAAAATCAGTGTGTCTGAAATAAATTTGTTATCTTCAAACATTTTAGTGTTTAAGGTCAGTTTGCCGTTCCGAATAAGTAATCCCTCCAAAGAGTAGTTCCACTTTTCTTGGTTGTCAATTTGTGATAAAGCCCTGATTATAAACTCATAATTCATTTCGTCTTCATGTCGTATCAAATTAATTTCGGGATAATCCAAAACAATTTTACCTAAAGCGACACTCTTTTTTCTGAATGAAAATTTGTCTATTCCTGTTCTTAATTCTTTTGTGAAAAAGAGGATGTTTTCATTTTGGTCACAAACCAAAAAATCAGTAAGCACAATGCCCGTAAAAGGCGAAATAATTATCCTATCTATTGAAACTGTTGCTTCTAAATCGTAAGAAAGCCTCTCAATTACGCGGTTCGCTAAATATGTCTGAATAGGCGGAAGTAACAGTACCAAAGAAATTAATGATGGAAAAATTACTCCAACAAGAAATAGACAAAGTAGCACTTTGTAAATATTCTTTAAATATTTTTTTATTGTTTTAAACTTCATTCGATACTATTCTCCGCAAAAAAAGAACTTCTTCTTCAAGATGTTTAATTTTTGATTCATAACTACTTATAAGTTTTTGTGAAAGGTCTTTATTTTCCTGATAATAATTTTCAAACTCTTGATGCCCAATAAAAGTTCCCGTAGCACTATTTTGTTGATGATATTCGCGGTTAGATTTTTCATCAAGTAATTCAAGAGTGGTAACTTTAAGAATTTTTGCTATTTGTAGGAACTTTTCCAAGCTAAGTTTTGTCTGATTAAATTCAATTTTTCTGTAAGCAGATTCTGAAATTTCCAATTCAACTGCCATATTATCAAGAGAATAGCCTCTCTGTTTACGAATCTGAACGATTCGACCCAAAATATTTTCGACTTTTCCCGATATGTCAACCTTTTCCATAAATATAAATTAAAAATTTTCGCAAAAGTAATGTTTTTATTTTAAAAAGTGCAGATTTTGACCGAAAAAAGAAAAAAAAGTTCATTTATTGAGACTATTTTTGTGAAAAATTTAATACGAAATAAGTATGAGAAAATTTCTATTTTTATTAATAGCAGAGATAGTTGTTTTAGCATCTATAAAAGTTGTGTTTTTGACCGAAAAAAGAAAAAAAAGATGAGAATTAAGCACTAATTTTGTGTAAATATTTTAAATAGAATTTATGCAGTGTTGTGATAAAATAAAAAATATTATCTTTTTTGGGGTCTCGCAAGCCCGAAAAAAGAAAATGCCCTCTTGCAGGCTATAAATGCATCGAGCAAATGATTTTTATTTATTAACCTTAAAACAAGAAAGGCGGGACAAAAATAGAAAAAAATTGATGAATTTATTATTTTTTCATCAAAAAACACAAAAAAAATTGTGTATTAAAAAATAATGTTCTTAATTTGCAGAATTATTTGAAGAGGATTAAAACAGACAGAATAGCGATTACGCTTGATGTTTGTAAGGAAAAAGAAAGGCATCGTTTGCAAGGCTGCCGCAAAAAAGGCAAACCCCAAACAAAGCAAATGCACGAATAAACGTGCGAAAAATATAACATAGAGCTGATTGCTAAATGTTTTAAAAAATATATTTGACAAATTGTTGAACAAGAATAAAAAAAAGTAGAGAAAACTTAGTTTTTTGGAAACGGAATGGAAAATACCTTTTATGAAATAAAAGCAGGAAACAACGGACAACAACAGTTCCAAACATAGTTTACCTGTTATCATAAAAACTCCATGTGGAGTGTGCCTTAGGGTGCGGAACGATACAGAACGTGGAAAAGAGACATTCGGCAAACAAGTCATCAAGTTTGTGTGAAAAAAGTTTTTTTGGAAAGGATGGGCTTTTAACATACCGAACGGTATGGAAACCAGCAATACAAGCAAGGAAATCTTGTAGAAACGGAATAGTTTTTAATATAGCGTACCAGATGCAAAATAAAGTCCCAAGGGTATGGGCAAATTTATGATAAAATTTGAATTGATGTCAAAAATAACAAAATTGAGTTTGACATTTATCTTGTTAGCAACAATTATTATTACAGGATGTAAAAGCGAAACCGAGAGACTGAATTCATTAGATGACTTAAATGAATTATCTATTGGATTAAAATCCGGCGGAGCCGTTTTGATGGAAATTTCATACGATATAACTACTAGTCAGTGGTATGAGTATGATATTGCGGAATTAACAGATATCGATATCGCTCATTTAAATCCAAGCGAAGAAAAACAAAGGATTGAGATGTACTTGATGTTCGACGGAACTGTTAATATGAGTATTGAAGAGATGGATTTTGAGAGGACAATAATAATTCCCCACGAAATTGAACCCAATGATGTACCCAGAATAACAAGAACTGAAATCATTGGAAACAATCTTTATTTTTACAACAGCAATCGACAGATGGTCGGAATGCAATCTGCTGAGATGCCCAGACACAATGACTTGGCTGACAGGATAATGCAAATGGGAGATAGGTTTAGTTCTGAAACGTTAAATGATGCCTTTGCAACTATGAAAGGCGAAATTTTTAACGAGGCTGTTGATCAAATGATTGCCGAAGCCGATGCAAGTGGACAACTATTACAGCATGACGATAATTATGCAACGGTAAGGACAATATTAGCCGATGAAGTACATGGTGCTGTCGGATCCGCTGTTATGATTATTGATATGAGTATCAAAAAAGTAGTGGCATGTGTATTATATGATGAACAGGACAAAGGAATCTTTCGCACATATTACAATTATGGAGATGAAAATTCTCAAATACTAAAAGCAACACTGACTGAGCAAATCATAGAGTTACCCTCAGGCGCAAAAGTATGGCAGATAACCTGTTCGAACTACGAGAATGTTAAATATAAATTAATAAATTAAACGAAATGAAAAATAAAATGATCGTGTTTATGTTAATTCTGTTTGTAATGCCTAAATTAACGGCATTTTCGCAAAACAGAAATGTAGTATGGGTGCATGGTTTGGGCGGTGATGGCACAGCATGGCAACATTATGCCACAATTTTTGAAAATGAAAGAAAAATTGTCAGTACCCGACCTACTTACACCACTACCAGCGGGTTGTCACCAGCAGCAACCCAGTTAATGAATTCATGGACAAACACAACATCCACTAATATTGGAATAGGACACAGTATGGGAGGAGTTGTGATACGTGAAGTGGATAGAATTACTAATTCAAACGAAAAAAGATTTGGAGGTTTTATTACAATTGCATCGCCAAATTATGGTGCGCCGATATCAGCGAACGTTTTAAATGGAAACGCAAATAGCGTGATAGCAACAGCCATGGATAAATTGGGAGCCGGACCTTTATCTGAATTTTTTATTCAAATAGGGTTACCTTGGACTATCATTTCAGGATGGACAACAACTCAAGTGACAAATCTTATTTTAAACAATGTTGCATTTATGAGTTCCGCCACTAACAATTCCCTAAAAGAAGGAAGCACTCCGATGACAACGCTAAATAATTTTAATTCTACGGCTTATAAAATTTCGATTATAGCCGAAGAAACAACTCCTGTTCATTGGAGAATGGCTGGTTCTATGTTTTATGGCGCAAACTCTGGTAATACACCTGGGGATGAAAAAATGGTTCAAGTGGCTAATGAAATCAGAGGTGTCTACAACAGCAGGTATAATTCCCACAAAGCATATGATAAAGAATTAAATTGGATTTTAGACCCTGTTGGTACTGCATTACACGTTTTCCTTGCTAACGAATGGAAAAAGGGAAGAGATTGGATGGACCAAAGCGAAACTATCTGGAAATCTTTAATTAAAGCGACCCAATCAGTTACAACATACGAATGGAAATGGGTTGCCAAGAAAAAGGATTGTGGTAAACCATATTTACCACCAAAACTTCCTCACCAAGGTGATGAAGATCCGCTTCTACCACCAAAGGGTACTTTATGTTGGGAGTGGGAATGGAAACTAGTTCCCGTTACTGTTACAACTCATCACAAAAGCGATGGCTTGCTTCCCGTTTATGTACAAGAATTAAAAGGCGCATCTGGTAGTAACCGTTATGTTATTGACCACGCTAACCACATGGAACTCAAAAACATGAGTTATAGCAAAAAACCGAACGGGCAAGCGTATGATGGAACGAGGAATACGCTGAACGCTATTTTTAATAGAAGTGATTGGTTTAAAACCGATAAAAAAAATAATTAATTATTTAATTATGAATAAAAATTGTTTTTTTTTAATAATAGTGACATTTGCTATTGTTTTCCTTTCTAGTACTTGCCAAAGGGAAGAAGAAAGTAATGTCCAAAGAATATTTGATGATCAGGGGGTGGCTATAGCCACTCCCTTTCTTTGGAAAACAAGTCTGCATCAAAAAGAACCAACGTCAAATAGTTATATAAAAAATCAAATTATATACAATAACAATATTGTTGTTCCTACAACCAACGGAGAGGAAAGTCGTGCACTATCTTTACTTAATACAATAGATGGTAAAATTTTATGGAGTTGGGATGACATATACAAAGATCATTTAGAATATATTGATGTTGATTATCATCATCAGTATGAAAACCTTTTTACATTTCAAATAGGAGGTAGGGGTTATTGTATAAATTTGGAAAATGGCACAACAAAATGGCATCATAGGCGTGATAGAAGTTTTGACGTTAGAATGAATTCTATTGATAATTTATATTTTGTTATTTATGGGCCAATAGATAATAATTCGGAAAAATATCACAAAGATATAACTTCATTTATTGGAGATATTAAAACCGGAATAATTTCAGAATTTTTGACTCCAAATTTTACTTACGAAAATCCTGATTATTGGCGTGGTGTTCAATTTATCAATCAAATTCCTAATAAAGATAATTTATTGCTTGTTTCTTATTTTGAAAATTTAGAAGATTATGTTATTCAACCCTTCTTTGGATTATATGATAAAGACTTAGATGAATGGATTTGGGACAGAATTCTTATTACTCCTCCAAAGCATAGTAATGTAATTGATTGGCCCCCAATAATTGAAAACAATAAGATATATGCCGTGGTAGATAATTGTGTTGTGTGCCATGATTTGGAAACAGGAACGCAAATATGGAAAAGAGAGTTTTATGGTAATTTTCTATTTTCAGGTTTTTTACTCGAAGAAGGCAAAGTCATCGCAAACTGTGAAGATACATACGCCTACGCATTAGATGCAGAAAATGGTAATATTCTTTGGAGTGTAAAAACCGCAGGCACAAGCAGTCGCATGAGTTATCTCAACGGCGTTGTTTATATGGTTGGTGGTTCGGGTGGCGGGCGGCTTTTTGCTATTGAGGCAAGTACGGGCAAAATGTTATGGCGTATCGATGCAGGTTTACTCGGCGAGGGAGAAGGCGCAAGATTTAGAACAAATGCAGTGTATGTACTACCCGCAAAAGATGACCAACCTGCAAAAGTTATTGCACTGAGCGATATGTACGCTTATTGCTTTGAGGCGGAGAGGTAGTTAGTGGTTAGTGGTTAGTGGTTATGAACTTTGTGAACTTTTTTTAACAGAAAATTTGTTTTATTTATTTTTATTAAAAAAATAGTATTATTTTTGTGTATTATTTTATAATTAAAAACCAATAGATGAAAACGAGAGTTTTGAACATAATAGTTTTGACAGTTCTTTTACTTTCTGGTGCTTGTAAAAAGGAAGAAGATAGAAATATCCAAAGAGTTGACGATCATTATCTTGGCATTATGTTTTTAAAGATGGTAAATTAATACTTAAAGGATATAGTGATTGTGAGTGTAAATAGGAGACATAACGGCTTTTAAATGAGAAGGTTTTTTATTTGATTTTTAGCGATTTAGATATTTGTTTGTTTTATAACTCCCTTTTTCTCAACCTTAATGCAATAAAAAATAACCCCTCTTCGTTATCATACGAAAATAATGAACATCCAATTTTTGATAAAATGTACGGAAGTGCTAACAATATTGCCCACTACAGCAGCAGATTCTTACCCGAAGATGTTGAACGAGGAATGATGTCTATCCTTGCAGATGACCTAGAATTAAGCTACTTTGGCAACCAATTAGATAAAGTTGTAGATAAATCTACATATAAAAGTACAAGCACAGACGAGTACTTTTTTACAAAATGGAGTATAACTTCATCACCTCGATATGGTTATAACCAAAACGGTGCAATGATAAAAGATGACAACAAAGGAATGACAGTAGAATATAATACTCTTAACCTACCCAGAAAGGTAAAAATAAACAATACAGTAGTTTTAAGTGGTAGCACACTGTATGATTACTCGGCTGATGGTATAAAAAGAAGAGGAACACACCAATGGTTAGTACCATCGGTTTATCAACCCGAAGTATCAATAGATACAACCGCAATTTTTGACCATCCATACCTTAATGAAAGAGGCGATGACGATCTTTTACCATCTAATAAAGGCTTTACTAATGGTTCATATATAACAAAAAAATTTTTTTAATTATGTTACATATGTTACATTAAAAATATCGATATGAAAAACATATTATTAACATCAATAATAGCTTGTCTTATGATAGGCTGCGATTCAAATACAAAACCACGAATAAGAAAAGATGTCAATTATCCAGATGTGATTTCGCCGATGTATTTTATAGAAACCTTTGAAATAGATGATCCTCGGGTCTTTATGGAATCATTCGTGGTATCGTAAATTGAGACTTAATTGTAAAAAGAAAAAATAATTTTTTTGATTTAGTTCAAAAATAGCGGTCTTTTCTTAAAATAGGTATATAAGTCGGCAAAAAAATCGTTCATTTTTTATTACAAAAGATTCTACAAAAAAACATTCTTGGATATCCATAAAACAATGCAAAGAAACATAATATTGTGTTTAATAAACTTATTCTTAAAAAATCTTTTTTGGGTCGGAAATGCGAAACTCGTTCTTCTTTCGGAGGATAAAATACATTTATGGGAACAGTTACAATTGAAATTCCTTTCCACGCACAACGTACTAAAAGTTCTAATTCTGTTTCGTAACGTGAAGTAAATAGTCGCATTTTATAAATTTTTTTAATTGGATAAAGTCTAAAACCCGATTGTGTATCCGAAATATTTTGCGCAGTCTGTAACCTGAACCAAAAATTTGAAAATTTATTGGCAAAAATACTTCCCTTTGGTATGTTAGGATTATTAAATGAACGCGCTCCAATAATTAACCTATTAGGTTGATTTTTAATAGCTTCGAAAAATTTAATCATATCACCTGCGTTGTGCTGTCCATCGGCATCAATTGTTAATGCATACTCAAAGTCCATTTTATTAGCGACTTTAAAACCTTGAGTCAATGCAAAACCTTTTCCTCTGTTCTTTTTATATGAAATCAAAGTGATTTTGTTCCCAAAATTCAAAGCTACATTTTCAGTTCTGTCTGTCGAGCCATCATTGATAACAATAACATTTAGACAATTTTTCAAAACAGATTCAATCACTGCTGCGAGTGAATTTTCATTGTTATATGCAGGAATAATTACACAAAATTTAGAATTAATTTTCATTTGTTTTATTTTTTTAGTCACGAATTACAATATTTATATTTAGCCACGAATTTGTTTGTTATTGAACGTTTTGAAATAGTTATTGAGTTTAACGAAATATTGAATTTATTGAAATACACTAATTATCACGAATTGTTGCAGGCTAAAGCCCGCTGGGGATTCGCGGATTTGACGGATTAGAGGGATTTTCACGGATTTGTTATCGAATATATTGAAATACACTAATTCTTTTTCTAATTCACACATTCACACATTCACTCATTCACACATTCACACATTCACTTATTCACTCATTCACTTATTTACACATTCACTTATATACACGTTCACTCATTCACTCATTCACACATTCACTTATATACACGTTCACACATTCACACATTCACACATTCACTCATTTACTCATTTACTCATTCACTCATTCACACATTCACTCATTTACTCATTCACACATTCACTCATTTACTCATTTACACATTCACTTATTCACTTATTCACTTATTCACTCATTCACTCATTTACACATTCACTTATTCACTCATTCACTCATTTACTCATTTACACATTCACTCATTTACTCATTTACTCATTCACACATTCACTCATTTACTCATTCACACATTCACTCATTTACTCATTTACTCGTTCACTCATTTACACATTCACTCATTAATTGCAATCTCTGCGTCCGAATAATAATGTCGCAATATTTCCTTATATTTATATCCTTTGTTTCCCATAACTGCCGCACCAATTTGGCATAAACCCACCCCGTGTCCCCATCCTGCACCATAAAGAGTAAATATATCATCTTTTATTTCAACATAAAAGGCAGAACTATAGAGGTGCGATTTTGAGAGTATCTTTCTTATTTCTAATTCTTTACCAATAAGTATACTTTTTTTAGTTCCGATGATTTTCAATTTACTAATTCTGCCCGAAACTCCTCGTTCCATTGGAATAAGGTCTATTATTGTTCCAAAGTCAATTCCCGAACGTTGTGAAATCAATTGGGACAGTTCTTTTCTCGAAAAAGTCACTTTCCAGCGATAAAAATCTATAGTCTCTTGGTCATAATTATTTAAAACTTGCGATAATACAGACTTTTTGTTTGTATTGCAAAAGGCTTCGGGGCAATCTTTTATCCATTTTATTGCTTCATTTTCTTTTGTTAAATCGGGAAACGTATCACAATTATTTTGGTTATTTATCACAATATCTCTGATACTTTTCAGGTATGGTTTCTTTGTGTTACTCCAACAATATTGAAACTCTTCGGAAATTCCACCGCAACATTTGGAATATCTGGTATCGCAAATTTGATTTTCAAAGATAAGCACTTCACCTTTTGTTTCTTCAACGGCTCTATTAACCTGCTCAAAATTTTGGAATGAGCGACTTATACCCTGATAACGCTGACAATGGTCATCTGCGCAAATATCAAAAATTGTATGTTCTTTGTGGTCGTACCATCGAATACGTTCGGTTTCAGTTTCTATAAAAATGTTTTCGCTGTCGATTTGTTTGTTTTTATTGATTTGTGCCAAAAGCCAACTCCGTGAAATTACAGCATGTGCCTTCAATAGTTCTAATGATGCCATAGAACTCATTTCAGAGGATATGACACTTTTAAGGTAATCTTCTGTATTTATGATATTTATTGCAATAATATTTTCGTTGTCGACAATAAAGTTCAAGCTTCCCTGAAAACGCTGATCTTCTTTTCGTTCCCAATGAAAACCAATACCAATCACAACATCTTTTATTGTAAAAGAAGATTTATTATCAATGGGGGTGAAAGATAAATTATCGTACAAATTATTGTTCCATAAAATTTTTCCAAATTTTAGCACAACAAAATGCTCTCCGGTGATAATGATATCGGAGAACTTCCCTTGCAGAACAAAATTTATTTTGGGAGCGGATAAAATTCCAACTTTAACGGACTGTTCCAAGAGTTTAAATCATTTGGATTTAACCTTCTCTTTTCTTTTAACCAATTGTTTGCGTAACGCTTCACAAGCCAAATCGACCGCTTCTTCGAATGTTTTGTTCTGTTTTTTGGCAAAAAGATTATTGCCGCGTATTTCCAAAGTGATTTCGGCAATTTTGTTTTCTAATGTTTCAGACTTGTCTAATTTAAGTATTACTTCAGCACTTAAAATACCGTCATAATATTTGTCAATTTTTCCGACTTTTTGACGAATAAACTGTTCTAATTTTTCCGAAGCATCGAAATGAACAGATTGAATTTTTATGTTCATGATTTATCCTCCTGTATTTATGCTCTTGGATGAGCTTGTTTATATATGGTTTTTAATTTTTCAAAACTATTGGACGTATATATTTGTGTTGCGTTCAAATTAGCGTGTCCTAAAAGTTCTTTGATTGCATTAATGTCTGCACCTCTGTTGAGCAAAGTAGTTGCAAAAGTATGTCGCAAAACGTGAGGGCTTTTTTTAGTAACGGTGGTTACCTTTTTTAAAGATGAATTTACAATTCGATAAACTAATTTATTATATATTTTATCACCTTTCTTTGTCAGTAACAACCAATTAGAAATGTTATCCTCAAAAGTTTCGTTTTTTTTGTTTAAATAGGTTTTCAGAATGCGAACCGCTTCGGTAGTTAGAGGGATAATGCGTTCTTTGTTGCCTTTTCCCAGAACTTTTACAATTTTTTCATGTATATCAATATCTGAATTTTTCAATCCTGTCATCTCAGACAACCTCATTCCTGTTCCATAAAAAAGTTCGAGTATAAATTGGTCTCTAACGCTTTCAAAATCATTAGGTTGCTCCTCGTCATCTAATAACGTTTCCATTTCATTTTCTTTTACAAAAGTCGGCAACCTTTTTGGAATTTTTGGAAGATTAACAAAAAGGGCAGGATTAACCGAGCATATTTCTGAAATTTGTAAAAATTTGTAGAACTTACGCAAGGTAGAGACTTTTCGATGAATTGAGCGCGGTAATGTTTTATTTTCGTGTAAATCAATTATCCAAGAACGAACTATTTTGGAAGTAACTTCGATTGGATCTGAAATATTTTTTTCGCTTAAGAATGCAAAAAATTGTTGCAAATCTCCCTCGTATGCTAAAATTGTATTTGGTGAATATCGTTTCTCGGAACTTAAATATATCAAAAAATTTTCGCTATAATTCATATCAAAAATCAAATTTATTTTGCAAAAATAATACAAAAAAATTAAAAACAAGATATTTTAAAAAAAATTTTAAAAAAAATAACGTCCTGACTTCGTCAATGCGACACATAAATAATGTAAAATCGGCATTTTAAGCCAATTTTACGACTTTTTGCAACTCCCCGACTTTGTATGTTATTGATATTCAGCATATTATAAAAATTTTTTAAAAGTGTCGAAGTCAGGAATATATGCAAATAAAAGAAAAAATATTTTTTGCAAAAGATACAATAATATAAAAACAATTACGTTCGAGTGGTAAAAAAATTTTTAAAGAAAACGTATGAAAATGGCTTTTAACATGTTTGTAATCTGCGGGTCGGGGGTTAGAATCTCTTTATCTGCTTTTAAACCCCGGAAATGCTAATCAAAATTTATCCCGACAACCCTAACCCTCGAGAAATCCGAAAAGTTGCAGAAATATTACGAACGGGCGGATTAGTTGTATTTCCGACAGATACGGTTTACGGATTAGGGTGCGACATTAACAATGGTAAAGCAGTCGACAAAGTTGCTCAAATTAAAGGACTTAACCTCAAAAAAAGTCATCTTTCTATTATTTGTCACGACCTAAGCAATTTGTCTGATTACACCAAACCTTTAGAAAATAATATTTTTAAATTGTTGAAAAAAAACCTTCCTGGACCATTTACTTTCATACTTCCTGCAAATAATAACGTACCCAAGATTTTTAAAAACAATAAAAAAACAATAGGGCTTAGAATTCCTGATAACTCGATTATTACTGAAATAGTAAGAGAATTAGGAAATCCCATATTAAGTACCTCAATAAAGGACGAGGACGAAATTTTGGAATATATGACCGACCCCGAACTTATTAAAGAAAAATTTGAAGATTTGATTGATATTGTTATTGACGGCGGATATGGCGGAAACGAGCCATCTACAATTGTTGATTGTTCATCAGGTATTTTTGAAATTGTTAGACAAGGAAAAGGAATCCTTGAAGAGTAAAATTATCCTGCGATTCAAATATTTTTCAAATAATTTCGTTATAATTAAAAAAAGTAAGTAAATTAAATTTTTTTTTGTTTTTTAAATTTTAATTTTTTTTTTACCTTTGCATTTAATTTGACAACGAAAGTTGTCGGATTTAATAAGTACTAATTGGAAAATTAAGAAACATTATGGCTTCAATAGTATTAAACTACGACAATTATAATATTCAAGCGCTAACAGCGTTGAATAATATACTAACGTTAGGTTTATTTAAAATGCAAACAATCAATAAAATAGAAACAAACGATTCTATTGAAAAGATAAACGAGAGATTTTTTTATTCTGTAAGCGAAAATGTTTTGGCAAAAGATTGGTTGAACAAAGAAGAAGATGAAACATGGAAAAATTTGTAAAAGGTAACGTAATAGTTATTCCGTTTCCATTTTCAGACCTATCAGCTACAAAAATTTCAAAACTTAAAAATCGAATATAATAATTTATAATAACACTCACCCCAAAAATTCTATCAAATATGGAAAGATTTATTTTTAGACTTAGTGATGAGCAATTGAAAGAAATTGCTATTTCATTAAAAAGCAAAATAGAAAAAGGACTTTGCGAGTTTAATTCCGAAGTGCAATGTATCCCAACATTTATTACTCCCCGAACCACAGAAATAAAGGGCAAAGCGTTAGTTTTAGATTTAGGTGGAACAAATTATAGGGTAGCAAAAGTTGATTTTTCAGAAAAAGAGCCTCTTGTCTACCCTAGTGACGGATGGCAAACAGACCTGTCAATTATGAAACAAAACGGGTTCACAGAAGAAACCCTCTTAAAAAAAATGACAGAGCCAATTTGTGAACTAAATATCGAAGAAAATATCCCTATTGGGTATTGTTTTTCCTATCCTGCCGAATCGTTACCAAAAGGAGACGCTAAACTTATCAGATGGACAAAAGGGGTCAATATTAGCGAAATGGTCGGAAAACCCGTTGGACAGCCACTTGTTGATTATCTTAACAATAAGTTTAATAAGAAGTTCACAGGAATAAAAGTCATTAACGATACCGTTGCGAGTTTATTTGCTGGACTTGCGGACAGTGGCTATGACGCTTATATAGGATTAATTGTCGGAACAGGAACGAATATGGCTTTTTTTGCAAGAGCCGACAAAATCAAAAAATTAGATTGGGAAATGTTAAAATTAGAAAATCCTGATATTAAGCCTGATAGTCTTATTCCAATAAATCTTGAATCGGGTAATTTCAATCCTCCGCATCTAACTAATATAGATAAAATTGTGGATGCTTTATCCGATAACAAAGGTTTTCAACGGTTTGAAAAAGCAGTTTCAGGAATGTATTTAGGTGAAGTTCTGAAATCGCTTTTCCCCTGCGACTTATTCGAAGATAAGTTTGATGCTCAAAAATTGACACAAATTATTAATTATCCCGACATTTATAAAGATAAATATCACAGGAATGCGTTAAATATATATTGTCGGTCTGCAGATCTTGTTGCTGCATCCATTGCAGGGCTTATTCTGGTCTTAATTTCACACAATCCGAGTATCAAAACAATTAAACTTACAGCCGAAGGCAGTTTATTTTGGAGCGAACTATTTGAATATGATAATTACAAAAGTATTGTTTCAGTAACTCTTCGTAGTATTTTGCAAGATCTTGGTCATAAAGATATTAAAGTGTCGATTGAGCCAATAAAAAATGCTAATTTAATAGGGACAGCGGTTGCGGCATTATCTTAAAATAATTTTAAATATTATGAATAATTTATTTCAAATTACCCCTAAACCACTATTTTGGTGGCAGATAGAAAATATTTTGCAAGAAAAACAAAAAATTTCTCTTTCAGAAGAATCTAAGAAATTAATTTGTAACTGCAAAGAGTGGCTTAACAAAAAAATTGAGACGCACGACAAACCAATCTACGGAATTAATACCGGTTTTGGTGCATTGCACAACATCTCAATTTCAAACGAAGAATTGAATTTATTACAGGAAAATCTTGTAATCAGTCATGCATGCGGAGTTGGAGATGAAGTTAGGCACGAAATTGTAAAATTAATGTTACTGCTGAAAATTCACGCTTTAAGTTTGGGACATTCGGGCGTTCAGTTGAATACAGTTGAACGTCTGATAGATTTTTTTAATAATGATGTTATTCCTGTTGTATATGAGCAAGGTTCTTTAGGTGCATCGGGCGATTTAGCACCATTAGCGCACCTTGTCCTGCCTCTTATTGGAAAAGGTGAAGTATATTATAAGGAAAAAAAATATGAAACATCAGTTGTTTTGAAAGAATTAAAAATCGAACCACTAAAACTTGAAGCAAAAGAAGGGCTGGCTCTCCTTAATGGTACACAATTTATGAGTGCACATGGAGTTTTCTTACTATTAAAAGTGTTCAAATTGTTAAAATTTTCTGATATCATTGCCGCATTGTCGCTTGATGCTTATGATGGACGTATTGAGCCGTTTTTTGAACAACTTCATTTAGTACGTCAACACAAAGGGCAAATAGAAACCGCTGAATATATTCGAACTATCTTAGATGGCAGCCAATTGATTTCTCGCGAAAAAAAGCACGTTCAAGACCCATATTCTTTTCGGTGTGTTCCGCAAGTTCACGGTGCCGTAAAAGATGCTGTTGATTATGTTTCTAATGTAGTTTTGACAGAAATTAATTCTGTTACAGATAATCCAATGGTTTTCCCCGATGATGACCTGATTGTTTCGGGTGGAAATTTTCATGGTGAGCCCTTAGCATTAGCAATGGACTTTCTGGGCATTGCAATAAGTGAATTAGGAAGTATTTCTGAACGAAGAACATACCGATTAATATCAGGCGGTCGCGGCTTACCTGAATTTTTGGTCGCAAAACCCGGAATTAATTCTGGTTTTATGATTCCTCAATATACCGCCGCATCTATTGTCAGTCAAAACAAACAACTTGCAACTCCATCTTCGGTGGACAGTATTCCATCATCTAACGAGCAGGAAGACCACGTTAGTATGGGTGCTAATGCCGCAACAAAAGCATTGAAAATTGTCGAAAACGTTGAAAAAATTTTGGCGATAGAACTATTCAACGCCGCTCAAGCAATAGATTTTCGCCGCCCCTTAAAATCATCTCCATTCTTAGAAGATTTTTTAAAACAATATCGCGAAAAAGTTTCTTTTCTTGAGCAAGATAAACTGATGTACAAAGAAATAAATGCTTCTGTGGAATTTTTGCGAGAGTTTAATTGGAGGTAATAGGAAAATTTTTTGTATGTTGAGAACTGCTGACTTGGAACTTCTTATTTCCTTAAGTGACCTCTGGGTAAATCAAAATGTCTCCTTTTTATGAAATATTTTTCATCCTCTGTTTTCCTCTTTCCATTAGTGGCTAAAAAATTTAAAATCGATTTTTTCATTCCTGCTTTGCTGTTGGCAATAGTTATTGGTAAAATGTTTCCTCAACCTGCCCTTTACGATGGCATAGTTAATTTTAAAACAATCAGTAACTTAGGAATTTTCATAGTTTTTCTTTTTTATGGAATAAAATTAAATTTAAGCACATTAAAAAGAGACATTGGCAATTGGAAATTGCACTTTATTATTCAACTCTCAACATTTTTACTTTTTCCTTTGATAGTACTCCCTTTTGTTTTCTATTTTAAAGAACAGAATACGGGACTTCTTTGGATTGGCGGATTTTTTTTAGCTACTTTACCTTCAACGGTTTCATCGTCTGTTGTTTTTATTTCTATTGCAAAAGGAAATATACCAAGTGCAATATTTAACGCTACTTTTTCGAGCCTTGCAGGAATTATTTTTACACCTCTTTGGATGAGTTTGATTATTACTTCTGGAAATGAAGCCACATCAAGCGATTTTTTTTCTATTATTTTAAAATTGCTCACACAAGTGTTGATACCTTTGATAATTGGAATGTTTTTAAACCGATTTTTTGGTAAGTGGGCAGAAAAAAATAACAGTTCGTTAAGAAAAATCGACCAATCTGTAATTCTGTTAATAGTTTATTTATCTTTTGCAAAATCATTCCATGAAAATCAGTTTCAATTAGTTAGTATAATTGACCTTCTGCTGACTACATTCTTTTGTTTTTTATTATTATTAATTGTATATCAAATAATTACTTTTATCTGTTATCTATTGAAACTTCCAAAAGAAGATATTATCACAGCACAAATTTCGGGTTCAAATAAATCGTTAATCCACGGAACTGTAATGTCTAATCTAATATTTGGCGGAATGGTTTCAGTAGGTCTAATTCTTTTGCCTTTAATGATTTATCATTCTTTGCAATTAATAATAATGGGTATTATTGCTAAGAGAAAACATGTGTATAAAGGAACATGAATTATTAGAATTATTCCAAAAATTATTTATTTTTAAAATAAAATATATAAATATCATAAATTTTAAAAAGTTGCGTTAATATAAAAAATAATTTAATTTAAGTTTCTAATGAAAAAAATTATAAATATCTGCTTATTTTTAGCATTATTATTGACAAGTTGTCAAACAAAAAAAATTGTAAAGACCTTCGAAAATGTAAGTCCCTTCGAAAGTATGATTTATCCCAACGGACCGCCTGTAATTGATCGAATTATGGACGAGGGAACAACGCAACGTTTTAACTTCTATTTTATGGAAGGAAACCGTTTCAAAGCGTTAGGAGAATATTCCAAAGCGGTTGATTATTACAACGAAGCAATAAATGCTGACCCTGCATCTGCTGCTTGTTTTTATGAGTTAGCAAATATGTATTATATGCTCGGAGATACAAAACGTTCCGAAGATACCGCTCTTAAAGCAGTGCAATTAGTTCCTGATAATGAATGGTATCTGCTTTTTTTATCAAGAATATATCATTACAATAATAAAATTTTTTCTGCATTAATTGTTGCTAAAGAGTTAGTTAGGTTAAAACCAAATAATTATGAATATTTGTACAATCTTTCTCAAATGGAAATTACATCCGGAAAATATCAAGATGCCATCGTTTCGCTTAACAGAATTGAAGCAATACTTGGCATAAATGAAATTATTAGCCTCGAAAAACATACACTCTATGTGGAGTTGAACGATAGTAAAAACGCTGAAAATGAAATCATCAAACTTTCAAAACATAATCCTTATGATTATGATTATCAAGTATATCTGGGAGATTATTATTCACAGCAAGGAAATTTAAAAAAAGCGTTAAATGTTTACGAAAAAGTTTTACAACAAGACCCCAACAATGGAATAGTTCATTTCAGCCTTGCTAACTATCATTTGGTAAAGAATGATGAAAAAAACTTCAAACAATCCATGATAAATGGTTTTAATAGTCCGACCGTTACCTTAGAGGACAAACTTCAGCGTTTATTAGTTTTTCTAATGGCGATAGATAATCCCGAAAATCCAATGAAAAAGGAGGATTTTGAAAATATTTTCGCACAACTAAAAATCCTTCATAAAGACGATTTCAGAACTTATGTACTTTATGGAAATTTCCTAAACCATTATCAGCAAAGGAAAGAAGCCGCCGAAGCATTTGAAACAGCCTTACTTATAGACGAAAAACAAGAGTCAGTTTGGCAAGATTTTTTGTTCTTAGCAATGGGAGAGTATGAAGAAGATAAGTTTTTAGAACAATGCCAAATTGCTGCTAATGCCTTCCCCGAAAATCCTATAATTAATTTTATTACAGCCCTTGCTTATTCTACTTTTAAAAATTACGAAAAAGCAATAGAACACCTTTTAATTGTTTTAGAACATAATGAAGATAATGCTCGATTAACCGAGCAAACCTACGGACTTCTCGGCGATGTATATTTTCAATCAGGCGATAAAGAAAAAGCGTTTCAATATTATGATAAAGCCTTATCTATTGATCCTAACTCAATTATGATATTAAATAATTACGCATATTACCTCTCCTTAGAAAATAAAGAATTAGACAAAGCCGAACGGATGATTTCAAAAGTCATTGAATTTGAACCATTTAATCCTACTTATTTAGATACTTATGCTTGGGTTTTGTTTAAAAGAGGAAGATATTTTGAGGCGATTTTTGTTATGGAACAAGCCATCAACAATAGTGAAGAACCATCCGGAGTTCTTTTTGAGCACTACGGTGATATTCTTTACAAAAACGGCGATATAGAAAAAGCATTAGAGTATTGGATGAAAGCAGCCGAACAAGGAGATAGCGAAGACTCAGAAAAACTTAACAGTAAAATTAATAACGCTTCATTTATTGACTAAAACAATGAAAATAAAATACATATTAATCATAATTATTGCTGTTTTATTATTAAGTTCATGTAAAACCAAAAGAAAATTATCCAAAGAAACTATTCCTGATAAAATTGCACAAGAAATGTTATTAGAAAATATTTTAAATAACCAATTAGATTATAAAACACTGTTTGTCAAACGAATGAACATCGAGTTAGACGACAACGGAAAATCTATTTCTGCAAGAGCATCAATGTACATCGAAAAAGATAAAAAAATAATTATTCAAATAAATGTTTTGATATTAGAAGTTGCCCGAGTTCTGATTGAAAATAACGAAATTACTGTTATTGACAGAATTAATAGAGAAGTCTATAGCGCTAATTTTCAACTTTTAAAAAACAAATTTAATATTGACCTGAATTATACTCTTTTAGAAAAATTATTGACAAATCAACTTATCACCTATCCCGATAATATTATTTTTAACAATTATGAGTTAGAAGAAAAGTCCGATAAATATCTTTTAAAATCCTTTAACGAAACCGATTATGAGACAATGATTAAAAGATTTCCACAATACTATTTACATGAAATGGAAGTTATTTCTGAAACAAACAAAATTGCAAAACACAAAATGACAAATCTGCAAAATATTGTTTTTGAAGTATTATATAGTAGTTTTGAAAATATTAATGGTAAAAAATTTCCGAATACCGTTACATTAAGAGCACGAAAAGATAGAGAAATGTACGGACTTACCCTCAAATCATCGGGAATTGAAGTAAATGGCTCAAACGTTATTTCTTTTAAAGTGCCCGACGATTATAAAAAAGGTGTGTTGAGGTTTTAGATTTTTGTTATGACTATTGATTTTATTTACACAAAAGTTGTTACTATTTACACTGATTTTCTAAAAAAATCTCTGTTATATATTCCTGTTTTATTGTCTATTTTTACCATACCAAATTTTGCTCAAGATGTAGAAAAATTAAAAAAAGAACAAGAAAACCTATTGAGACAAATTAATGAAACAAAAAAAGAACTTATCTCCAAAGAGAAAACAAGAGATAATACTTTTAAGCAAATCAACCTGATAAACAATGAAATAAACATAAGAGAAAAACTAATTTCAACAATACAGCAGGAAATAAATCAATTTGAGCGTCAAATAAATATCAATAATCAAGAAATCAAAGCATTAGAAGATAAAATCAAAAAAATTAAAGAAGAATATGTTCGAATGTTACAAGATACATATTTAAGGCGAAATTCAATGAACGACCTGCTTATCTTTTTAAGCGCAAAAGATTTCACCGAGTCATACAACCGATACCGACTTTTAAAAGAATATTCAGAATATCGAAAACAACAAGGAATAAAATTAATCGAAAATCAAGAGAAACTGAAAGTCTTATTAATTGAAATTCAATCACAAAGAAAAGAAAAAGAAGAGAGTTTAATCAAAATTGAAAAAGAAAAAAGTGCCTTAAATCAAAATCAAAAACAGAAAACCACTTTGGTAGCCGAACTACAAAAAGAGGAAAGATGGCTTAAACAAACACTATCCGATCAAGAAAAACGAGCAAAAGCATTGGAAAATCAAATACTTGCAATAATTCGACAAGCACAAAACGTCAAAACTGAGTACGGAAAAAATTTCAAAGACAATATGGGCAAACTTCCTTGGCCCGTTACTAAAGGAGTTATTATTAGCGAGTTCGGCGAACAAGAACACCCCGTTATCAAAGGTGTTACAATTAAAAATAATGGAATTGACATCAAAAGTAGCGAAAATGATGATGTATTTTCAGTTTTTGAAGGCGAAATAAGCCGAGTAATCAATATCCCCGGATACAACAACGCTATCATAATACGTCACGCCGACTATCTAACCGTTTACGCTAATTTAAAAGATATTTATGTAAAACAAGGACAGAAAGTAACCATGAAACAAAAAATTGCTACCCTCTATAAAGAAAAAAACGAAAAAACAGGAACCCTCCACTTTGAAATTTGGAAAGAAAGCCAAAAATTAAACCCAAAAAGATGGTTAATACCATAAAAATTTTTAATTTTTTTTTTATTTTTTTGAAACCTTTTTATTTTTTTTCTGTAAAAGCCATTATTTTTATACTAATTATTTATTTAAATTTATTAAAATGGTACATTTGATAGAAAATTTTTACAAAACAGTTGATGCTGAAAAGAGAAAATCTGGAATTCGCATCAAAAAGGCAAAAATAAATTTGATTTTATTTTTGTGTCTTGTTATTAGCGTAGGAAATATTATTGCTCAAGATTGTGACCAGCAGGGAACCGAGGGAACAATTGAGTGGTGTTTAAAAGCTGATACGCTAACAATTAGTGGCACCGGGCAAATGCCTCCTTATACTAATGGTGGTGCGCCTTGGTATCCTTATCGAGACGATATTACCACAGTAGTAATCGAAAATGGCGTTACATCCATTGGACAGCACGCATTTGTCGGTTTCTCGGTTCTTAATTCAGTCGAGATTCCAACCAGCGTTTTGACAATTGGAAATTATGCTTTTGGAGGTTGCAAAGATCTTGTTTCGCTTGAAATGCCCGAAGTAACAGCAATTGGAAATAATACTTTTAGAGGTTGTACATCTCTCGAATCGGTTGAAATGCCCGAAGTTACAACAATTGGAAATGATACTTTTGTAGGTTGCACATCTCTCGAATCGGTTGAAATGCCAAATGTAGAAACAATTGGAAATAGTGCTTTTGCAAGTAGCGGTCTTGTATCGGTTGAAATCCCAAACGTTACAACTATTGAAGAGTATACTTTTGCAGATTGCAAAGCACTTGTTTCAGTTGAAATGCCAAACGTAATAACAATTAAAGATTTTGCTTTTTGGTTAAGTGACGCCCTCGTTTCTTTGGATTTACCCAACGCCACAACGATTAGGTATAATGCCTTTGATTGTTGCGCCGCCCTTGTTACTGTTGATATTCCTAATGTTACAACTATTGGGAGTGACACTTTCAGGGCTTGTAGCAGCTTGACAACAGTTAATATGCCCAACGTGGAAACTATTGGAACTGCCGCTTTTCGCAATTGCAATGAACTTGTTTCAGTTACAATGACAAGCGTTAAACATATTTACGATAGGGCTTTTTTAAATTGTAGCAAGTTGATTTCAGCAGATTTGCCTAATGTTATCAATATTTGGGAAGGTGCTTTTTCGAATTGTTACTCACTGAAAACTGTTACTCTTTCGAGCAACATTGAATTTATGGATTATTGTAGTTTTGCGAGTTGCATCAGTTTGCAAAATATTTATTGTAATAAGCCAACTTCCCCATTTGTAGTCGAATATTATTCGCCATTTGTTGGTGTTACAAAATCCAACTGCTTTCTTCACGTTCCCGCAGGTTTTGAGTCGAAATATAGAAACCATGAGGTGTGGAAAGATTTTCTTATTGTTGGTGATATTAAAAATGATTGTTTGTCGCCAATTGCAAGTGGATCAGTTGGAACTCTTGATTGGGAGATATGTTCTGATGGTACTCTTATGATTAATGGTATAGGTGATATGATAGATTTTGAATCAGGAAATGAGCCTTGGTATCCTTATAAGGATGAAATAACGGATATTATTATTGGATACGGGGTTACAAGAGTCGGAAACTTTGCCTTTTCCAATTACAATAACCTTATTTCAGTTGTTTTGTCAAGCGTTACTTCTTTTGGAAACTATTCTTTTGAAGGTTGCGACAATCTTGTTTCTGTAAACATACCATCCATAACATACATTGAAGAAGGTGCTTTTAAAGGTTGCACATCTATTGTTTCTTTGAAATTGCCAAAGGTTACAGCAATTGGATACCAAGCATTTAAGGATTGTACTTCTCTTGCTACCATTGAGATGTCAAACGTTTTAACAATCGGCGAGGAAGCTTTCCAAGATTGCAATCTTCTTTTTCACATTGAAATGCAAAGTGTTGAAACCATTGGAAATAGTGCTTTTTCTGGCTGTGAAACACTCTTTTTTGCTGATTTGCCAAATATCATCACCATTGCAGATAATGCTTTTGAAAATTGCACTTCGCTTATTTTCTTATCTTTATCTAACCAACTTATGTCTGTTGGAATCAGAGCTTTTGGTTCTTGTAGTAGTTTAGAAAATATTTTTTGTTATAGCTTAAATCCTCCTGATGCCATAAGTGATTTATATTTAGGAACTTTTGAGGGAGTTCCTGTAACAACCTGCGTTCTACACGTTCTTGATGGAACCGTAGATCTATATTCCGTAGCTGAAGGTTGGAAAGATTTTAGTAACATTGTGGTGTATACGGAAATTGAAGAATGTACATCGCCAATAGCAAACGGTACTGCAGGAAGCCTAAAATGGAGGATTTGTACTGAAGATAATGGTGATAGAACTTTTACAATTAGCGGAATTGGAAAAATGCCCGATTATAGCCATGATTATAGTTTTTATTATTATGATAGGCCTCCATGGTACGATTATGGTCAAACTAATAATAATTTCGTAAACAAGATTGTTATTGATTATGGGGTTTTATCAATTGGAAATATTGCTTTTTCTTTTTTTAAAGAAGTTGTTTCGGTTGATATACCTAACAGTGTAGCAACTATTGGAAATGACTCTTTTCGGGGATTGATGGCTCTTACTTCGATTACACTTCCAAGTTATCTGCAATCTCTCGGAACTCTCGCTTTAGGTGGTTGTGGAAATTTGGAACATATTTATTCTCCAAACCCAATTCCACCGGCTGCATACAATAACAGTACATTTTTGGCTGTTCCTGTTAATACATGTATTCTACACGTACCTGAGGGAAGCGAGTACGATTATTCAATAGCAGATGGTTGGAAAGAATTTACAACTATTGTTGCATTATCTGAGGTAGGAATTTATAACACAAAAAGTGAAAAAAATTCAATCGAAATCTATCCTAACCCTGCCGTTGACGAATTACGAATTATCAATTACGAATTAGGAATCGAAAAAATAGAGATATTTGATGTAACAGGCAGATTGGTACATAAAGTCGTTCAGACTGAAATCAATTACAATAAAGTATTTCATAATGAAATGATAATTGACATTTCAAAATTGTCGGGCGGAGTTTATTTCTTAAAAATTGGAAATGAACGGGTTAAATTTGTAAAACAATAAATAAATCAATCCCGATAGGGACAGATACCCCGAGTTGCGCTTACGCTAACTCGGGGTTATCTGCGTTGCACTCTTTCAGAGTGCTACAGTGTGGGATGTAGAGGAGACGTGCGGTTTGTTTATTAGGAAAAATAAGGTATGAATTAGGAAAAATAAGGTAGTAAGGTTGTAAATTAATTCGCAAAATAGATTCCTCATTTCACTTCGTACCATTCGGAATGACTGACAGTTCTGGTTTGGAATAGCGTGAAACGGGTTGCGACTTTGTCGCAACCCGTTTCACGTTTCCGTTGAAATGCTAATAGAGTCATTCCGAACGAAGTGAGGAATCTAAATTCCAATAGTAAAGGAAGTCTGAATAGGTAGATGCTTTTTCGGTCATTTCTGAAATTTTAGGAAAAAAAATAATTTTTTTTGAAACTTTTTGAAACCTTTTTATTTTTTTTCTGTAAAAGCCATTATTTTTATACTAATTATTTATTTAAATTTATTAAAATGGTACATTTGATAGAAAATTTTTACAAAACAGTTGATGC
>WRMI01000022.1 GCA_009777175.1 Marinilabiliaceae bacterium
CCAAGCGTCACATTCATTTTCGACAAGCTCAATGCATCGCCTAATGGAATGTGGAAAACTGAGGTTGATAAATATTTCATAAAAAGGTGACATTTTGATTTCCTCGAAGGTCAGGAGTTCTGATAACTAATAACTGAAAACTGAAAACTGATAACTGATAACTGAAAACTGAAAACTGAAAACTGAAAACTTTTAACAAATTAGTGGCTAAAATTATAACATACAGAAAATCAGAGGCATAGCATTGTATGCCTCTGCAAATATTAATTATATGTAGAAAATATTTACAAAAGTGCGTCTAATTTAGCCGCGAGAGTTGTTTTTGGGACTGCGCCCACTTGTTTATCGACTACTTCTCCGTTCTTAAAGAAAAGTATTGTGGGTATGCTCCTAATGCCGTATTTTACTGAGGTACTGGGGCTACTGTCCACATCCATTTTTGCCACTAATGCTTTACCTTCATATTCAGTGGCAAGTTCATTAACTATCGGGGTTATCATGCGGCATGGTCCACACCATTCAGCCCAAAAATCCAATAGTACAGGTTTGTCGGAACTAAGTACTAATTCCTCAAAATTTAAATCTGTTGCTTCTATTGCCATAATTAAAAATTCAAAAATAAATCTGTTGGTTCAAAAAGTTTCACAAAGGTAGAAAATTTTTTTATATATTATCAAAATTAATACGAAAATTT
Organism: Marinilabiliaceae bacterium; assembly: GCA_009777175.1. Taxonomy (GTDB): domain Bacteria; phylum Bacteroidota; class Bacteroidia; order Bacteroidales; family Marinilabiliaceae; genus WRMI01. The sequence continues at coordinate 695 of WRMI01000022.1, forward strand.
AACAATTTTTAAGAAAAAGTTAAAGTTATTTCGGGATGATTATCAAAATATTTTACCAAATCTGTTGATAGATTTGCAGTTATGTTTTTAGAGAACATTTTTAAACGATGATTTTCATTTTCTTTGTCTGTAATGATAAAGTTCATGCTCACGTTTCCTTTGTTTTCGTTAATAATATCGGTAAATTCTAACACAAATTCTTCTGAAATTTCTTGTAACGGAATTTCAAAAGTCATACTTTTAAGAGATTTTTTAGTTGCGTCTCGTAACGGACTGATACTTACAATTTTCGCCTCCCACCTGGAATCATATCTTCTTTGCTGAACTCTTCCTTTTATCAATAAGAAGATGCCAAGTTGCAAATATTTAGCAAAATTTGTATAATCATCACCAAAGAGGGCAAATTCAAAGGAACCTGAATAATCTTCCAATGTTAAAATACCAAAAGGTTTGTTTTTTTCACGAGTTTGTCCAGTTCGTATGTTTGAAACAAGTCCTCCTGCAAAAAATTCACGACCTTTCATATTTGGCAGATTTTCAAACTCAACCATTTGTGTATTGCAATAATATTTCAGTTCTATTTTGTAGTCGTCCAAAGGGTGTGAGGACATATACATCCCGATAAGTTCTTTTTCTTTTTCTAATTTTCCGATTGTAGAAAATTCGGGGCTAAATGGCGGAATAGGTTTTTTAATTTCAATAGAATTAGATATTTCACCGAAAATAGAATTTTGTCCAGCACCTTTGTCAGCCTGAAATTTGCTACCATATTTAATTAAATTTTCAATAAAAGTAGTTTCTTCGTTAGGTTGCGTAGCAAAGTATTGCGCTCGGTGAATACTCCCCAAATTGTCGAAAGTTCCTGATGCAGCAAATGCTTCAAATGCTCTTTTATTAACGGTCTGTAAATTAACGCGTTCAACAAAATTATAAATATCCGTAAATAGTCCGTTATTGTTTCTTTCGTTAACAATTTCTTCGACCACACCTTCGCCTACTCCTTTAATTGCAGCCATTCCAAAACGCAAAGCACCTTTTTTGTTTACAGTAAATTTTGAAACACTTTCATTAATATCGGGTCCAAGCACGGGTAAGTGCATTCTACGGCACTCTTCCATAAAAGTTGTAATTTTATCAATATTGTGAAAATTACAACTAAGAACACCTGCCATAAATTCTGCGGGATAGTTTGCCTTTAAGTATCCTGTTTGATATGCAAGGATACTGTAACCCACTGAGTGCGACTTGTTAAAAGCATATTCGGCAAAAGATTCCCAATCGTTCCAAATTTTTTCAATAATAGCATCGGGCTCTTTCTTTACCATTTTGCAACCTTCGATAAATTTTTCGTTATTTTTGCAACCTTCGATAAATTTATCTTTAATTTTGAGCATTTCGTCAATTCTTTTTTTGCCCATTGCTTTTCTTAAAGTGTCGGATTCACCTCTCGAAAAATGTCCTAAGGCGCGTGAAAGAAGCATCACTTGTTCCTGAAAAACCGTTACTCCGTACGTATCTTTCAAAAATGGTTCCATAAGAGGATGGTCATACTCGACAGATTTTCGACCATGTTTGCGGTCAATATAATCAGGAATATAATCCATCGGACCGGGACGATATAAAGCATTCATGGCAACTAAATCTTCCAAACGGTTAGGTTTTAACATTCTTAAATATTTTCTCATACCCTGCGATTCAAATTGGAAAATTGCCGTTGTATCGCCTTTGCAAAATAAATCGAAAGTTTTTTTGTCATCAAAAGGAATTTGGTCTATTTTTACATCAATTCCTTTTGAAATTTTAATTGCTATTAATGTTTCTTTAATTTCCGAAAGCGTTCTTAATCCTAAGAAGTCCATTTTCAGTAATCCAATGGATTCCACTAAATTACCTTCATATTGTGTTACCATTTTTAATCCAACATTCTCTTTTTCTTTTGGTATCATCAAAGGAATATTTTTTTCTAACGGTTCTCGTCCAATAAGAACTCCGCATGGATGTACTCCGGTATGTCGGATTGAGCCTTCTAAAATACAGGCAAATTCGAGTGTTTTTAATAAAATTTCGTCTTTAATATTTCGTGCATTTTTAATTTCTTCTGCAAAAATTGTCTGGATAAAAAGTTTTTCGAGGGATTTTTTTGCTTCGTCGGCGATATCTTTTGATTTTGAGTTTAAATTATTTTCTGCTTCTACTCTTTTCTTTTCAATTGCCGCAATTGCTGCGTCTATATTTCCTGTATCTTCCTCTAATTTAATTACTTCTTGGTATGCGTAATCTAATTTAATACCGGGTTTGCCGGGTATTCTTTTAGATACTCTATCTGCTTCGGATAAAGGGAGTCTCAACACCCGACCTACATCTTTAATAGATGATTTTGCCGCCATTGTTCCGAAGGTGCAAATATGGGCTACTTTTTCGTGTCCATATTTTTTAGCAACGTATTCTAAAACTAACTCTCGACCGTCATCGTCGAAATCAATATCAACGTCAGGCATTGAAATACGGTCAGGATTAAGAAACCGTTCAAAAAGGAGATTATATTTTATTGAATCAATGAGAGTAATTCCCGTACAAAAAGCGACCACTGAACCTGCTGCAGAACCTCGTCCAGGTCCAACTAAAACTCCCATTTTTCGCGCTTCATTGATGAAATCTTGTACAATTAAAAAATAACTCGGAAAACCCATAAATTTTATTGTTTCTAATTCAAAATCAATACGTTCTTTTACTTCAACAGGAATTGGGTCTCCATATATTTTTTTTGCCCCTTTTATTGTAATATGTTCGAGGTAATCGGATTCAAATTTTATTTGTAATATTGTATCGTAAATACCGCCAAGTGTTTCGTACCGTTTACCAAATTCTTTTTTTAAGTCTTCTTCTGAAAATTTAGATTTATAATCTTCTAATGTACCGAATTCCAAATCAATAGGAAATTCGGGCATTATAGGGTCGGAATTTATATTGAAATCTTCTATTTTATCGGTTATTTCGTTAGTATTTTCGATGGCTTCGGGTAGGTCAGCAAAAAGTTCAGACATCTCTTCGGTTGTTTTAAACCATTCCTGACGTGTGTATCTGAGCCTGCTTTCATCATTCATATCCTTTCCTGTACTAAGACAAAGCAATATTTCGTGCGGCTCAGCCATCTCTTTATCAGTAAAATGAACATCATTTGAGGCAATAATTTTTACATCATACTTTTTAGAAAATTCTATAAGTTTCTCATTTACTTTTTGTTGTGTTTTAAAAACTTTTTCGTACATAATGGGGTCTTCAGCGATATGCCGCTGTAATTCCAAATAAAAATCGTCCCCAAAAAGATTTTTATACCAAATAACAGATTCTTCGGCTCCTTCTAAGTCGTTATTTCTGATTTTTCGTGGTATTTCTCCACCGATGCAGCCACTTAATGCTATTAATCCTTCATGATGTTTTTCCAATAATTGTTTGTCAATTCGCGGGCGATAGTAGAAACCATCGATATTTGCAATGGAAATTAACCGCATCAAATTATGATATCCAATTAAATTTTTAGCTAATAGAATTAGGTGCCTTCCTGAGCCATCAATTTTATCTGTTTTGTTGTGAATTGTACGCTGTGCAACATAAGTTTCGCAGCCTATTATTGGTTTTATTTTATTTTTTTTACAGACATCAAAAAATTCTTTAATTCCGAGCATATTTCCGTGGTCGGTTAGTGCAATTGCTCTCATGCCATCTTTGACCGCTTTTTTGACTAAATGTTGAATACTTGCTTGTCCATCTAAAATAGAGTACTGCGAATGAACATGCAAGTGAGTGAACGAGGTTGGTTGTTTCATAAAAAATCTAATTTTCAGAAGGTTTTATTTAATTTTTATTCGGCAAAAATAGATATATTTTTTTAATTTACCAAAAAAATTTATTCTTGCTTGTTTTCAGTTTTCAGTTTTCAGTTATCAGTTTTCAGTTTTCAGTTATCAGTTATCGGTTATCAGTTATCAGTTATCAGTTATCGGTTATCAGTTGTCAGTTTTCAGTTATCAGTTTTCAGTTATCAGTTATCAGTTTTCAGTTATCAGTTATCAGTAATCAGTAATCAGTTTTCAGTTTTCAGTTTTCAGTTATCAGTTTTCCCAAAAAACTATTTTTTTTTAATTCCAAAACCTAATCTTCACCTAATTTTTTCTACAAAACAACCTTAGTAGAGGTTATTGAGAAACTTTGTGTGCCTTTGTGAAACCTTTGTGTCTCTTTGTGGTTATATTTTTTAACGCAAAGTCGCAAAGTTGAGAACGCAAGGGGCGCAAATTCGTAGCTTAATATTTCATTGCCCAACTTAACTCAATTAGAGAGGATTAGAAAGTTTTTTTATGATGCTTTTAGCAAGCATTTCATTTATATCATTATGACGCGGAACAGGTTGTTGCACGCCTGTTTCAATATTTTTATACCAATCGTGCTTTCCACCGTGTCGTACGAAAACAGCACCGAAGGTTGTTATAGTTTTTATTAATTGGTTTCTTTTCATATTTACGCCAATTCTAATGCTCCGCTCCGATATGGAATAGACAACTGCAGATCATCAAATACCATTAAATCAGCATATAATGATTTCAGCATCGTTTCAAGTTCTTCAATTGTTTTTCCTTGTGTTTCGTAATCTGGAAACTCAACGAGATGACCTACATAATAATCATCGTACTGCTTAAAAACATAATTCAATTGCATAAAAAACTATTTAATTTGAACCAAAAAGATAAATATTTTTATAATATCTAAAATCAAAAAAATAATTTTTTTGATTTTAGCCTGCATTATTCATAAAGGAAATATGTCGTTTCGTTTTACGACATCTGTATGGGCAACCCTTGCGGTTGCACGAATAATACGGAGATAGACATTGTAGGGGCAACCCTTGCGGTTGCCTAAAATAAAATATAACGAAGAGGATTGTGTAGAATAAAACAGGCGAGGGCAAGCCTCGCCCCTACAATTCTATACAGGATGGTAATTGTGCGACCGCAAGGGTCGCACACACGACGATACCTAATTGTTCACTGCCAAACCTCACAATCTCCCTCCATCCCACGCAACAGCACTCGGTAGAGTGCCACGTAGATAACCCTGTGTAGGGGCGTACCCTTGCGGTCGCCCTAAAAGCGCAACTCGGGGCATCTACAAAAAAAAATAGATAAAATTTATTCTTCTCTAACTAATCAAACCTCACAATCTCCCTCCATCCCACGCAGCAGCACTCGGTAGAGTGCAACGCAGATAACCCTGTGTAGGGGCGTACCCTTGCGGTCGCCCTAAAAGCGCAACTCGGGGGATCTAAAAAAAAAAATTTTTTTTACCCCAAAAAAAAATCCCAAAAATTTTTTTTTGCCTTCCTTCCCAAAAATTCTTCCATATTTGCGTTTAAACTACACATAATCAGCATAATACCCCTATCCCCAAAAATGTTACAAAATAAAAAAGTTTACGATTTGGCAGGAAAAAAGGTACGATTTGGCAGAGTAACCTATTTTTTTTTGTTGTATTTTTGCACCCGCAAAGTGATAATATTTTGCACCTAACTATTTGATTTGTAGATATAAGAACAGTAAATTTTTAGTAATAACAACATTTTATGAATATGATGAATAAAATTGTAGGGGCGCACCTACGTCTGCGCCCAAAAATTGAACGGGCAAACCAACCTGTTTGCCCAAAAATTGAACAGACGCACCAACATGTGCGCACTATTGAACGGGCAAAACAACTTGTTCGCCCAAAAGTACACGCAAACCTACGTGTTTGCAAAATAACCGCCGATAAAAAATTCAATAATATCGGATACACCAGTATTGGGGACAATACAAATGTACACGCAAACCCACGTGTACGCAAAATTGCAGGCGCAAACCTACATGTTTGCCCATTAAACAATAATTTTTATAATTTTTAAATTTTTAATAAAAAAATGGAGAAAACAATTTTTTCTAAAACGAAAATCGGCTATAGCGCCGATAGGAGTAATGCCAAAGAGACGATATATAATAAGGACACTTTGGCAAAAAAAATCGACCTTTCCCGCTTTTTGCGGACGTGGTTGATTTTGGCACTGTTAATGGTAGGGAATATCTACTTCAATTCTGAAGTTTATGCCGTAATCACCGGCTCAGGTACTCTATCAAGCCCCTACACTATTAACAACAGCGATGATTTGACTACCTTTAAAGGGTATGTAGATGCGGGAAATACAACGTATATTGGTGCTACCAGATACTGGAGAGTGACCAATAACATTAGTTGGAGCGGCGCTGACCGAATCGGATATAATGGTCGTCCCTTCAGCGGGTATTTTGATGGTGGCGGATATACTATTTCTTTTGGAAGCATTGGATATGGCAATAATTCAAGAGATTATGTTGGTTTTTTCGGAATGATTGAAAATGCAAATATCAGTAACTTAACCATTAACGGAAGTTTTATTGACGGAAGGAACTATGTAGGCGGATTGGCGGGTGAAATGAGAGGAAGTTGTACTCTTAACAACGTGCATGTCAGGTTGAATGCTTATTCTTATATATATGGTGATCATTGGGGAGGATTGGTAGGGCATGTGTGGAGTACAGGAACACATACTATTAGTTTTTGTTCTGCTATAGTTTATGCCGTAGAATTAAACAAATCGTCAACTGGAGGATTTTATGGAGGTTTGACAAGTGGATTCAGAAGTAGTAGCAATGGTGGTTCTGCAACCATTTCCGACTGTTTGATAGACGTAAATTTTATTCTTAGTGGTGGTGGAGATTTTAGAGATATGGGAGGGCTTATCGGAAGTGCAAGCTACAATAAAACTATCACCATCATACGTACAGTGGCTCATTCTTCAGGGTTTCCTTTGACCAACCCAAATTCCTCACAAGGCAGAGGCGCACTTGTTGGCTACTTAGGGTCGGGAAGTACCATTAACCTCTATTCAGTTTTCAACAATCGTACAAACACTGTTTCTGGGGCCGGTGGTATGGTAGCATTGCGAAATGGAACAGTGAACGCCACTAACGTATCAATGATAACCTCATGGTGGGGTAATAACAATGTTTATTCTTTATTAGAACGAAGCAATAACACTGCAGGTACAATAAGTTCTGGCTCTCGCGGCAACGAAATGTGGGGGCATGATTATTATTCATCTCGTCCGCTATTATCTAAATCAGGGTATGTAGTGCTTGTTACCAGAGGTACAGGCGTAGGAAACATTTCATGGGCTAATTATTCCTCAGGGACATCGCATTATGTTAATGCCAACGAAAATCTGAGCGTAACACCAAGTCCAGCACCTAATAATTATCAGCGAGTAACTTATACCTTTTCTCCCGATTATAATCACAGTTCTGGCTCTTCAAATAATTACAGTGCCTCGCAGAGCGGAAATAATTGGATACTTTATCCTCGCGTTAATGGAACTGTAAGCGCAAGTCTCGTCAATATCCCTTATCCGCAAAACCTTACATCTACTTTTGACCAGTTTACTAGGGATGTAAACCTTAATTGGACTTACAACAATGCGCAGGGATTGACAGGCAGATTTTTTGTTTACAAGCGCGAAACCGCCCCTAATGCAGGTGCGTGGGAAGCTCCTGTTATTGTGGGAAATGTTACAACAGGTTCCTCGGTTGCGGCTAATTTTGCATATACTTTGGGGTTAGATGATTACCACAAAACTTTTCAATTTATTGTCGGTTTTGTTGAAGGAACGGCAGGTGCGCCTAATGATCCGATGAGTATTAGCGAATATCGCCGCACATCAACAACAGTAAGCACTAATGAAACGCTTATTCAGGAGTTTTTCGCGACAGGGATGGAAAACGATATTGAGGTTTCTTTTACCGCCGACAACAGATTCCCCGCAACTACGTCATATTACTATAATATCGAACGTAGCGAAAACGGTGGCGCTTTTCAGCCATGGGTATCTAACCAAGGTTTTGACGGAAGAAATGTGCCGTACATACACGTGGACAACTATCCATCGTTGCCCTGTGACGCATTTGTTTACCGTTTGATAGTTTACGTGTCTGGAGTTACGCTTAACAGAGTTTCCGAAGAGGCGCGCATATCAGGAAATACAAGGTTTGCGCAAAACGAACCCTTTAAATCTTCAAAAGGTGAATTTGCTAATTATGTCAGGCTGCAATGGAAAGTTGACCGTATGCCGGGTGGAAGTCCCGAAGTATATCGCGTATTCAGGCGAGTTGCGAACAGTAACGACCAATTTATTGAACTTGAAACAATTACAAGCAACGCCGCAACAGTATATTGGAACGACGTCAATGCACTTACAGGCGTTTATTACGAATACAGGGTTGTTTTATATCAGAATTGCAATAGCGAAGAAACAGAACTTGAACTAAAAACCGACATCGGCTTTACGCAGGCATTCGGAACTGTCTTAGGACGTGTTACCTACGGAACAGGAACTTCCGTTCCCGATGTTAATCTGCTCGTTCGCCGTAATGATATGCAACAAGGTGAAAGTCAATATTACTCGCTTAGGTCAATTGGTGGTGGACAAAGATTTGAGTGGAAACACGCTGATCCTAACTATTTCAATGATATATGGACTTCAAAACAATGGACATTGCAATTTTGGGTAAACCCTGATGTCAATATTACGGGTACAAAAATTATTGGTTATATAGGTAGTTATCCAATCTCTTTGATAGCAGTTACGGGTGGTTATAGGGTATATGCAGGTTTTAACACGGCGCAAAGGTCTGAAATTATTACTCCTAACAAGTTCTCCCACATTGTGATAACAAGAAATAACAATGATATTAAAATTTATACTGTTTGCGACAATGATCCCGAAAATATTTATATTGAGTCTGTTACATATAATTTCACAACTGCAACTGCTTTTATAGCAGATGATTGTAAAATCAGTTTTGGGCATGAATTAAGCGGATATATTGATGAAGTTCGTTTTTGGAATCGTCCTTTGGCAGAAACGGAAATTACAAATGATTACAGTCGCCGTCTTGTTGGTAATGAAAACGGATTGCGGGCATATTGGACTTTTGATGAAAATCTGCCCGGAAATGCTTTTGATATGTCCCGAATTGGAACGGTTTACAATGGAAATCACGCTACTACAAACACTTTGGCATTCCATAGTAACGTACCGTCAGAGATATATCAACTTGCGTTAAAAGGAATTACAGACGGCAACGGCAACTATCAAATTAGCGGTATTCCCTATTCGGGTGAAGGAACAAGTTATTCAATTGTACCCGACCTTGGAGTGCATGTTTTCAACCCTAATGAGCATTTAAGATATATAAGTCCAACTTCCATGGTGCATAATGGCACTGATTTTACTGATATTTCATCCTTTAAAGTGTCGGGTACGGTGCGTTATGAGGGTGGTAATTATCCTGTTCAGGGATGTTCTTTTGAGATTGATGATCAGCCCGTTACCCGTCCGAATGGCACTTTATATACATCTGAAATTGACGGTTCTTTTGAAATTAGCGTGCCTATTGGAGTTCATAAGGTACGTATTGTGAAACAGGGTCATACTTTTGTTGATGATGGTTTGTTGACAAACTCGGCAGGTGAAAACCTTAATTATAATGCGAATGTTCCTAATATTCAGTTTTGGAATAATACTCGTGTCAAACTGATAGGTCGTGTTGTGGGTGGAATGACGGAAGACGACAAGCCGCTTGCATTCGGTGAATCGAAAAACAATATTGGTGTTCAGGATATTATTTTGGAAAGCATATATCCGATGACATACAGTTTTTCTACCGTTCCTGTTACAGAAACCGTTTATCACAATCAGGGACAGTGGAAAAAGCCCGGCGGATTGTCCGAAGACCAAACTATTGTTACCTATAATCCTGATAATGTTACAATTCGTGTTAGTCCCGTAACGGGTGAATTTGTGGCGTGGGTATATCCCGAACCGTATAATATTAGTAATATTTTGGTTCCTGCCGCAGGTGGAACTTCTTTAACAATTTACGACAGATACGAAAATCTTAACCTTAGCAATGCGCCCGTTCCTGACGATTCGTTCTTAAAAATGAGCATCAGAACGTGGACTGACTCCTTAGAAGTTACAGGACAGCCCGGTTCTTTGGATTATTGGGAATATTTTCAACTTTCTGATACGATATATCATCATGCTGATTGGAAACATTTTTGGCAGGCAACACCTACCTTCAGCGTAACGCAAGCAGTGAACGACGAACCGGTTGATTATTTTGGTGATATTTCTTTCCTTTTGAGAGATGAATTGACCGGTGAAAACGAAACTTTATCTTTATGGAACCAAACAGACGGATATTTTTTCGATAAACCTCTTTTCACTCAAGGTAAAAATTACACTTTTTTGTTCAACGGTTTTGAGGAATATGTAAATTATGCCGCAGACCCATACGAACCTGTTATTGAACGCTATCCCGTAAAAGAGGGAATAATAAATATGGCTAACAATGTGCGTATTAATCCAACGCCCGAAACTTTTGAAATGGACTATAACGGCGATGCGGTTTACTCTTTTATCGCTGGTGCGCCTAATTTAGCAACAGGTACCAATGACTTTTTTGCAACCCTTTCAGTTGGCGCAAGAAGTTATTATTGGAATATGGGACAAGACCCCATCGAAGTGTGGCACCTCGGCTCGAAAAGCACAGGTACAGACTTTATGACTGCGGGTCCCGACCAAGTCGAAATTATTTTGCGCGACCCGCCCGGAACATTCAGTAAATCTTACATCGAAACGGGTACTACGGTTTCATCCAAAAAAAGTAACAATATTGTGAACGGGATGAGCCAAGCAACGAACCTTACAACATCATTAGGTCCTAAAATCAAATCTTTTATAGGACTTGGTGCAGGTACTATTCTTGAAAGTGAAGTTAAACTTGATATTAGCGCAGGTTTGAACACTGAAGAGCGGTGGACATCATCCTCCGAATATTTTACTTCAACAACTTTTACAGAACGTTTTGAAACTTCCGACCATCCTTTATATGTCGGGCATTATGGAGACGTTTTCATTGGTAATTCCACTAATATTCTTTACGGATTAACGAGGTCAATTACTATTGTCAAAGATTATGAAAATGAGTTTGAGGAAGATGGTGATTCTTTCTATGATCAAGGCGATTATTCCATTGCGCCTGCGGTATCGTTGGCTTATGGACAAACTTTTGATACTCGTTTTGCATTTACACAGCACGATATTCAGGGTATTATGATTCCGAAATGGTACGAAGCACTTGAAATTGTTCTTTTGCCTGTGGGAACGCCCGTCAACACCGCTGAAATTGACGAACCTGTGTATGTTTCTAATTTACCCCATTCGCATAATAATTTTGGTAAATTAAATACTGACCAAATATTTGGAGATGAGGCTTCTACCCCTGATATGTTCCATGATGGTCCGAGTTACAAAATTTTCTTCCCCGACGATTATGATATGGCTGATTTTAGAAATGATACGGTGATGTATTTCAACAATCAGATTAATAATTGGACTGCCGTTCTTATTCAAAACGAAAAAGAAAAGGTTGAGATGGAAAGACTTGGTAATTACAGTTTTGGCAGCGGTGTTACCGTTGAATATTCTAAAACTGCATTAACATCAAAAACTGTTTCATCAACTTTCAATTGGATGTTAAATCCCACTGTTGGATTGGTTACTGGTGCAGACGTGATGGGCATTGGAATTGAACTTGATGTTTCTTTTGAATATGTTCACGAAGAGGAGATTACCGAAGAGCAATCTTACGAAACGGTTGTTACATCTGGTTTTATTTTGCAAGAAGAGGGTGATGACGACCAAATTTCTGTTGATTATGGTATGACGGCATCGGGTACGTTAGCGTTTCAAACACGCGGCGGACGTACATCTTGCCCGTATGAAGCAGAATTGGTTTCACAATATTATGAACCGGGTCAGCATATTTTGATGGAAGCAACCATGCAGATTGAAGTGCCGAGGCTTAGAGTGGCAAGCGCACCGCACGTTCTTAACGTTCCCGCTAACAGAGACGCTACTTTTGTCCTTGCACTTGAAAATGAAAGTGATACAGGTGAAGATGTTTGGTTTCAACTTCTTGTGGACGAAGAAACAAATCCGGACGGTGCTATCCTAAAAATTGACGGTGGATTTATTGGTAACGGTCGTCATTTTATGGTTAAAGCGTATGAAACTCTTTATAAGACACTTACGGTAAGCAAAGGAACTGCCGATGTATATGAAAATATTGGACTTATACTTGCATCGCAGTGTCAATTTGACCCCACTGACGGTATTTGGCCCGATATAGCCGACACAGCATATATTTCAGTAGAATTTATTGCTGCGTGTAGCAATGTTGCGATTATGCAACCTAACCAAAATTGGATTTTGAACGCCGATAGCCCAACAAGCGATACGTTATATGTATCTATTGCAGATTTTGACGTTAATTTTCCAAATTTTGGCTGGATAAGATTGGAACAAAGGGCTGTTACATCCCCCAATTGGAGTACGTTAATGACATACTATCCGTCTCATTTATATCCGCAAGCACAAGGCGACAAAGAAGATATCGGCGACCGACCCATTCTTATTTATCCTTGGAAAACGCCTCCTTTCGATGGTGCTTATGAAATTCGCGCAACTTCGGCATCGGTTAACGTTAATTCGCAAGGTCAAATTATTGATATTTTGTCGACATATTCGACAGATGCGGTTTTAGGATATAGGGATATGAATCCGCCGAGACCGCTTGGCGCACCTTCTCCCGCAAATGGAATATTAACCGCAGGGGACGAAATTTCTATCACTTTTAACGAAGATATTCAATCGGGGTTGTTGATTAAGGATAATTTCACTATTTCGGGTATATTAAATGCTCAAGAATTAGCCGAACCAAACGTGGGACTTGAATTTAGCGCAGACGAACATCATGCTAAAACAGAACTTCCTGTTTTTGTAAACGGTTCATTTTCAATTGAAACATGGTATAAACGAAATGGAAATTCTGAAGGTACTCTCTTTGCTTTTGGCGCAAATGGAAACTATATTTCGTTAAGTTTCAGTGCATCAGGTCATGTAATTTTGAAAAATGGTAATGAAACATATACTTCGGCTCAATCTGTTTCGTCTGACGATACTTGGAAATATATAACAATGTGTTATGATAGAGATAATAACAGCGTTGCGGTTTATCATTTTGAAGGTACTACATCGCTCACTTTGTTTACTGCTCAAAGTTTGACTGCATATCCTGAAACACAAGGTAAACTTTATATTGGTAACAATGATATTTTGGAAAATGGCATTAATTGCGCTGTTTCACAACTTCATTTTTATGGTATAAAACGTTTGTTGGCAGATGTTTCGGCAGATAAAAGTCTTACAAAATCGGGCAGAGAACATGGTCTAATTGGTTATTGGATGATGGACGAAGCCGAAGGAAATATTGTTGAAGATAAAGCACGTGCACGCCATTTAACGCATCAAGCAGAATGGTATGTTTATCCGTCTGGGTATGCAAAAGCGACAAATGGCTACGCATATATTTCAATTCCCACTTCAACATATCCTTTGGATGCATTTAGAGATTTTACGCTCGAATTTTGGTTTAGAAGTACAAACAGTAACATTCAAAATGATAGAGTGTTATTATTTACTGATAATGGTTATATTGCAACCACCTCAAATGGTGGATTGGTGCTATATAAACCTGATGGTACGTTAAACCAAGTTTTGACAACAACAAATGTTTTTAATACTCAATGGACTCACTTTGCAATGTCTGTAAGGCGCAACGGTAGCGTTAATGTCTATATTAATGGTGAAAACAGAGCAACGTTCTCGGAAACGCTTCTCGGTTCGTTTGCAAGTGGTTTCTTCTATTTTGGCGCTAAAAAAGAAGGAAATAATAGTTTTAATCAATATTTTAACGGTTATTTTGATGAAATTCGTTTGTGGAACAGTGCGCTTTCAAGCGATAACATTAAACTCAACAAAAACAGTAAGTTACACGGCAACGAGGCAGGTCTGCAAGCATATTATCCTTTTGAAAAATATGTCAGATTAACCAACGGTACAATTGAAGTTACGCAAACTAACGAAAATATGACCGATGACAATATTGCATCCGGCACCGCATCGTTTTCGACTACCGCAATGTCCGTTAAAGACGTGCGACCCGTTGAATACGTAGATTTTGATTTTGTTGCATCAAACAATAAGATTGTTTTAACTGTTTCGCCCGATTATTTTGCCCTTGTTGAAGGTAATATCCTAAACATCTCTGTAGAAAATGTTCGTGATATGCGCAACAACAAAAGTAATACCGAACAATGGACTGCTTATGTTAGACGTAACGCACTGCAATGGGACAGCGACCCAATTTATCTTACAAAAGAGCAAAACGATTTCTTAACTTTCACCGCACGAATTGTAAACACCGGAGGTACATCGGTTAGTTATTCAGTTGAAAATCTGCCTTCATGGTTAACTGTATCCGCAGGAATTGGTAATTTGCAACCTTTGCAAAGCCGTGAACTTAATTTTACGGTATTTCAGGGTATAAATATTGGTAATTATGAAACTGCAATCGGTCTCACAAGCGGAAACGGCGTTTTGGAAATTTTGCCCGTACAACTGAAAGTTACAGGCGAACGACCCGATTGGGACGTTAATCCAAACGATTTTGAACATTCTATGAATATCATTGGTCAAATTAAAATTGACGATATATTCCAAGAAGACCCTGACGATATTTTGGGCGCTTTTATAGGTGATTTATGCGTAGGAGTTGCATCATCGGTATATGTGGATAACCGCAATGCTTATTTTGTATTTGCAGATATTTATGGAAATGCGCAACATAACAATCAACTTTTGAGTTTCAAACTGTGGGACGCATCAACAGGACGCATCTATCCGCAAATTGAAACTTCTGTTGCTGAAATAAGATTTGCAGCAGGAAGTGTTGTCGGAAGTGGTTCTAATCCTGTTATTTTCAATGCGTTGGACATCGCAGAACAAATAATTAACTTAACCAACGGTTGGAATTGGATTTCTACAAACATTTTAAGCGAGAGTCCAACTATTTTAAGCCAAATGAAAGAGTCTCTTATCACTTCTGGCGAAATGATTAAAGGACGTGACGCATATTTACAACAACCGAACTGGATTGGAAATCTTACCGAAATATCGGAAAAAAGTATGTATTCCGTCAAAACCAATAGCGACCATACATTAGTATTGACGGGTCATTATGCCGACCCAGCAACAACGCCTATTGCCATTAATCAAGGCTGGAATTGGATTGGTTACATTCCTGCATTTACGCTACCGTTACAAAGTGCATTAGCAGGCATCAACCCTCAATTGGACGACCAAATAAAAGGACAGTCTGGTTTTGCAACCTATATGGGCTCAAGCGGTTGGATGGGAACTTTAACATTTATGCAGTCAGGCAAAGGTTATATGTATTTTTCAAATAACGGAACCTCGCAAACATTGATTTATCCATCAACAATACCGCAAGGAATGCCACCAATGACACCGCCAAACAATACAACCATCGACTCAAAATGGGAAGTAAACATCGCCAACTACTCCTCAACAATGACCATGACCGCAAGAGTAGTCCACGATGACGTAGAATTGGCAAGCGATATGATTGAAATTGGCGCATTTAGTGGAGACGAATGTCGCGGCACAGCATTTTTGCAATATGTAGAAAGTCTGAACCGATATGTAGCCTTCCTAATGATTTACGGTAACGGCAACGAACCTATAAAACTAAAAGTTTTTGACCACGCCACCGAAACCGAACATACCGCCAACAACAGCACAATAAACTTCGCCTCTGATGCAATCTTTGGCAACCCACTAAGCCCATATATGATAGGATTAGGCACAACAGTGGTAGATATTAATGCGATAAATGTGTCGCAATTAACTGTTTATCCAAATCCAACGAGTGGGGAGTTTTCAGTAGTGAGTAGTGAGATGTCAGTAGTGAGTAGTGAGATTTCAGATATCAGTATTGAGATATTTGATGCAATAGGTCGCCTCGTTCATCGTGAACCCTTTACCGTGAACCGTGCAACCATTGATATTGATATTACTCACTTGGAAAATGGAGTATATTTTGTGAAGGTAGGTAGTGAAATGGTTAAAATAGTAAAAAAATAGTGGTTAGTGATTAGTGGTTAGTGGTTAGTGATAACCTCTGCGACCCTCTGTGTCTTCTCTGTGTAACTCTGTGTAACAAAAAAAATAATTACACAGAGAAACACAGAGAAACACAGAGACACACAGAGACACACAGAGACACACAGAGGAAAAACTATTTTTGAATAAAAGCTGCCTCTCGGGGCGGCTTTTTTTATGGAAATGACCTACTTTGCGACCCTTGCGTTCTCAACTTTGCGACTTTGTGGTAAAATAAGAATCTAACCACAAATGAAAACAAAAATTAGTGATTAGTGATTAATAGGAGCAACCTACGAAAATTCAGAACTCCAGACTTGGCATTTGCTATAAACTTAAATTGCAAAGTATTACGAAAATGATACCGCAAACTAAAAATGTTGGAGATCCCCCGAATTGCGTTTTTAAGGCGACCGCAAGGGTACGCCCCTACCGGGTTATCTATGTTGCACTCGTGCCGAGTGCTACTGCGTGGGGTGTATGGAGGTTGGGGGTTTGATGTGGTAGTGTATGACGCATTCTGTTAGGGATGCATACCTTTTCATGTTAATGGTAATTTGGTCGCATCCCTAACGAAATGCAAAAAACCATAAAAAGGGGACATTTTGATTTCCCCAGAGGTCTGGTAATCTGAAGTTATTAAATCCTTTCAAAAACAATATTTCGAGATGTGATTCGGTTGATGAGCCAAATGCCTGCTATTATTATTGTATTTCGCTCATAATCAATGTTTTCAATTTGAGGTACGGTTTCGTAAGCCGCTAACAAATGATGATTTTCTATATAATGAGGTATCATTAAATTGAGCCCTTTTTCATATACATTTATTTTTTCTACTGTAAACAATACTTGAAACTCAGGTTTTGAAATGAAAGCTATATCATTAATTGGTTCAATAGTAGAGGGAAAATAATTTGAAATTGTATCAGGTATTTCGTTGATTTCAAGTGCAATAATGCTTTTTTGAATGGATGATGATGGTTGAATTATTGTTTCAGTTTGTTTTGTAATATTAGTTTTGGTTGAATCGACAAAAATTTCAGAATCAAAAATTTCAGAATCAAAAATTTCAATATCAACAATATTTTCAGTATCAACTTTTTTGGCTATCAAATCTGAATTAATATTTTCATTTTTAAAAGAAAAAATAGTAGAAAAATAAATAATAAAAATGATTACTGCGGCTGCAGCTGCCACTCTTCCTATCAAAGTCAATACTCTTGGGATAATATTTTTCTTTACAAGTTGCGACTTTTTATTATAAACTACTTCTTGTGGATTAAGTTTTGTGAGTTTAAAAATTTCTAAATCGCTTTTCAAAGATGGATATGATGATAATAATTCGTTGAGTCGGCTTTGTTCTTCTTCGTTAAGACCGTCTTCCATCTGTTTAATAAGCAAATAGTCAGGTTCTGACATTTCGATGTCAGGGTCTGTAGACTTGAACAACATAAACTTTTTAGGATAGACTATGTTTTCAGGCACAATAACAATTTCATTTAACATATCAAATTCTGCGTCGTTCATATAACTAACTCCTGTTTACATAAATAATTTTTCAAAAAAAGTCGCGCCCTATAAATATAGACTTTGACTTGACTCTCTGATAGAGTAGTAATTTCGCCAATTTCTTCATAAGAATAACCTTCATAATCTCTCATCAAGAGAACCATCTTTTGTTTTTCGGGCAAGCGGTCTAATGCTTTATTAAGAATCTCACTTAAATCGGAATAACCTGTTTCATAATATGGCTCAATTTTTGTCGTTTCTTCTAATGGAACCATTCTTTTATCTTTTCTAACATAATCAATCAAAATATGATAGGCTGTGGTAAAAAGATAACTTTTTGATTTCTCGGCATCTATGCCAATACGTTGCACCCACATTTTTTCATAAGCATCCTGCACTATATCTGATGCCTTATCCTCGTCCTTTATATTTTTTAGAACAAATCGATAAAGGTTATTGGCATGTTTTTCAACACATTTATTGTATTCCTGCTCGGTCATACTTCATTGAGATGCTTTATTTTCTTTATTTTGTATATGACGAAAAACCTTTTGTAAATGTTACAAAAAATTTTAAAAAAAATTATTCGATGCAGGTTAATACTCTTTTTTATCGGGCATATTTATCCATTTTTCGAATGTTTCAAAAGCGTCATTTTCGAGGAGTCTATTCATTTCGATGCTTCTTTTTTCGGGAGAAATATTAAGTTCTTGATAAATAAAATCGTCGTCAAAACCGGCTTTTGCGGCATCTTTGCGGCTACAGCCGTAGTATAGTTTTTTGATTTTAGCCCAATATGTTGCACCAAGGCACATGGGACAAGGCTCGCACGAAGTATATAATACACAGTCATTTAAGTCAAAACGACCTAAATTTTTTGCGGCATCTCTAATAGCGAGTACCTCCGCATGCGCGGTGGGATCATTTAAATTTGTTACGCTATTAGCACCTTTGCCAACAACTTCGCCGTTACAGACAACAACGGCACCAAAGGGTCCCCCACCCGATGTAATGCTACTGTTAGCAAGGTCTATCGATAAACGCATAAATTGATTTTTATCTTCTGTCATCTCATTTTTATTTAAATTTCAAAATACAAATTTATAAAAATTTTTACAAATACAAAAAAAATTTTTATTATTTTTTGTTGTTTAAAAAAGGTATTTCAATTCACAAAAGACATGTAAGTAGCGGAGGGCGCATCTTCAACTACTTTTAGAAAAAACTCAGGTATTTTTTCCATGTGTTTAGCCAAAAGTTATTGTCTTTTTTGGTGTTCTGAAAAGAAATGGTTTAATTTGCAAAACAATAGTGGTATTTATGTCTCAAATAATCAGTGAATTAGTGTAATAAGTGAATGAGAGAATGAGTAAATGAGTGAATGAGTGTAGGGGCGCACCCTTGCGGTCGTCCACCTTGTAATAAATGAGTAAATGAGCGAATGATCGAATGAGTGAATGAGTGAATGAGTGAATAAGTAAATGAGTGTAGGGGCAAACCTGCGTGTTTGCCCACCATATAATGAATGAGAGAATTAGAGAATGAGTGAATGAGTGTAGGGGCGCACCCTTGCGGTCGTCCACCTTGTAATAAATGAGTAAATGAGCGAATGATCGAATGAGTGAATAAGTAAATGAGTGGAGGGGCAAACCTCCGTGTTTGCCCACCATATAATGGATGAGTGAAATAGTCTTTTACCACTAACCACTATTTTTCGTTCTCAACTTCGCGATTTCGCGAAAAAGAACTTAATATCAAAAATTTGTATAATCAGTTGAAAAATAAAGATTTTCATATCTAAAGTTGTTATTTTTTGGTCAAGAAAATACGCCATCGTTTGATTGGGAAACAAAAAAATACAATACAGAATTGATTGTCTTAATGAATAAAATAATAGAAAAATATCCCACAGCGAGGGCTACTACAGAATTTAGACAATTTTTAGAAATTTTGCGAAGTGAAAATGTTGAAGAAACTGAAAAAGTAAAAGCATATTGGAAAAAAGTACGGAATAGAAAACAATAAACATCATAGAAAAAGCCAACAGAAAACAAGAAGTTTATGAAATTGCATCAATATCACTCAAAGAACGCAATAATTACTATTAATCAGTTGCAAAAAATAAACAAAATGAGATATTAACAGGTGAAAACCAAAAAGAAAAAAATTATACTTTTTAAAACCAAATTAAAAATTTTTTACTAAATTTGCGACCTAAAAAAATTGCATTTGTGGCTTGAATTTGAATAACTCAAATATTTATAGAATAATTGAGATAAAAAATTAATAAATTAATAAAAAGATATATGAAACACTTTTTTCTATTTTCCTGTCTATTTTTTTTGACAAAAACAATATACTCACAGGAAATAAGTCTGAAATACGGAAACATAACCGAAGATGAGTTGAAAATGACCACTTACGATCAAGATACAAGTGCTGTGGCAGTGGTGATTTATGAACATGGAAACCTTGCATACGAAAGAGACCAAACAAAAGGTTTATTCATTAAGTTTGAAGTAAAAAAGAAAATTAAAATATTGAAGTCGGAGGGTACATATAGAGGTGATGTCGGTATTCCATACTTGAAAAGTTTAAGAGAGTCTGTGCTCGGTATTGAGGCTTATGCTTACAACATGGAAAATGGAAAACTAGTTAAAACAAAGTTACCAAAAAAATATATTTTTGATGATGCTATCCTAAACCAATTTCGTTTAAAAAAATTTTCCATTCCAAATGTAAAAGCGGGAACTGTGATTGAATATAAATACACTATTACTTCTGAAGGAATATTCAATATACCTACTTGGTATATGCAAGACGATATTCCAATAATGAATAGCACTTTAGAGATAACAATTCCTGAATTTTTCGTTTTTAGTGTTGATGCTGCAAAAGGATTTGAACATATTAATGTTGAACAATCGTATGTTACTCAAATTTTAAATATTGGATATTCTCGAACAATAACGAGTCATAGTAAAAAATATAATTTTTCTGCGCAAAATATTCCAGCAATGAAAAACGAACCCTTTGTATGGTGTCTAAAAGATTTTACGTCAGGCGTTCGTTTTGAATTACAAAGCATAAAATCTATAGACGGCTATCATAAGTCATTTACAAGTACATGGGAAGAATTGGAAAAAACTCTAAGAGATGATAGCCGTTTCGGCTCAAATCTTAAATTTACAAATCCATATAAATCTGAAACAAAGGAAATTGTCTCTTCTGTTACAGACGAAGAGGAAAGAATATCAAAAATTTACGATTTAATAAAAAATAAGATTAGATGGAATGATACATATTCATTTTACGGCAATGAGTCAAAAAATGCCGTAAAAAAAGGGGTAGGCAACAATGCTCAAATAAATATTGTATTGATTAGCGCCCTGAAAGATGCGGGCATCAAAGTTTATCCTATTTTGATAAGTCGCAGATCCTTTGGAAGAATTCCATATACGCATCCATCTATTAATCAACTAAATACTTTTTTGGTATGCGCTGAAACGTATGATGGTAAACGTTTTTATATGGACGGCTCGGCTACACACGGTGGTCTAAATATGCTGCCCACAACATTATTGGTTGACAGAGGGTATATATTTAATGAAAATGTTAAAGAAAAATGGGTCAATTTGACAGGAATTACTAAAAACCAACAAATTGTTTCTCAAGTAATCAAATCTGACGAAAACGGACAATTAACCTGCGAAAGAACTACACGATACACGAATCAAATTGCATATCAGGTAAAACCAAGATACAAATCTTCCGAAGACTCCCTGAAATACGTGGAAAAACTTCAAAGTGAAAAAAACATAAAAATTGAAGAGTTAATAGTTGAAGGCACTGATAATATCTCTTTCAAGGTTGACGAAAAAATGAAAATAACTTATAATCAAGATAATAACGCCGAATATCTTTATATTAATCCATTAGTTTTTGAGCCGGTTGAAAATCCATTTAAACAATCAGACCGAAAATTACCGATAGAATTTGATTATCCTTATTCTTATACTGTGCGTACAATGTTGATGATGCCCGAAAATTATATTATTGAAGAAATTCCCGAAATGGTTGAAATAGAAATGGATGACGATTCTGGTTTTTGCCGCTTTTTGATAGGACAAAACGAAAATGGTGTTCAAGTAAGTTTTCATTTCGAACTAAATCAAATAATATTTCCATCTTCGGACTACGAAATGTTACGTGAATTTTTTGGAATAGTGGCTACTAAATGCTCTGAATTGATTGTATTGAAAAAAGATATAAATAATTAATAATTAAATATTTATGAGAAATTTTTTATATTTATTGGTGGTTTTGGGTTGTGGTATTAATCTAAATTCTCAACCTACAAATTTTTCTGCTGACGCAATTCCCAATGAATTGAAAAAGAACGCTTATGCAGTTGTTCGTTATGAGAGTTCCGAATTTATTTATAAATCTGAAAAGTCAGGGGTAGAAAAACACTCTGTTTATATAACAGTATTAAACAAAAAAGGTGAAAATTTTGGTTATTTTAATTATTCTGGCGACAAATTTCGAGAACTAAAAGATTTTACAGGAACATTATACGATAAAAAAGGAAAAAAAATTAAGAAATTCAAAAAATCAGACCTCCGTTTTACTGAACTCTCTTCGCATTTAGCAGACGACGGAAAGCATTACTTTTTCAGTTTCGATGCTCCTTCCTTTCCGTTTACTGTTCATTACACTTACGAAGTGAATTGGAACAAAGGAATTTTTGTGTTTCCAAATTTCGCACCACAGCCGGGTTATAATATTTCGGTAGAAAAAGCAATTTATAATTTAACAATTCCCGAAACTCTAAACATAAGACTTAAAGCCTTAAATTTTAACGATTTACAAGAAAATATTACTCACCAAAAAAGAATTATTAATAGAGAATGGACAGCAGCAAATATTCCTGCAATTGAATCCGAGCAATATAGCCCATCGGTACGAAATATGATGCCAATACTTTTTGTAAGTCCCGAAACTTTTACATACGACGGAGTAAAGGGAACTATTACCGATTGGAACTCGTTTGGAAAATGGATCAAAGGGTTGCAAGAGGAACGCGATAAATTGCCCGACGATTTGAAAACAAAAATAATAGAAATGACAAAAAATGCTAAAAATGATTATGAAAAAGTTAGAATTTTGTATGATTATCTCGGCGAGACTACGCGATATGTTAGTATTCAATTAGGAATTGGTGGATTCCAATCTATGCCCGCATCCGAAGTTTACAAAGTAGGTTTTGGCGACTGCAAAGCACTCTCTAATTATTTGCAATCAATGCTTAAGGTTATAGGTATTGAATCGAACTATATAGTTATTCGCTCTGATAATCAAGTTAAAACTTTAATGTATGACTATCCTAGTTTTAACGAAATGAATCATGCAATTTTGCAAGTACCCCTTGAAAAAGATACTTTGTGGTTAGAATGCACAAATACAAATGTTCCTTTTGGGTTTATTCATAACGGCATTGTGGGACACAACGCTTTAGAAGTATCACAAACAGGAGGCAGATTTTGTAAACTGCCCGATTACCCCGATTCTTTAAATGCGAACAATAATTATGCTGTTATTTTGCTTAATTCAGAAGGATACGCAGAAGTAAATTCTACAAAAGAATACGCCGTTAAACAATACAACGCAGGTTTTGTCAAACTAAAACATTCAGAACAAAACGACAGAATCAGAAGTTACATAACTTTACCAAATGCAGAAGTAAAAAACTTGAAAATTATCGATGATAAATCACCATTACCCTTATTGACAATAAATTATGACTGGACAACACCTGCTTACGGAACAAAAACGGGTAATAGACTTTTTATTCCAGTAAATCCGTTTCGTTCGCAATATTCTTGGATTCAGAAAAATAATAGAATCAACGATATAGAATTTGTTTCGGGAGTTTTATACTCAGACTCTATCTATATTATTATCCCCGAAGAGTATGAAATTGAAACACTCCCTACATCAAATATCGAAAAAAGTCATTACGGAACATTTGAAACTCAAATAGTACCTGACGACAAAGGAATTCTAATTAAACAAACACTTTATCGTCCCTCGGGATATTATAACGTAGAGGAATATCAATCAATAAAAAGTTTTTTTGAGATAGTAAACAAGGCATATAACGAAAAAATTACATTGCGGAGGAAATGATTAGTGTAAAAAAGTGAATGAGTAAATGAGTGAATAAGTAAATGAGTAGCGGTTATTGAGATATTAGAGTGTAGAGTTTAGATATTAGAGTGTAGAGTTTAGATATTAGAGTTTAGATATGAAAATTATTAATTATAAACCTTTGTGTGCCTTTGTGAAAGAGACTTTGTGTGCCTTTGTGGTAAGATTTTTTCTGAAAACTGAAAACTGACAAAATATGAAACAACCCAATATCCTCGAAGAAGAAGTTAAAAACGTAGTTGCTCAAAAGGTATTTAAGAAGTTTGATTGCACCAGAATTTTGGGCAAAATTGATTTTGCAGTAAAACCAAAACTTTCAGTAAGTGCTATTGATTTTGTTGAAATATATTTTTTATGGTCAGAAGTTAAAAAGCATGCCACCGATGTTTTGATAATGCTTACACAACTTATACTCACAATAGGTAAAGCACGAACTTTTGACCAAATATTACCTCCAATGTTTCTCGGTTGTTTCGATAACGAAAAAATAGCATTTATTCCATATTCTGAAATTCAACATATTTTCTATCAAAATGATTTTAATTGGAAAGTAGCGCCATCCGACCATAAAACCCGTGAATTTAAACAGATACATACACTATTAGAAAAATTTTTCGTTTCAATATCTTGGCAAACCTACATTTTTTATTTCGAAAAAGATGAAAAAGAGTTAAATATATTTATCAATGAAAATTTTATAGTTGGCAAAACAGAAACATCTCGAACAAAAATTGACAAGAATAATTTTATAACGATATATGGTAAATGGTTTGAAACAGTAAAACCAACCATTGCAGTAGATTGGGATGCAGCAAAAAAAGATGGAATAATAGATGGTGATTTTTATCTTGCCGACCTACTTTCAAGCGAAAACAATACAATCAGCGAAAACTTGCACGTACTCTTAAAAAGCAAATATTACGAATTTGACAAAGTTAAATTAAAATCGGGCGTTTTTCATATTAGCAGGATTGATTTCAATGATAATCAAAAAGCCTACGAGCAATTTTGGGCTAAATATGAACGTCCGCCCGCAAAAGAGTATTGGAATTATATTGTTGATCGTCGCGATTTAATTGTACCTCAAGATGTTAGAGAACGAAAAGGAAGTTTTTATACTCCGAAAATCTGGGTAGAACTCTCCCAAAAATATCTTGCCGATGTTTTTGGTGTAGATTGGCAAGACGAGTATTATGTATGGGATTGTGCTGCTGGAACAGGAAATCTTATAGTAGGGCTTACCAATAAATATAATATTTGGGCATCAACATTGGACAAACAAGACCTCGGAGCAATGAAAGAACGTATCCAAAACGGTGCAAATCTATTAGAAAGTCATGTTTTTCAATTCGATTTTTTGAATGATGATTTTTCAAAATTACCAAATAGTTTGTTAGATGTTATTAATGACCCAATTAGAAGGAAAAAATTGATTATATATATTAATCCGCCGTATGCTGAGTCGACAAGTTACGGTATTAAAAGTAAAGAAGGAGTAAGTTCTGCCAATAAAACTTATGAAAAATATAAAAACATAGTCGGAATTGGCATAAATGAAATATTTGCACAGTTTTTTATACATATTTTTAGTTTAATTCCTGATTGTAAGTTGGCTTCTTTTAGTACTTTAAAATATATAAATTCACAAAATTTTGTCAAATTTAGGAATATCTTTAAAGCTGAATTCAAAAAAGGCTTTATTTGTCGTTCCAATACTTTTGATAATGTAAATGGTAAATTTCCAATTGGATTTTTAGTGTGGGATTTAAATAATAAAAAACAAATTTCTAAAATTAAGTTGGACGTTTTTGATGCTGATAAAGAAGTAACACGTTCTTATTTTATGGAAAAAAAATCTTTTTTCCCAGTTGAAAAGGGCATATTAATTATTGATTGGTTACGAAACTATTTTGATAAAAAATCAGAAAAAATTGCATATTTACGAATACAAGGTACAGATTTTCAAACAAATAGTACTATTGTTGTAAGCACTCAACCAACAATGAATGATGTCCGTGAATCAAAAATTACACACGTAACAATTAATAATTTGAAAGAGATGTCTGTTTATTTTGCTGTCAGAAAATGTATTGAGCATACTTGGATTAATCATAATTTTCAGTTTCTTTTCCCTAACAAAAAATGGCAATTTGATGTGGAATTTCACAATGATTGTCTTGCTTTCACAATGTTTCATAGACAAAACACTATTTCAATCAAATATGGCGTAAACCATTGGATACCTTTTACCGAAAACGAAGTTAATGCAAAAGAACGTTTTGAAAGTCATTTTATGATCAGTTTTCTTAGTGGAAAAGTAATTCCAAACGCTTATTCTAACCTTTTTGCACAAGAAGAAAACAAGTTCTACACAAAACCAGTATTCTCACCCCAAGCAACAAAAGTTTTTGACGCAGGACGCGAACTCTGGAAATATTACCATTCTCAACCAAACATCAACATAAATGCAAGTTTATACGACATTCGCGAACATTTTCAAGGACGCAACGAAAAAGGAAAAATGAATAACAAAAGTAAAAACAATACGTATAACGCACTTATGGACAATTTAAGAGACGAACTAAAAATATTAGCACAAAAAATAGAACCAAAAATTTATGAATATGGATTTTTAATGAAATAGTGAATGAGTGAATGAGTAAATGAGTGAATGAGTGAAATAGACATTAACCACTAAAAAATATAAATATGAAAAAAAACAGCGATAAAATAGAAATATTGCTACTATCAGAGTCCGAGTGGATTGCAGATTTGCATGACTTTAAATATAGTATTTGTCATCATCCGGATTGGATAAAAGCGGTGTTAGATGGCAAAAATGCAGCCATATTTTTAAATTTTGTAAAAAACGAAAAAGTAGTTGGTAAAATATCAGGCATTGAATGTTGCTACGGCTCATTAAAAGGGAAACAACTCTATTTTTATGCTTCACCCGCTTTGAGAGAATATGAGCAGAATTTATATGATGCCTGCCATGTTGCCCTATACAAGTTCGCTAAAAAAGCAAGATGTTCACGCATATATATCAGTTCGTGGGATCAACAGCATGAACTAATATGCACTGCACCCCGTTATTTTACTGCTGATAATAATCAATTTATAGTTAATCTTGAGTCAGATTTGAAATTTAGAAGATTATTCAAAAGAAATGTAAAGCGTGCTGAAATTAACGGTGCACAATTTTCTCAAAATAATTCCGATGAAGTATTTAACAAACTTTTTGAATTATTGGATAAAACGAGAGAACGTAGAATGTCAAAATTTGGTGAAGGTTATAGACATAACACGTTACATTATCGTTATGTGACAAAAGAAGCATTAAAAAAGATGGTTGAAAATGGATTAGCAAAGATGTATGTTGTAACAATCGAAAATGAAATCCATACTGTTTTATATAACCTCGAAGAAAACAACCGAATATGCGCACTTTTGATAGGTGCTGACGAAAAAGCATACCAATTAGGACTATCATCTTTTATTACATCCAATGTTCTAATTCTTGCAAAAGAAAAAGGTTTTAGTTATTATAATCCTTTAGGGACAACAGAAGATGAACCCGGAAAACAACTTGGACAGTTTAAAATATCAATGGGTGCTGAAAAATCCTATATTTATGGTGCAACAACCAATTTTATAGGATTTCCGCAAAAATTGTTGAATCCTCTTTTAAATATAGGTAGAAAAATAACCTCCAAAAACCCATTTGTCACTATTTTGAAAAAAATAATTAATTAATTATATAACCATGAATTTAAAACAAATAACTACGGTGCCAGTATCTGAAACAGAATGGATTACCGACTTAAATGAGTTCAAATATAGTATCTATATTGCTCCCGAATGGATAGAAGCAATGCAAAATAGTAAAAGCAAAGCTATTTATATAAACTTTGTATTAGATGGTATAATAGTCGGCAAAGTATCCGGTCTTGTCATCTATTGCAGCAAACGTAAAGGAAAACAGTTATATTTCTATGCCTCGCCCGCTTTAAAAGAACACGAACAGGATTTATATGATTACTGTCATGATTCGCTATATAAATATGCAAAGAAAAACAAATATTCCCGCATAGTTCTCGCTTCCTACGACCAGCAGCACGGCTTAATCTGTAATGCAAAACGTTTTTATTTAACAAAAAGATATGAATATGTTGTTAATCTTGAATCTGATATAAAATTTAAAAAATCTTTTAAGTGGAACGTAAGACGTGCCGAAAAATATGATATTCAATATTCTCAAAACAATGATGACACAACTTTGAACAGACTTTTTGAATTATTAGACGTTACAAAACAACATCGTATATCAAAATATGGACTTGACTATAATCCTTTGTTTTTAAATAATTTAACAACGGAATCGTTAAAACGGTTAATAGATATCGGAATGGCTAAAATGTATTCAGTTTCTTTTGAAAATGAAATACAAATAGTTTTGTATAGTATAGAAAAAGATGGTCGTATTTACGGATTATTGCTTGGTTCTACCAAAAAATCTTACGAAATGGGATTGTCTGCTTTTATAGTTTCAAAAATTATTACGAACGCAAAAGAAAAAGGGTATTGTTATTATAATCATGGCGGCACTACCGTTGACGAGACAGGTACGGGACTCGAACAATTCAAATTGTCAATGGGTGCTGATAAATATACAATATTCGGTACAACTACAAATTTTATCGTTTTTCCTTATAAATTATTAAACCCTCTTTTGAATTTGGGCAGACAATTACCAAGAAATAATCCAATTGTTACTTATTTAAAAGAAAAATTTTGTTAAATTATAGTTATAAATATTAATACTCAATTATCTAAATAAACAAATAATAATAGTGAAAACAAAATTTGAAATAATACTTAAACTATCAGGATTTCCTGTTGATGACGCAAAAACTTTATTCAAACAAGCACTTGCTGCTGATAAAACTTTTTGGCAAAATGAAAAAAAATGGGACATTTTCAATTACCATTACAATAACAATGATTTTTATAGAAAATTTGTTGGTACACAATTTTCGGAATGGAGCGATATTCCAATAATCCGGCGCAAAGACCTAAAAGGTGATTTTTTATCAAAAATGCCCTCAATTTTAAGTACAAAAAACCTTTATAAAAGCAGCACGTCGGGCTCTTCAGGCGACCCGCTCTTTTTTGCACGGGACCCTCTAACTCACGCATTAGTTTGGGAAAACGCAAGATACAAGTACTCACAAGCGGGTATTTCATTAAACGACAAACAAGCTCGAATGTTTGGTATGTCAAAAGAAATTAAAGATATAATAAAAAATAGATTAAAAGATTGGGTTTCAAATAGATACCGTTTTAATGTTTTTGATTTATCTGACCATGCCCTCGAAAAATGGATTAAAATATTTAAAAAAGGAAAATTCAAATATATTTACGGATATACAAATTCATTAGTTATTTTTGCACAATACTTTATACAGCGAAATTTAACTTTAAAATCAATAGTAAATAGTTTAAAATGCTGCATAATAACATCCGAAGTTTGCACAGCCAACGATGCACAAACAATGCGGGATGGTTTTGGAATACCGATTTTTAACGAGTATGGCTCTTCCGAACTCGGAATAATGGGTTTTAAACAGAACGATATTTGGACTGCCTCAGATGAACTATTATATTTTGAAGTCTTAGATAATAATGATAATCCCAAAGCAGACGGCGAAATAGGACATTTAACTTGTACAGCGCTTTTTAATAAAGCAACACCTTTTATTCGTTACCAATTGGGCGACTTGGCAGCAATCAGACGAAAAGATGGTAAAACTGAAATTTTAGAAGTTATGGGTAGCCTTAATGATTTGGCAATCCTGCCATCAGGGCGAAAAGTGCCGGGTATCTCATTTTATTTTGTCGCACAAAACTTGGTGGAATCTTCTCATAATATTAAAGAATTTCTTTTTAGACAAACTAAATATGGTTTCTTTTTTGAATATGTTTCTGATAAAACTATTAGTAACGATGATTTAAAAAAAATTAATAGAGGCGTTTCACTACACCTAAACGAAGATATAAAAATATCCGCTATTAAAGTTGAAGAATTACAACGTGGAAAAAATGGCAAATTTAAACATTTTATTTATCAAGTATAACAAATAAACTGAAATAATTATTATTTAAATATGAATAAAACTAAATACAATCCTAATTTGAAATTGGAAACAGTTAGTGAAACTGACTGGAACATTGATTTAAAGGAGTTTAAATATAGTATTTTTTTAACTTCCGAATGGTTAAATGCAATGCAGAACGAAAATACAAAACCTGTTTATTTTAATTTTATCTTAAATGATAAAGTAGTAGGCAAACTATCTGGCTTTGTGTGCTTTATAGATAAGATAAGAGGTACGCAACTATATTTTTACGCTTCTGTTGCTTTAAAAGAATTTGAGCAAACTTTATATGACAATTGTCATGCCGCTATTTACAAATTTGCCAAAGTTAATAACTATACTCGCATAATCATCGGTTCTTACGACCAGCAGCATACACTTATTTGTAAAGCACGTCGCTTTTTCACTACAAAAAGATTTGAATATGTAGTGAATCTTGAAACAAATTTAAAATTCAATCGTAATTTTACAAGAAGTTATAAACGTGCTGAAAATTTCGGACTCCAATGTATACACGAGAACTCGGAAGAAATGTTAAACAAACTATTTGAACTTTTATTTCTTACAAAAGAACATAGAGTATCAAAATATGGATCCGATTATAATCCATTGTTTTTAAGATATTTAACCAAAGAATCCATGCAAAGATTGATTAAAACAAATATGACAAAGTTGTGCTATGTTGCATTTAATAATGACATACATATTGTTACATGTTATATTGAAGAAAACAATCGAATTAGTGGGTTGTTGCTCGGTTCAGACAATTTTTCCTATCAAATGGGGCTTCCTGCTTTTATTACAGCAACAATGTTTCAAAAATTTAAAGATAATAATATTAAATATTATAATTCTGGCGGTGGTACAAAAGATGCAGGAAATAAAGGATTAGAACAATTTAAACAATCAATGGGAGGTGAAAAAATATTCGTTTTTGGCGCAACTACTAATTTTATTACATTTCCAAGAATTTTATTAAACCCTTTAATGAATCTGGGAAGAATTATCCCCGACAATAATCCTATTGTTGCATTTATTAAAAACAAATTTACTTAGTAAGTTAGTTATGAATAGCAGACAGATAACACAGATTTTATATATGAGTCCCCTCCGAAAAGTCATATTGTCTTACCACAAAGGTCACAAAGTGTTTTCACAAAGTACGCAAAGCGTTAAATATCAACATATATTCACTTGTGTTCTTGGTGCATTCTTTGTGTTCTTTGTGGTAGAGAACATTTTTCGGAGTGGGCAATAATTAACATATAAAAAATTGTAATGTTTAATAATATTTTTAAAAATAATGAAACCAAAATTTAACACAATACTAAAACTAACGGGATTTCCCATAGAGGAAGCACAAAAGATTTTCAATGAAGCACTTGAAACCGATAAAACAATATGGCAAAATGAAAAAAAGTGGGAAATATTCAAGTATCATTTTAATAACAATAATTATTACAATAATTTTGTAGGCAAAGAAGTTTCTGATTGGAATGACATCCCTGTGTTTCGTCCAAAAGATTTGAAAGGTAATTATTTTTCAAAAATACCTGCTAAAATAACAACACAAAAAATGTACACGGGAAGCACTTCTGGGTCTTCGGGCAGTGCACTCGTTTTTGTAAGAGACGCACTTTCTCATGCATTAGTATGGGAGAATGTTCGTCATTGTTATAACCAAGCAGAAATATCACTTGACGATCGTCAAGCTCGTATGTTCGGTATGTCAAAAAAACCATTAGATATAGCAAAAAACCGAATAAAAGATTGGTTGTCAAATCGTTATCGTTTCGATATATTCAATTTATCTGATACAGCATTAGACGAGTGGGTTAGACATTTTAAACGAGGAAAATTTAAATATTTATATGGTTATACAAATTCATTGGTTGTTTTTGCACAATATTTTATCAATCGCAAATATACCCTAAAATCAATCGCACCGTCCGTGAAATGTTGTATAATCACGGCTGAGTTTTGTACTGACCGTGATGCAAAAATTCTGCTCGACGGATTTGGAATACCACTATTTAACGAATACGGCACTTCTGAGTTAGGAATAATGGGCTTTAAAACACATCAAAACCAATACGATGCGGAATATACAAAAGAGGAGTTTTGGAATTGTGCCGATGAGTTGTTATATTATGAAGTGTTAGATGATAACGATAAACCCGTTACTGACGGTGAAATGGGTTTATTAACTTGCACTTCACTATTCAATAAAGCAACCCCGTTCATCCGTTATCAGGCAGGCGATTTGGCGATCATAAAAAGAGAAAATCCTCGTACGATTATCACGCAATTAATGGGTAGAACTAATGATTTAGCACTTCTTCCTTCAGGTCGAAAAATACCCGGTTTAAGTTTTTATTTCGTAGAATTGAACGTTATTGATGTTCTACAAAATGTTAAAGAGTTTATTTTTAGACAAACTAACGATGGTTTTTCTTTTGAATATGTTTCAGAAAAAGATATAACAGAAGGAGATTTTTTGAAAATAAAAAAGAATATAGAACTTCATCTGAAAGAAGAAATTACCCTAACAGCCGTTAAAGTTGATAAAATAGAGCGCGGAAAAAGCGGAAAATTTAAACATTTTATTTCGGAAATTTAAAAATAATAAATATGAATCAACCATTTATATCAGTAGTTCTTCCTATAAGAAACGAAGAAAAATATATAAAATCAACTCTATCGGCAATTTCCAAACAGAGTTATCCTAAAAATCTTGTCGAAATTATTATTTCTGACGGAATGTCATCCGACAAAACTCGCAACATGGTTGAAGAATTTATAGAAAATAATGCCGATTTAGATATAAAATTATTGGATAATCCTGAACAAATTGTCTCTTTTGGCTTAAATCGCGCAATCAAAATTGCCAAAGGAGAGGTTATTGTTAGGATGGATTCGCATTCGATTTATCCAGATAATTATATAGAAACATTAGTTACAGAACTTTACAAACAAAATGCTCACAATTGCGGCGGCATCGTTGAAACAATACCTTATAATAACTCCGCAAAATGTAACGCAATAGCAACCGCATTAAGCCATCCAATGGGTGTTGGAAATTCTTATTTCCGTATCGGAATCGATAAAATTAAAGAAGTTGATACAGTTCCTTTTGGCTGTTTTCGCCGTGAAGTGTTCGACAAAATTGGACTTTTTGACGAAGACCTTATTCGTAACCAAGACGATGAATTTAACGGCAGAATGATTAACAACGGTATGAAAATTTTACTTATTCCTAAAGTTGTAGTAAAATATTTTGCAAGGAACTCATTTTCAAACCTTTATAAAATGTACTTTCAGTATGGATTGTTTAAACCTCTTTCAGTAAAAAAACTTGGTAAAATACCGACAATCAGACAGTTAATACCTCTACTTTTCGTTTTGTTTTTGTTCGGTGGAGCATTGATTTCACTATTCTTTAAACCAATAATCTACTTATACGGAATAGGTTTATTTTTATATTCTTCACTGCTTTTGCTGATTAGCATTAAACAAGCTTTATCAAAAAAAATGTTTGCGATGACGTTTCCACTATTTTTTTCGTTCTTTATACTACATTTTTCATACGGCTTGGGCTATATTAAAGGATTAATAGCAATAGTTTTTGGGATAAAATCGGTTTTTAAGAATAAAACGCTTTCGCGCGGAGTGTAAAAATTTTCAATACCTCCTTGGCTATGTATCCCCGTGAAAATAAGAGGCTAAAAAAATCCGAACTCAAAAAATATTGAGTTCGGAATCACATGAAAGAATATGAAACATTTAATAATTCTTAATATCCAAAAATATCTTCTAAACTCAGTTTTTTAACTGTACCGAATGAATTTAAATGCTCTTGGTTTAAATCTTTTGTATCGCCAAGAATGCAATATGTATAGTTCATATCTTTGATATATTTTTTCTGAAAATTAACAACATCGGCGAGTGTCATCTCTTGCGTTTTCTCAAATATTGCTTTTTGAGGGTCTTCGTTGTAGCCGAATTTTTGTGCATTGAGATATGTCCACAAAACGCTTTCGCGCAAAGTTCTTTGTGTCCTTATATTAATAAGGAGACTCTCTTTTGAGTTGTCGAACGTATTTTCTGATTCGGGCATCTCTGTTAAAATAAGCAAGAACGCATCAACGGCATCTTTCATTTTATCATTTTGAGTAGCGATAAATGTTTCTAAATAATACGAATATTCGGGTTTAGAAGGGCTATCATAGTCAGCATACGCAGAATATGCCAATCCTCGTGCTTCACGCATTTCCTGAAACACAATACCACTCATCTTTCCACCAAAATAAGTATTATACATTGCACGCACTGGCTCAATTGACCTATCGTAAGTAACTCCTTTTGAAACCATACTCATAAATATCTGTTTTGCGTCGTAATGAGCTAAAAGGACAGTATTTTGGTTAGTTTCTTGTTCTTCGTATTTAACGGGAGCTGGTACAGGCTGCAAAGTTTCGGGTACATTATGCAGACGATTTACCGTTTCAAGAATCTCATTTTCTTTAAGCGGGCCGTAGTATAAAATTTTGTGTTCAAAACTTTTAAGAGTTTTAATTCGCGTGATTAGTTCTTCGGTATCTAATTCGTTAAGGGTCTTTGCCGATGGAATGTTCAAAACAGGCGAATTAGCACCCCATTTGGCAAAACTACTTAATCTACTAAAAATAGTATATTGATTAAGTTTTGCATTTTCTCTACTTTTTAGAACATCTGCAACTAAATTTTTATAAGTTTCGGCATCTGCAACGGGGTCTGCTAAGCGTTCTTCCAAAAGTTCTACTGCTTTTTCAAAGTTATCACTTAATCCACTGATATAAACATAAACTCTGTCATTTGTTGCTTGTACTCCAAAAGAACACGCCAAAGAATAGAGTTCGCTTTTTATTTCTTCGGCAGTTTTAGTGGATGTACCGAGATAACTCAAATAATTGAAGGCTGTTCCGAACAAATTGTCGTTGTCGTTACCCATTTCAAAAAGATAAATAAGCTCAAAAGTAGGGTTGCTAATATTATTTTTGTACAATATTTCAAGATTGTTTTTGGCAGTTATTTTAGACATATCTTTTTCAAAATCAACAAAAACGGGGTCAATTGGTTTTCCTTTTGATTGTTTGATTTCTGTTAAGAAGGCACTTTCAGCATCTCTATTTGGGTCTATTGCCGTGATAGAAGGTTTATCAATTTTTTCAATATCGGGTTTGCCCTCTCGCTTGTATACAACGGCATATTCGTCTACAAAATATTTGTTGGCAATATCAATAACGTCTTGTTTGCTTAATTTACTAAGATTTTCAATATTACTGACTTCGTCTGCCCATTCTGTTTGATTAACGAACGAGTCTAACATCTTGTATGCAACATAGAATGCCTCTTGTTGCTGATAATATTTTTCTAATCTAAAGTTACTCAATACAGCATTCATAAGGGCTTCATCAAAAGCACCTTTTTTAAATTCATCGAGTTGCCCTAAAAGTAGGTCACGAACTTCTTCTAATGTTTGTCCTTCTTTTGGTTGTCCATACATCATAAAAACGCTATAATCAGCCGCATTATTTACATAACTACCTCCACGAAGAATTTTCTGTTTCTGAATTAAGTTTAAATCCAACAACCCCGCTTTGCCGTTAGTAATCATAAAATCAATGAATTCTAATGTAGCAATATCTTCATGTCTTGCTGCGGGAAGTCGGAAACCGATTGTTACGCTTTCCGATTCAAGTCCAATTACTTCTCTTTCTTCTTTTTTCATCGGAGTTTCTTCGCCTACAACCAAATCAGGAACAGGTTTTGGTTTCATGTCGCCAAAATATTTTACGATAATATCCATCGTTGCATCCGGGTCTAAATCACCTGCCATACAGATTGCCATATTATTAGGCACATAATAAGTATCAAAGAAATTTTTGATATTAATAAGTGATGGATTTTTTAAATGTTCGCCCCGACCGAGTACTGATTGTGTCCCATACGGGTGAAAAGGAAAAAGCATATTCATTAATGTGTCGTTAACTGTCCGACTATCACGTGTAAGCGACATATTATATTCTTCGTAAACAGTTTCAAGTTCGGTATGAAACAGTCGCAGGACAGGGTTAATAAAGCGGTCGGCTTGTATTTTTGCCCAATTTTCAATTTCATTGGATGGAATATTTTCCATGTATGCGGTTACGTCTTTGGATGTAAACGCATTGGTCCAATCAGAACCGATAGCAGACATCAATTTGTCGTACTCGTTGGGAATTGCAAATTTCGATGCTTCTTGTGAAACGCTATCTATTTGTGCATAAATAGCCCTACGTTCTGCCTCGTCAGTAGTTTGACGATGCAACTCAAATAATTCTTCAATTTGGTCTAACAAAGGCTTTTCGGCTTCATAGTCAGAGGTTCCAAAATTTTGAGTACCTTTAAACATCAAATGTTCAAAGTAGTGAGCAAGACCGGTAGTTTCTACGGGGTCGTTCTTACCTCCGGTTCTTACTGCAACGAAAGTGTGAATACGAGGCTGATCCTTATTGACAGACAAGTAAACTTTCATGCCATTTTCTAACGTATAAATACGGACACCAAGCATATCGCCATCCACCGATTCGTATTTATATCTACTGCCCTGTTTACACGAAACAAAAGCACATACTACTAAAAGTAGTAAAATAATTTTAAACGGTTTAATTTGCATATTAATAATATAAGATTAAAAATGTAAAACGAGTTGGTTTATATTTTATTGTTTTTTTTGAAAATAATTCTCTACTGAGGTTGTTTTGTTTTGTGAATTAGGTAGTGAGTAGTGAGTAGTGAGTAGTGAATAGTGAGTAATGAGTAATGAGTAGTGAGAAGTGAGTAATGAGTAGTGAGTAGTGGTTAGTGGTTAGTAGTGAGTAATGAGTAGTGAGTAATGAGTAGTGAGTAATGAGTAGTGAGTAATGAGTAGTGAGTAATGAGTAGTGAGTAATGAGTAATGAGTAGTGAGTAATGAGTAGTGAGTAATGAGTAGTGAGTAATGAGTAGTGAGTAATGAGTAATGAGTAATGAGTAGTGAGTAGTGAGTAGTGAGTAATGAGTAGTGAGTAGTGAGTAATGAGTAGTGAGTAGTGAGTAATGAGTAGTGAGTGATGAGTAGTGAGTAGTGGGTAGTGAGTAATGAGTATTAAGTAGTGAATGATGGGATATTCGTAAAATTCGTGTTTTTCGTGGCAAATATTTTTATTTATATAATAAAAGTTATACTTTTGCAGTCAATTGTTTTTTAAAATATGAAACTTTCATGGCGCAATACATATTTTGGCACCAAGGAAATTATTATATTTCAATAAATTAGTGTTTTTTCGTGTATTTCAATAAATTCAATATTTCAACAAGTTCAATAACAAACAAATTCGTGGCTTAAAAAAGATGACAAATGGAAAATAAAAGATTAAAATTGCCTACGGGCACACAAACGTTTGAAATCATTCGAACAGATGGTTATTTGTATGTTGATAAGACAAAATATCTTATCGACTTGATTGATTCGGGCAGAGTATATTTTCTTTCTCGTCCGCGTCGTTTTGGTAAATCGCTCACTATCTCTACCTTTGAGGCGTTGTTTTCGGGCAGAAAAGAATTTTTTAAAGGACTTTATGCCGAGGAGTTTTTAAATAGAGAAGAATTTAAGCCAAGTCCTGTTATTAGGCTTGATATGGGCGGAGTAGAAACCTACTACGGTATTGAAGGGATAAAAGAGTCAATCAAGTCTAAAACTTTACTGATTGCCGACGAATTAGAAATTGAAATTGAAAAAAATGTTTCAATTGGCGATATTCTTACCAATTTGATTGTTAAAACCGCCAAAAAGTACAACTCAAAAGTAGTTTTTTTGCTCGACGAATATGACAAGCCATATACTGATTTCGTAAACGACCCCGATATGGCAAACGAAGTTCGTAAACTTTTAAGAGGCTATTACTCACAATTAAAAGCCAACGAAAAATATTTATCCTTCATTTTCATCACAGGCATTTCCAAATTTACAAAAATGGGTGTCTTTTCTACTTTAAATAATATTGTGGATATTTCCCTATATGAAGAATATGGAAATATTTGCGGACTTTCAGAAGAGGAAATTATTAATTATTTTCCTGAATATATTGACGAAACGGCAAAAAAATTAAGATTATCGACCGATGATTTGCTCAAAAAAATGAAATATTATTACAATGGCTTTTGTTTTGATGAAGGTGGACAACATCGCTTGTATAATCCATTTTCTACCTTAAACTTTTTTTTCGGTAAAAGTTTTTTTAATTTCTGGATAGAAAGCGGAACATCGGCAATGTTTGTGGAATATTTAAAAACTAATAAATTATCGGTTGAGCAGTTTCGTAATTTTCCTGCAACAGACAATTTTCTGTATCATTCCACCGAAATAGAAAAGGCAAAACCCGAAAGTTTCCTTTTTCAAACCGGATATTTGAGTTTACGCAAAAGTCCCGAAAATAAACTTGTTTTGGACTATCCTAATACTGAAGTGCTGAATGCCTTGTCCGCATTGGTATCCGAATATATTATGGAAAACCAACCTGACGATTTTACTTATTGCAGAAACGACTTTTTAATTGCGTTGGAAAGAAGAATGGTCGAATTAGTTATATCAGTTTTCAATCGCCTGTTAGCAAGTATTCCTTTCGATGATTTCAATAAAGCCGCACAACAGGCAGTTCTCTTTAACAATTATAATTTTTCTGTTCAGGAATGGCTTTACCGTTCTAATATCCTTTCTTTTTTACGTGGCTGTGGCGTTGTTGTTATTGCCGAGATGCACACCAATTTCGGACGTCCCGATATTGTTGTGAATTATATGAAAAAAACATGGGTAATGGAACTAAAAGTCGCCTACAAAGGCGAAAGTGTTACAGATAAAGTCGAAGAAGCATGCAAACAAATAATTGATAATAACTATGCAAAACCTTATCCTGACGCTATTTGTTTAGCGATGGTTATTGACGATGAAGTTAGGTTGATAACGGAGTATAAGGTTTTTTGAGTAGTGAGTAATGAGTAGTGAGTAGTGAGATATTCGTAATATTAGTGTTTTTCATGGCAAATTTTTTTGTGTTTTTTTTAAAAAGTTATACTTTGCATTATTCATAAGAAATGAAAATATATTCTTAACGCAAAGTCGCAAAGGTTTTCCGCTAAAATCGCAATTCGCAATTGATTTTTTCTTCTCCATACATTTTGCACCCGTTTTTCATTACATCATATACTTCTTTTCGCAACCAATCTGGTGAAATAACCTCAATTTTATTGCCAAGTGACAATAGTTCCTGCTTAAAATCAAATGTCGGCGACAAATAATAACTGAAAATAGAATCGTTTTCTTTAATTTCAGATTCTTGCTGTGAATGGTGCAGCGGTAGTGATTGCATATATTTTCGTTGATTGCCGAACACTTTTAGTTGTACAATGCATGGCGATATATCTTCATCTATAACTATTCCGAAGACATTATCGAAAAATGTTTCAGGGTTAAACTCTTTTGGCATTTTGAATTTTTTCTCTGTTATTTTCAGATTTTTAATACGGTCTAACGAAAAAGTTCTAAGTTCCTCGTAAATCGGGGTTTTTGCTACTACATACCACCTCTGCTTAAATATTTTAACGCAGTATGGTTCAATTTCAAACGTATTAGGTTCTTCACGCCAAAAACTGTGATATGTCATCTGTAGAGTCTGTTCCTCTCGCATTGCCTCTATTATTGTTGTCAAATAGCGGTCGCCGGATGGTATTTTTTCATATAAAATACGATTTTTCAACTTATGAGAATCGCTTAAAAGATTATTAACAGCAAAAGAGTTGAGCAACCGAGTGCTGATGCCTCCTTTTTCCATATCATCGCGGTTTTCGATGAAATATTTGTAATCATCAAATTTATCACATTCTATGTTGATATCGAACATCTCCTCTATTGCTTGCCGATGATTATTGAATGTGCGCCTTGGAAGTGTTTCTTCGCTTTCGTTAAGATTGGAGCGTTTCCATAACTTGTTTATTTCATCAAAAGTGATTTTCTCTTTTCTGTATATCGTATCAACTAACCACGCATAACGTCTAAAAAGGTTGGCGGTATTGTGTTTACTAAATTTTCGGTCTGTCATAATTTTATTTAAAAATTTTTACAAAGGTACTTATTTTTGCTTCATTTAAGCATTATTTTCGTTGATAAATTTATTTTCTTCTGCAAATTTGACAATTGTTGCACTGAAAGATAGCCGTATGTCTCCAACTGCCCCACTTCTATTCTTGGCAACTATTATTTCTGCAGCGCCAATCAGAGAATTGGAATGTTCATCTAATCTGTAATACTCAGGGCGATGTATCAACAATACTGTATCAACATTTTGTTCGATGTCTTCCATATCAATATCACTGAGTTCAGATAATCGCGGACGTTTGCTAATAAGACTATAATATTTTTCAACTCCTCTATTTAGTTGCGAAAGAACAAAAATAGTTATATTCAGTTCTTTCGCGATGTCTTTAAGCGAGCGTAAAATGTTCGATACTTGCTGATTGCGACTTAACTTGGTTTTGTTTTTCCATTTCATCAACTGCAGATAGTCTATGAAAACCGCTCTGATGCCGTGTTGTGACGCTAATTGTTTGCACTTGGCGTATAAATCCTGTAAACAAATCGCTGGCGTATCGTCTATAAATATGGGCGCATTATTTATTTTTTCTTTTACGACATTTAACTGTACCTGTTCGTCAGGATTGATATTGCCATCAATTAATTTAACAGAGTCAAGTTCCGTTTCGGATGAAAGCATACGGTTTAACAACTGCTTCGTAGACATTTCTAGTGAAAACAGCGCTACGCTGTATCCATGTTCTAATGTCATTTTGAGTGTCATCGAAGTCATAAAAGCCGTTTTACCTATCGCGGTGCGACCGCCAATTATTATAAGGTCAGCGGGATTCCATCCTCCCGTAATACGGTCAAGTTCAATATATCCCGACGAAATAGAATTCCGGGTGAGGGAGGTTACATTTGTGTTTGGTGTCATCTTATAATTTTTAAAATTTTCAACTATTGTAATAACTGCCTAAAAGCAATTTTTCTGCAAAGATAGTGGTGTGATGTGCCAAATGACAGCACAGGGTAAAATATTTTTGGATTTTTTTAATGAAAATTTCCGGTTGTTCTACGCGCGAAAGGTTTCATTATTCGTCCAACATCAATTTTTTTTGCGATTTCAATTTTTTAAGTTGTTCGCGCTGTACTTCTTCAATGCTTTTGTTGGGTGTTGGCTGATTTTCGGGCAATACGCCGCCTACACGTTTTATAGTTTCGCGTACTTCTTGTCCTACTTGGTTATGTGCTATCGTAGCCTCAGAAGTCCCCTGTATTTTTTCGTTGCGGATTTTTTCTTCGGCAAGCGATATACGGAACAGATTGGCAATGAGTTCCTGACTGTTCATAAAGTCGAGGATTTTTTGTTTGGGCGCAAGGCGTTTTCGGGTGTGAATATCTTGTACTGTTTCGCCACCATAAAGTCCCATATATCCTGCATTTTGAAATTGTGCAAATTCTTCATCGCTGATAACTCCTGCATTGTGG
The DNA here is from genome assembly GCA_009777175.1 of Marinilabiliaceae bacterium. Taxonomy (GTDB): domain Bacteria; phylum Bacteroidota; class Bacteroidia; order Bacteroidales; family Marinilabiliaceae; genus WRMI01. Next base: position 42,402 of record WRMI01000022.1, read on the forward strand.
GCTGCTTCGGCAAGCATTTGGTTCCACTGCTTAATATCTCCACGAATAACAAGCCGCTTGTTGTCCTCATCCAACTGATTAAAATAGTCAGCAACTTCCTGACGGCGTGTTTGTATGGCAAAATAGGTTTGCCCAATGGCAATGATTTCTTTGCGAGGGTCGCCATTTTGCACAATGAGGTAACATGCGTAACGGGAAAGTTTGTAGTCGATAATTGACTTTGTTTTGGTTTTCCCGACCTCAGGAAAACCTATTTCTATATTTTTGGTTTTCCCGACCTCAGGAAAACCTATTTTTTTAGGTTTTATCGGCATTTTGACAGTTTTCCAGACATCCGGAAAATGATCCGCAACATTAAATCCACTATTTCGACAAGCAAGCATTGCCCTGTCTATTACTTTTTTGAAGTTTTCCCATTTGGAATACTCCAAAACAGTGGCTAACTCGCGGGCAAACCAATATTCGTTTCCGTTTTCGTCTGTACGTTTTGTTTGCTCAAACCCCAGATATTCTTTTGCTTTTAAATTACTCATATTATTTTTTTTTCTTAAACGCAAAATTACTCATATTATTTGACTTTTAAAAAC
>WRMI01000023.1 GCA_009777175.1 Marinilabiliaceae bacterium
ATGGATAAAAGTCTGCCTTTGTGGGTCGACTAATTCCTCTTAATGATTCTGGTGCAGTTCCGCTGGGGTCGAGAAATTGGTGCATGGTTTGAGATCCTTGATTCCAATGATACCAAAGTTTACCATAAAAAGCAACTCCATTTACTAAATTATAACAAGGTTCTCCGTTACTAGGATTAGTAAAATTACTTCCTGTTAGTGATCCTACAATTAATTTGTTTTGATTAAACAAAGGAGAACCCGATGAACCTCCCTGTGTAACGCTGTGACCGTTTTCAGTTTGAATAAATCTAACTCTCCAATGTGCATTTTGTGCTCCCACTGATCCATCTGCTCCACTCCATGTGGCAGAAACAGCCGTGATATTGATAGTTGATATTTTTTTTACATCTCCCGCGGGATGATGTATACCTACTCCACTTGTTAATCCTTGGTTGTTTCTGTCCCAACCGTTGAAAAAAACATCATAATGTTCAGGGATGTTTTCGTTCAAACGCACAAGCATTCCGTCTGCTCCTCCTTGAATATTAGTCAGTGCCAAAGTTTCGGCACCTACAATTGTCTGACTGCCCTGACTCGATATTATTCGAGGACAACCGGGATCTTCAAAATTAAAATGATATACCGATTGATTCATAGTAGTAGGAGACATGCTCGAATAACAATGAAAGGCACTCAGAAAAAGAGGGTCAAAATCACAAGAGGTATTATTAATCAATGTTCCACTACATAATGAAGAATAAGTTCCTGTCGATGTTACAATACGCGCTATCCCTTTTTTCTCATTTTGCCAATTATCACCCTCTGGACAATTAATATTTACCATACAAGTACCTGAATTTCCTGGACCGCGAAAACCTTCTTCCGGTAATAAACCATAAAGATTATTATACCCATGAGCAACTCCGGTAATTTCAATTTCTGGAATTACAAGTTCATCGCTTTGTGGGGCAACATATTCGAGAATTATTCTATCTCCACCTACAAATTCTGTTGCAAACTCAGCCCTTTTGGGGTTGGTCTTTTCTGTAAATGCACCTAATACCTTTGAACGATTAGGATTATATAAGAAAAGTTTTCCTCCCCTCGGAATAATAAATCTGTCGTAATAAAGCATAATTGCCAATGCGTCGGGAGTATGGATTTCTAAAAGCCATATCTGTGTTCCGTCGGGCAAAATAGTCCATTCACCGTTGTTAACTGCGTTTAAACAAACAGGAATTATTTTTGCGCATCGAGGAGGGTTACCTAAATTTTCCCACTCAATATCCTCTTCCAATTGTGAACGCAAATCAAAATCTGGGTATGCTTCAAAAATTGGAGGTGTTATCCTATCAAGATATTCAAAACTCGGTGGCGTTCCTCCATAACTGATTTGTGATAATATAATCTCTGGATGTAAATAAGCACCTAAAAAAATTAATGAAAATAAAATCTGTTTTCTCATTTCTAGGTTTTTATTAGTTTGTATCTAAATGTACCCGAATTTGTTTTAACGAGAACAATATAAACACCTTTTGTCCAATCAGATGATTTAATATCTATACTTATGTTATTAATTTCGTTCAACTCAAACATCAAACGACCTTGCAAATCATAAATATTAACAGAATGAATTATTTCATCACTTTTAATAACAAAATTGTCGTTGGTAGGGTTTGGATAAATAGTATTATTATCGGTCTGAATATCCTCTATAGAATAAGTAAAATCGTCGCCGAGATGGGTATAATGCACAACAATGTTTCCGGCAACTTTCCATTCTTTGTCAAATTCCTCGATACCAGACAGCAAAATCCATTCACCTCTAACATAACCGTACACTGAACAAATACCTATTTCGTTTGAGGAGGCAAGTGCAATTTTAGCAGAGGAATAACTTAATCCTGATAAAACTACATAAAAAGTCCCGTTTACACGAATCGGATTATTGTATTCAACAGTTGTATATCCATTTGGATTTATATCACTTCCTAAAATTAATTTATTTGAACCTGAAACCATTTGGCCTGGTTTACCTCCGTCGTCATAATATAGAAAAACAAAATAGCTATTTTCTGACACATCTCCTTCCATTGCTTTAAGCTTAAGGTCTATTTTAGTAACACTCCCACTTCTACTTGTAGTAAATTTCTCGGCAATTGCGCTATATTCACTGTTCGTACCTATTAAATAACTGCCGTCAGATAAATTAAAATAATTGTTTCCATTATCTCCGTATGGAATATTCCAAATTGTGCCAGTTCCGCCTACTTGTACATAATTGTATCTGGTAATTTCTGCCGTTCCAGCTTCATTGGTTGCAGATAATGTTACGTTATAAAAATCAGCAACCGCAGGATATGTCGCAGTGAAAATAGAATCTGTAAAGGTATTTGGATTTAATCCATGTAATTGCCATTGTATTTCGTCAGGATAATCATTGGATAAATCTGTGAAAATTACATTTCCACCACGATTGCCAGCAAAAAACTTACCATAATATGGATAAGTTGTAAAACCCTCAGATGATGAAGACATAAATTCGGGTGCAGGGGTTTTTGTATTGACAACCACTGTTTTCTGAATGGAAGATTCACCTAAAGTGTTTTCAGCTTTTAGATTTACATTGAATGTTCCTTTGTTATGAAATAATATTTGAGGCATTTCTTCCAAAGAGGTTGCGGGCTCACCACCACTAAATGTCCAATACCAATTTACTGGCGGTCCGTCAGATGTATCTTTAAATGAAACAATATCGTCTCTGAATACTTGTATAGAATTTTCGGGACTATTGTTCATGGTAAAATCGGCAGACGGCGCACTCAATCCGCATGGAATGCCAATATTAAACCTAATATTTGGTCTTGAATTGTTAATATCGCCGTCAGTAGTTGGTATTACTAATGTTTCGGCAATCCATTGTTGATGACAATTTGTGGAAGAAGAATAAAAACAATTTCCATTTTCAAAATCTTGTTCATCCGATACAACAGTTCTGACCATTACTTTTAAATTTTTGTTGCCCGAATATATAAAGGGTTTTGATAGTTCAAACGATACCCATCCTGCATTACTTGTCCAATCAGCAGCGGTTTCATAAACCAAAACAGCACCATCAACTTCTTCTGCCCAGGTCGACCCAACAGTAAAACTATTGTCATCGGTTTCTTTTAAATAAATGTAAACTTTCCGCTGTGTATCAGAATTATTACCTGTATTCCAAGCAATATTGTTAATATATCCTCGTGCATCCAAATCAAATTCACTTACTTTATAAATAGAGGAACTGAAAACTTGCATGTTTAGAGCACCTAAAGGAAATTGTGATTGCGATGTTCCTGAGCCGATAACTTTTTCTGATGGACATAAATTTTCTTTAGTAACAACGTCAAAAACGAAACTTTTAGTTTTTTCGTCTGCCATTCCTGCATTAATTTTCAGGGTTACCGTATAAGTTCCGGTACTATTGTATGTAACAGGTGGTGGATTTTGTTCATTTGATGATGTTGGTGTTCCGCCGGGGAAGTTCCATTCCCATGTTAAAGGATTATCTGACGAATCTATAAAATGGATGGGTCGAATAACAAATTGTTCTTCTTCTAATGGATAAAAGTCTGCCTTTGTGGGTCGACTAATTCCTCTTAATGATTCTGGTGCAGTTCCGCTGGGGTCGAGAAATTGGTGCATGGTTTGAGATCCTTGATTCCAATGATACCAAAGCTTACCGTATAAATTTACTCCTTGTGGATATGTACATGAAGAGTTACCGCCTGTGAGGGTACCAACAATTAAATTATTTTGATTAAACAAGGGAGAGCCAGAAGAACCGCCCTCGGTTACACTACGCCCTGTAACTGTTTGAGCAAATCTAACATCCCAGTGTGCGTTTGAAGCTCCATTCTCTCCCGGTACATTCCACGTAGCAGATACAGCAGGAGTCAAAAATGTTGATATTTTTTTTACATCACCGGCTGGATGATGAATACATACTCCGCTTGAAGCAGGTAAATTGCCTCTGTACCAACCATTAAAATAAAGGTTGTAATGTTCTGGAATATTGTCGTTTAATCTTACAAGAATTCCATCGCCTCCACCAGCTATCGGAGTGGTTGCTAACAACTCACATCCTGTCATAGATTGACTTTGAGTGGAATTTGCTCTCGGACACTTCGGATCCTCAAAATTAAAATAGAAAATTGTTTGATCCATTAGTTGGGGAGTTAAAGCTCCTGAAAAACAATGCCATGCACTCAAAAAGAGTGGGTCTAAATCACAAGATGTATTGTTTACCAAAGTCCCGCTACAATGCCCAATCCAACCGCCACCCAGAGACATCTGGATTTTTGCTACACCTCTTTTTTGAATCTGCCAATTATCTCCTTCGGGACAATTAATATTTATCATACAAGGCTCGGAAGCACCATTTTTTAATATTCCATCTTCGTTAAAAATTCCATAAATATGATTATAACCATAGCCAACTCCGGTTATTTCAATTTCTGGGATTAAAAGTTCATCGCTTGGCGGGGCAACATATTCGAGAATTATTCTATCTCCACTTACAAATTCTGTCGCAAACTCTTTCCTTTTGGGGTTGGTCTTTTCTGTGAACGCTCCCAAGACCTTTGAATGGTCAGGATTATACAAAAATAGTTTTCCGCCTGCAGGGATAATAAACCTGTCGTAATAAAGCGTTACTGCCAATGCGTCGGGAGTATGGATTTCTAAAAGCCATGTCTGTGTTCCGTCGGGCAGTGTTGTCCATTCACCGTTGTTTACTGCATTTAAGCAAACGGGAATGATTTTTGCACATCGAGGAGGGTTACCTAAATTTTCCCACTCAATATCCTCTTCCAATTGTGAACGCAAATCAAAATCTGGGTATGCTTCAAAAATTGGAGGTGTTATCTTGCTATCAAGATATTCAAAACTCGGTGGTGTTCCTCCATAACTGATTTGGGATAATAAAATCTCTGGATGTAAACAAACACCTAAAAAAATTAATGAAAATAAAATCTGTTTTCTCATTTCTAAATGTATTATATTTATACTATTAATTAACTGAAATTGAACATTATAAAACAAAAATTTTGATATTTTTACTTGCAATTTCAAGCTGCAAAAATAGTAATAATTTTTATTATTTCGATTTTAAAAATTATTTTTAACAAAAAAGTATTATTTTTGCGCCTTTATTTTTTTTATGAAATTGGAAGAAACAAAAATCGAACAGTTAAGAGGGCTGCTTTCTAAAGCAAAAAAAGTTGCAATAATACCTCATAAAGACCCTGATGGAGATGCAGTTGGAGCATGTATGGCTTGGTTGGAAGCCTTGCAAAATAATGATTATGAAGTTGATGTAATTTCCCCCACTTATGTACCTGCCAACCTCAGATGGATGAAAGGTTATGAAAAAGTAATTGTTTTTGATGAAAACGAAAAATCTGTCGAACAAATTTTAAATAAGGCAGATATGTTTTTATTTTTAGATTTTAATAATATTTCTCGAACAGGAAATTTATCAGAACTGTTGCGGACTTTTAAGAAAAAATATAGTGTTTTAATTGACCACCACCTCGACCCCGATAAAGATGCGGCAGATATTGTTTTTTCTGATATTTCGATATCCTCTACATGCGAATTATGTTACGAAATATTGACGAGAGTTGGTTTCAAAATTTCTGTCAATATGGCGGAAGCGCTTTTTGCGGGTATCATCACTGATACAGGGAAATTGTCATATTCCTCATCGCATCCCGAAGTTTATAGAGTTGTCGCCGATTTAATTGAAAAAGGTATCAATAAAGAAAAAATTTATCATGAAATTTATGAAAATACCAAACTTGACAGCATTAGGCTTATTGGACATGCGTTGCGTAATAAATTAGAAGTTATGGGTGATACCCCAGTTGCTTTTATATCATTGTGTAAGAAAGAGTTGTATCAATATAATTTTCAATCGGGCGATACTGAAGATTTGGTTAATGTTCCGCTAACAATCAAAGGAATTGTTGTTTCTGCACTTTTTACACAAAAGAAAAATGGACTTATAAAAATTTCGCTTCGTTCAAAAGGAAATATTCCCATCAATGAATTTGCAAAGAAATATTTTAACGGTGGCGGGCATTACAACGCTGCTGGTGGTGAATTTTATGACAAATTAGAAAACGTAATTGAAATTTTTAAAATTAAAATAAAAGATTTTTTAAAAAAATATAAAATTTAAAAGTATGATTTTTGCTATAAGAATTGTCTGTTTGTTGATTTTTTGCTCTCTTTGTGGCTGTTCTTGCTCTCAAAACAAGCAAAAAATTACTAATAATCCAGATTTAACTTTTGAAACTTACATTGAAATGAACAAAAAGCGCGTTGGAGAAGAGCAAAAGAAAATTGAAAAGTTTATTAAAGATAAAAATTTGTCAATGGAACGGACTGAAACGGGTCTTTGGTACAATATTTCAGAAGAAGGAGCAGGCGAATTCATTACAAAAGGCAGAATCGTTACTATTGGATATTCTGTAAGACTTTTCGACGGCACTTTGATTTATAGTTCCGACAAATATGGCACAAAAGAGTTCCTTGTTGGGCAGGGTGGAGTCGAAACAGGTTTAGAAGAAGGCATTTTGATGCTTAAAAAAGGGAGTAAAGCTTTCTTTATTATGCCTCCTCACTTGGCACACGGGCTTATGGGCGATGATAATAAAATACCATCACGAGCAATTTTACTTTATAATGTTGAAGTTATCGACATAAAAAATAATTAATAATAAAAAAAAATAACTATTTTTGCGTCCTAATAATTTGTTAAAAAATTTATGAACATACTTAAATACATATACTTACTCCTCTTTTTGACTTTTATTTTTTCAAATGGTTGCCGAAAAGACATCAAAGCCATAGAAGATTTTTATACATACATTGATATACACGACTATGCCCGTGATTCCTTATTTTTGTCCAACGAAGTTATTGACACCCTTAATGGACTTTACAAGAACGGCATCTATATAAAAATCAATTCTTTAGGTGAAGGAAGAATTCCCAGATCTTACGAAAAAATTTATGTCTACTATAAAGGTAGATTATTGACGGGCAAAGAGTTTTCTACTCACGATAAATTTGAATTTGATGAAAATGGTGATACCATAAAAGATGATAGCGGCAACCCTTATAAAATGCCATTTTCTTTTATTGTCAATAATACCAACGTAATTAGAGGATGGGATAGCGCATTTACAAAGATTCCCAGAGGGACAACGGCTACTTTTCTCATTCCACCCGAATTGGCTTATGGAGAGGTTACTCAAACACGAATTCCGCCAAATTCGCCGCTACGTTTTGACGTTGAATTGCTCTGGTTAGTCGGAGACCCGCTACCTGATAACTATACCGATAATGAAACTAAAATAAAATCTGGTCCAAATATTGAAATTTCTAAATTACTTGGACTGATAACTGAAAATTAATAATTTATAACTGATAATGAGACATTTAAAAATATTTTTGAAATTTATTTTAATAATTTTTGTTATAATTGTTTTTGCGATGGGATGTCGTGATAACTACGATCTTATTGATGTTGAAAAATTGGAAGCAGAAGAGTTAGAATTGCTCGACCGTTTTTACAAAAGCAAATTATTTGAGGACTCTATTCTTTCTAAAGCGTTGTCAATTGATGGTCAAGGTAAGGATACTTTAGATTTGCGAAAATCTATAAAATTATTCAGTGCGGTCACTTATAGGAGTGGCTATGAAGATACGGCTTCAGTGGGAAGAGTTGTCGGTTTCAGGTATGATTTTTATGCGTTGGATACTGATGATAACGGCGAACCCGCACTATATCTTTGGTTTTCAAACAGAACGGCACACGAACCTGATTACTATACCGTTGGAAATGTTTCAAGTTCCACATTATCAACTTGTTATGGAATAGATTTAGCAATTAGAAATATGTGTCTTTTCGATTCATGCAGGATAGTAATTCCGTCTGCATTAGGTGCTCAAACTATGATGAATAGTCCAAGTTTCACTGTTTATGATATGTATAAAACGATTGTCGCATATATTGAAGTATCATATCTGCCCAGAAATTAATCTAAATCGAAAAAAACCGTAATATTATAAGCACTTTCGATTTTTACGCCATCTTTTTTTGCAGGTATCCATTTCCAATCATCTGGGAAAGTTTTTACAACATTTAATACATCTTTATCGGTAGATTCGTCAAGGCTTTCGCTAATAAAACATTCAATAATTTTGCCTTCAGTCGATATTATCAGCGTCAAAACTACCTTTCCTTCAACGTTATTATTATATGTTTCAATAGGATAACCTAAAGAATCGAGTATATATATATAAGGAATCAATGGACTCCCAAGAAAAAGTGGAGGAGTATAATTTCGCCTTATAAAAAAATCTTCACCCGCTTGTTTGATTAAAATATCTCGTGTGAAATCGTATTGAAATTCAAATAGACTATTCAGATTAAAAAAATTCCAAATTCCTGCTCTTTCACCGTTTTGGTATCTACCTTTTTCTATCAGATGCTTTTTATAATAAAGTTCATACTTTCCGTCAAGAACGTTATGATTGTTGTTCAAAACCTGATAATGTTCCGTAAAACGTGTATCTTTCAATTTTCGAGTATAAACCTTTTGAGCAGAAACTTCAAAATTTATCAAAATCAAACATGATACCGTAAAAATGCATATAAAATGCCTATATTTTTCCATTATCTACTATATTTTATTTTCAAAGAAACGGGTACAGATATCGTCTCAATTCCTAATTTGAGCGATGAGTTCAGAAATAATTTTTGTCATTTTAGGTTCTTGTTCGGCGGCAACTTGTTGGACTTCTTCGTGAGTAATTTCCACAATTTGACCCGGTACGCCAGAATCTGTTACTATTGAAACTCCAAAACAAGTCATATTCATGTGTCGTGCGACAATCACTTCGGGTACGGTGGACATTCCAACCACATCTGCGCCCATTATTCTAAAAAGTTTGTACTCGGAAGGTGTTTCAAAAGTGGGTCCAGATGTTCCTAAATAAACGCCTTGCTTTACTTCAATATTGTTTCTATCAGCAATTTCTAAAGCTTTGGTTATTAATTTTTTATCATAAGCTTGGCTCATATCAGGAAAACGGGGTCCAAGTGCGGCGATATTTTTTCCTAGTAATGGATTAGTGCCGAACATATTAATATGGTCTGTAATAATCATAATATCACCTACCTTGAAATCAGGATTTAGGCCACCGGTGGCATTTGAAACAATTAGTGTTTCAATTCCCATCATTTTCATCACTCTCACAGGAAATGTAACCTGCTGCATTGTGTACCCTTCATAATAATGAAACCTGCCTTGCATTGCCATTATTGGAATGTCATTTATGGTTCCAAAAATCAGTTTTCCATGATGCCCTTCTACTGTTGAAACAGGGAAATCAGGAATTTGGTCGTAGTCGATAACTTTTATCGGTTTAATTTCTTTTATCAATCCTCCAAGCCCTGTGCCGAGGATTATACCTATTTTGGGCTCAATCGACTGAATTGATGTCAAAAAATGAGCCGTCTGTCTAATTCTTTCTAACATAATTATTCAAAATTTTATCAAAAATTAATTTATTATTATACAAAAATATAAGTTCTATTGGAATATACCAAATTTTTGACGCTAAATTTGCATCTAATTCTCGAATCGCTATCATTCGGAAAGCATCTTTTTCGGTTGTTATTATCAAAGGAGTTTCATTGCAGTTGTCGCATTTGGTATTAAAAATTATTTTATTGATGTCAAAAATTGTGTAACGGTGATGATCTTTAAAACGAAAGGTTTTTACTTTTTTTTCGTAATCTTTTACCATTTCAAAAAACGGAGTAGGATTTCCAATTCCTGCAACCGCTATTATTGGACTCTTTTTTTCTTTGATTATTTTTTGAAAATCTTTTTGGGAAGGTTCGCTTGTTAAAGAATTATTTTGCATTAAATGTAAAAAACTAATCGGCTCTTTATAACTTATCGAGGTGAAAAAAAGTTGCTGATTTTTAGATAAATTCAACTTATTTTTAATAAAATCTGCCTCTTTTTCTGATAAATCGACAGGACATTTGTTGACAACAATAATATCTGCACGTTTTATATTTTTTTGAGGTTCGCGCAAATTACCTGCAGGCAATAAAAAATCTTTCCAAATGGGTCGAAAATAATCCATAACTAAAATAGAAATTCCGGGCTTAACATATCTATGCTGATAGGCATCGTCTAAAACAACTAAATCAGGCGGATGAGGCAAATTCAAAAGTTTTTGCATTCCTATCCTTCGCTTTTCAGAGACAACAACCAACAAATTTTCAAATTTTGACTTAAGTTGTTTCGGTTCATCTCCAATTTCAACAAAAGTTGAATTAGAATCGGCTAATAATGCACCTTTTGTGAGACGCCCGTAGCCTCTACTGAGAAATCCACAACGTAAACTTCCCGAAAATGTCCTTATTATATATTCTGACAAAGGAGTTTTTCCCGTACCGCCCAGAGTAATATTTCCCACAGAAATAATCGGCAGGGAAAAAACCTCCGATTTAAGAATACCTCTATCGAAAAAAAAATTCCTCAAACCAATTATTACTGCAAATATCCACGAAAATGGCAGTAACAAGACGCGCATAATTTATCTTTTATAACTGATATTAATCTAAAACCAGTTTATTTGTAATTATGTAGCCGAACAATCCTACGAGCAGCAATAAACCTGAAATCACAAGTAGAATATTACTTGCAGGATTTGCATAAAAATATATCCCCAAAAGGAGAACAGCGATAATGATTACAATTACCCCTGAATATTTTATCAACTGTTTCATACTGTTATAACTTTATGATATTCAAATATTTTGTCTTTAAATATTCCTTTTTTCGTATTAAAAACGGGTGCAAATATATAAATTATTTTTTAATATTGGTTTGATAGGAAAAAAAATAAAAAATAAAAATTATTTAACATTTTAACATTAATTAAAACAATTTTATTAATTTTGCATTTTTAAATTAGCAAATAATATATGCAAAATTATTTTATTAAACCGAAAAAATGATCCGTACAAAAATCATAGATGTCTTAAAATCAGAAGTATCCGACAAAGAATTTCTAATAAAAGGTTGGGTAAGAACTCGTAGAGGAAACAAACAAGTTAATTTTATTGCCTTAAATGATGGCTCCACAATCCATAATTTACAGATAGTTGCCGATATGGAAATTTTCGAAGAGGAATTAATAAACCGAGTAACAACCGGAGCATCAATTTCCGTATCGGGAATTTTAATGCAGTCACAAGGCAGTGGACAAAGTGTTGAATTACAGGCAAAAACAATTGAAATTTTAGGCGATTGTTGTCCTAATGATTATCCTCTACAACCCAAAAAACATTCACTCGAATTTTTGAGAGAAATTGCTCATTTGCGTTTCCGTACTAATACTTTTGGTGCGGTTACAAGAGTTAGGCACGCAATGATTTTTGCCGTTCATAACTTTTTTACTTCCAAAGGGTTTGTTAATATTCATACCCCGATTATAACATCTTCCGATGCCGAAGGTGCGGGTGAAATGTTTAAAGTTACAACATTGGACTTAAACAATATTCCACGTTGCGAAGATGGAAAAATCAATTATGAGGAAGATTTTTTTGGAAAAGCAACAAACTTAACCGTTTCAGGGCAGTTAGAAGGCGAACTTGCAGCATTGGCGCTTTCTGATATATATACGTTCGGACCTACATTCAGAGCCGAAAACTCTAATACATCAAGACATTTAGCAGAATTTTGGATGATAGAACCCGAAATGGCTTTTTATGATAATAACGACAATATGAACTTAGCAGAAGAGTTCCTTAAATATTTGATTAACTACGCGATGAACAATTGTATGGACGATTTAAAATTCCTCAGCCAACGTTTAATTGAGGAAGAAAAAAACAAAAAAGCAGAAGAACGTAGCATGGAACTACTCGCAAAACTTAAGTTTGTTGTTGATAATGAATTTGTTAGACTAACATATACCGAAGCCATCGAAATATTAAAAAATTCAAAACCAAATAAAAACGGACAATTTAAATATCCGATAAAAGAATATGGTTGCGATTTACAAAGTGAACACGAACGTTTTTTAGTTGAAAAACATTTTAAAAGACCCGTTATTTTGAGCGATTATCCAAAAGAAATCAAAGCATTTTATATGAAACTCAACGATGACGGCAAAACAGTACGAGCGATGGATGTTCTTTTTCCTCAAATTGGAGAAATAATCGGAGGCTCAGAGCGAGAAGACAACTATGAAAAACTTACCGCCCGAATGGACCAAATGAATATTCCAAAAGAAGAGATGTGGTGGTATTTAGATACCCGCCGATTTGGTTCTGTTCCGCATAGCGGCTTTGGACTCGGTTTTGAAAGATTAATGCTTTTTGTTACAGGAATGGGAAATATTAGAGACGTTATTCCGTTCCCAAGAACACCTAAAAATGCTGAATTTTAATTATTTAATAAATATTTGTACTTATGAAAAATTTATTTGTTTTATTATTCATTGCTTTTGCAGTGATTAACCCTTTTTTTGCACACAACGTGCAAAACGCACCATTTACTGTAACACAGCCAAATGGTGAAGTATTAGAACTATTAATTACCGGAGATGAATTTTTCCGAAGACTTCACGATAGTGAAGGTTATACTATTGTCCAACGTGAAGACGGCTGGTATTGCTACGCGTTGTACGATGCCTCGAATGACGAACTAATTCCAAGTGAATTTGTTGTTGGTATAAATAATACCGACCCCAATTTACTCCCCTTGGAAAAAAGAGTTGGCATTTCTTACGAAAAATATATCGAAATACGCCGCGCTTACTTTGAGCACACGGGATGCGATATATCAGGAGCAGCTAAACACTCTATTTTAGAAGATTTAGCAAATTCCAAAACAACTGCCCAAATAAATAATATTATTATTTGTATTGGGTTTTCTGACACTGAGTCAATGACTGTTGACTATCCCACCGCAAACGGAATTGTTAACACAAATCCTAACAACAACATGAGAGATTATTTTGATGTTATGTCGTATGGTAAACTTGATTTGCTTTCACACTTTTATCCACCACCAAATGGAAATACATTAAGATTTTATCAAGCACCAAATCCAAGAGTGTGGTATAAGCAAAATGAAAACTCCGGTGCCGAACATAACTTGTTGCGAGACGCAATAAATTGGGTTAACGAGTATTGGCCCGTACCCGAAGAAATAGACCTTGATGTTAATAATGATGGATATTGTGATTTTATCACTTTTGTTTTGTATGGTCCGGTTGATTACTATTCAACTATTTTTTGGCCCCATAAATGGACTCTTTATACCAATCCTGCTGTTTATATAAATGGAAAACGTGTTTATGAATATAACGTTGCATTAGATGCGGGAGGTAATACCTATTTTAATTCAGGAACGTTTTGTCACGAAGGATTTCATGTACTTGGAGCACCTGACTTATATCACTATAGTGATGCTTATGATAATCTGTCAGCAGTGGGGAGATGGGATATTATGGAAGATACACAAAACAAGCCGCAATCAATGTCTGCATATATGAAATTAAGATATGGAAAATGGGTTTACGAAGATTTTACTCAAAACACTTTCCCTCAAGCCGAGATGGATAAAACTTATGAAGTTTTTCCATTTTATTACAACGATGGTTCAGACCCAGAAAAACCTATTCTACATAGAATTCCTTTGACAAATATTACCAATCAATATTCTGCTATTGAATATCGAAAAAGAACAGGTACAAATTATGACGCAAATCTACAAGGGGAAGGTTTATTGATTTATAGAATAAATACATCCCGCCAAGGCAATGCCCAATTTAATGGAACAAGTTGGTTTGATGAAGTATATATATATCGCCCCAATAGTTCACAAACAGGGGGGGTTTATACTCAAGGTCAGCTTCCCCAAGCGCCTTTCAACACTACAAACAATAGGACAGAATTTAATAGTGAAACCAATCCAAAACCCTGCCAATCAAACGGAACAGAAGAAAATATTCAGAATATAAACAATATTCTTTATGATGGTGCTACTGATTCATATACTTTCTTTTATGGAGATCCTGATAATAGAACAATGTTCGTTGATGAAACCGATTTAATTCTTGAAAAATCTGCGGAATCCACTAATAATCTGGATGTTGTTTCTAATGTATTGTGGCGCGTTTCAATACCCGAAAACGATGAAGAATGGTTATCCGTTTCTACTAAAAAAGGATTAAATTACGCAACGGTTACATTCACAACTTTAAGTGAAAATAGCGGAGAAACACCTCGTATGTCTAATGTTACTTTTATAGGAAACGACCAATCTTTTATTGTAAATGTTATTCAGAGTAATGAAGTGGGAATTAAAGAAAATATGTCCCCCGATTTTCTTGTTTATGGAAACTCTAATAAAGTCTACATTGTTAATGAAAGCAACATAGTTTTTAATTCAATTCAAATTTTGGATTTATTGGGACGCGTAATATATCAAGGAAAAACTGACACATCCCTAACAATTTCCACTGAGGCAGCAACAGGATATTATTTAGTGAAACTTGTTTCTGAAAACGGCATAATTTACAATTATAAAGTGCATTTAGTTAAATAAAAAATGGCAACGAACAATCGAAAAAAAATGTTTCCAAACGCTACCGACGAGCAGTGGAACGATTGGAAATGGCAGGTTAAAAATCGCATCGAAACTTTTGATGAGCTTATAAAATATGTTCAACTTACTTCGGAGGAGGAAGAGGGCGTAAAAAAATCTCTGAAAACTATGCGAATGGCTATCACTCCTTATTATTTAAGTTTAATAGATACTGATAATCCTTTTTGTCCTATTCGTAGGCAGTCCATTCCAACGGGTGCAGAACTACTTCAATCATCAGTTGACTTATTAGACCCGCTGCACGAAGACGAAGATTCGCCCGTTCCGGGTTTAACTCACCGCTACCCTGACCGTGTTCTCTTTTTAATTACGGATATGTGTGCAATGTATTGCCGACATTGCACACGTCGCCGTTTTGCAGGACAAACTGACGGAGAATCAACATCAGAAAAAATAGAAAAATCGATAGAATATATTGCTAAAACGCCTCGAATTAGGGATGTTTTGCTGTCGGGTGGTGATGCACTTTTGGTTAGCGATACCCGTTTGGAATATATTATAAAACGATTGCGTGAAATTCCTCACGTTGAGATAATTAGGCTCGGTACACGTACACCTGTGGTTTGTCCACAGCGAATTACAACCGATTTGGTGAATATGTTGAAAAAATATCATCCAATTTGGGTTAATACTCATTTTAATCATTCAAAAGAAATAACTCCCGAAGCGATTGAAGCGTGCGCAAAAATGGCTAACGTTGGTATTCCACTTGGAAATCAATCTGTACTAATTAGAGGCGTAAATGATTGTGTTTCAGTAATGAAGAAATTAGTCCACAATTTGGTTAAAATCAGAGTTCGTCCTTATTATATATATCAATGTGATTTGTCAATGGGGCTCGAACATTTTCGAACTCCCGTATCAAAAGGTATCGAAATAATTGAAAATTTAAGAGGTCATACTTCGGGGTATGCTGTGCCTACTTTTGTAGTAGATGCACCCGGCGGAGGTGGAAAGACTCCCGTTATGCCTACATATATTATTTCACAGTCGCCCAATAAAGTTGTTTTGCGGAATTTTGAAGGAGTTATTACAACATATTCTGAACCAGAAAATTATACTAATGATTGTCATTGCGATGATTGTCAAGATGTTCCAAAATCGGATGGAGTTGCATCACTATTAAGAGGAGACGCTCTTTCACTTGAGCCAAAAGATTTAGAGAGGAAACAAAGGCTGACGAAGTAAAGAAAGGGAAAAAGGGTGGGTTTTATGTTTTTAATTGATACTAAGGGAGCTTTGAAAAATAAGGGGTTGTGTAATTATTGTACTCCCAACGTTCGTTACATATAACAAATAAAGGCATATAATTTTTTTGGGGTAGCGTATTGTTGTCGCCAATGCGACATCTTTAGTTAGCGATATCATTTTTGTAATGCTTTGTATTTTCAGAGTTATCGCGAATATAAAGTCAGGAGTTCTGAAATTGGGAATTGTGTCAAAGCGGAAAGTAACTAGTTATTAAGATAGACCTCTAAAATAGTATACAAAAATCTAGCCAATTCATTCTAAATCTGTCCGATTTTTCGGCGCAAGATGTTCATAGCCGAGACTAAAAATATTAAAAGTAGCAGGTGCAAATTTCTGAACGGGCGAAAAAATAAGGGAACTTTCGCGAAGGTGCGGTGAAATTATTTTTGTGCCAAAACCTAAAACATCTATAACCAAAATAAAAATACTGATTAGAAGAGTCACTTTTAGGGATGCAAAAACTCCTCCCATAAGTTTGTTTAACCAGCCTAATGATATGGCTTTTAGTAGTTTGTCAATTATTTTTGAAAGTAGATGTACACAAATTACTATTCCAATGAATAAAATTATAAAAGCAACTACAGGAATATATTGTGTTGAAATATAACTAGATAGCCATTTTGATACTAATCCCGAAAAAAAGACAGCACCCATAATACCCAAAATTAATGCTACCAAAGTAGCCAATTCAGAAACAAATCCTTTAAAAATACCTCTAACACAAGATATACCAACGATTATAAGTATTATAAAGTCTAGTAATGTCATAGTTTTCAGTTATCAGTTTTCAGTTATCAGTTTTCAGTTTTCAGTTTTCAGTAAATGGGTAAATGAGTGAATGAGTGAATGAGTGAATGAGTGAATGAGAATAAACCGTATTGTTAGTATTTAGTATTCAGTATTCAGTATTTAGTATTCAGTATTTAGTATTCAGTATTTAGTATTTCAGTATTCCGTATTTAGTATTTAGTATTTAGTATTCAGTATTCAGTATTTAGTATTTAGTATTCAGTATTCAGTATTTAGTATTCAGTATTCAGTACTTAGTATTCAGTATTTAGTATTCAGTATTTAGTATTCAGTATTTAGTATTTAGTATTCAGTATTCAGTATTCAGTACTTAGTATTCAGTATTTAGTATTCAGTATTTAGTATTCAGTTTTCAGTATTTATTTAGTACTCAGTTACCAGCTACTAACCACTAATCACTAACCACTAACCACTACTTACTAATCACTACTCACTACTTACTACTCACTACTTACTACTCACTACTCACTACTTACTACTCACTACTTACTACTCACTACTCACTACTCACTACTCACTACTCACTACTCACTAACCACTAACCACTAACCACTACTCACTAACCACTACTCACTAACCACTACTCACTAACCACTAACCACTAATCACTACTCACAAGAATACAGGTTTCATACCAATAAGTAGCACGTCGTCTGTTTGTTCGTTTTTCCCTTTCCATTGGTCGTAAAGTTTTCCAATAACTTTTTCTTGCTCGTCAATATGATGTTGGCTAATATCTAATAGTGTTTTTCTCAATCTTTTTGAGGAGTACTTTTTAGTTGTGTCTTCAAAGCCACCAAATTGGTCAGCATAACCGTCAGAAAACAAATAAATACAATCATTTGGCATTAATTGTAAAAAATTATTTGTAAATGTTTTGTTTTCATGAATGTCGGAGTATGCAACGGGCATTTTATCTGCTTTAATTTCAATAAGTTCGTTGTTACGAATTAAAATCAAAGGATTATAAGCACCTGCATATTGTAGAGTCATTGTAGGATAGTCAATTACGCAAAGCGCAACGTCCATGCCGTCTTTTGTGTATTCGTCGTGTCCTGACGGGTTGAGGGAACGCACAACATTTTTCCGAAGTTTGTTTAAAATTTCATTAGCAAATAATTCACTTTCTCTGTTTACAATTTCGTTTAAAAATGCCACTCCCAAAATGCTCATAAAAGCACCGGGTACGCCGTGTCCCGTACAATCGGCGGCTACAATAATTAATTTATCTTCTTTTTTTGACATCCAATAAAAGTCCCCGCTAACAATATCGCGGGGCAAATAATAAATAAACATCTCAACGTAGCCTGATAATAGTCTTGAGGTAGGAAGTAACGCCTTCTGAATACGGTGCGCATAAATTATACTATCAATCATTTCCCTGTTTTGATTATTAATTTGGTCACGCTGTTTGACAATTGCCGCATTTTGAGATTGTAATAGGTTGGTTAGATGCTGTGTACGTTTGAAATTGCGAAAAATTATAATTCCGAATACACCAATAGTCGTTGTTAAAAAAGAAAATACGATAATAGCTATCCAAAGTTTTGTTCGGGTTTCTTTAAATCCTGTGATTCTCCTGTCCAGTCTGTTAATTTGCTCAATTTTGGCATCAATTTGTTCAACATATTGAGTATTAATACTATCTTGCTCTGCAATTATTTTATCTTTTTGTGCACTCAAAATTTTTCGGCGCTCAATTAATTCGTTTTGTTCTTTTAGTTCTTTTTTTCGTATAAAGATTTCGTTATTGAGGCTTGTCAAATGAAAATGATTCTCTTCGATTTCAGCGTTCATAACAGCAATTTCACAGTTTTTTTGGTCAATTTCATCAACATTTTTGGCAATAATTTTTTCTTGTTGAGCAATATTCAACTTGTGAACTTCTGTTTCTTTTTTCAAACGCTCATTGTCAACGACAAGGTTGTCAAATTCCACTTTTGTATCTTTAAAGAGAGACTGCCAATCAACAGCATTTTTTATTGAGTTATAGGGCAACCCAGCCCAATAAGTGAAACCCGCCCGCTTTAACGCCCCTTCGTTAACTTCGTAATGAACATTATCTTCAAATATCACAAAATTTATCATCGACTGATTAAAAGAAGCACCCTCCGTAATAAGCAAAAACTTGTTGGACTCGGCAACTTTCATCAAACTATCAATATTAATATCGGGATATTGATTAATATTAACATACAGCAAGTGAAGTTTATTCAGGTTGTCAACGTTTTTTAAAGAAAAAATCTTTACCTTTTTACCTCTTAAATTTTGAGGAACTGCCAGATTGCCAAGAGCACGACTTAAATTCTTGTCAGGCTCTAATAAGCCCATTATTATTGTCTTTTCTTCACTTGGCCAAGTTATTTGACGGATAAAATTACAAATATGTAGCGCACGCTCCTCGTCAGTAAAATTATTTGGTGTAAAACCACACAAAATAATGTAAAACAAGCAAAAGAGTATGATACTTTTTCTATTTTTCATTTTTAAAAATTTTTACAAAAATAGATAAATTTTTTGAATTTCAGACACAAAAAATTTTTTTTATAATTATTAATAATGCTAAAACATCTTTTTATTACGAAAACGAAAATCGTAACTGATAGACATCAAATTCACCCTTATTGCAATTATTTCCCAAATCCTTTGAACAATTGTCCAAGCATATTTACTACATTAACAACGGTTTGTTGGTCATCGATTGGAATTTTCATGTAACTTTGTCCTGTCTTTTCGTCTCGTTCAACTATTGATGAAACAAGTTTTTGTGTTGCTTCTGGCGATGACAATGTTTGTGCCAACCCGCTTAGAAAACGCAACCCGCCCGATAATAAATCGTAAGGTCCTTGTGGTGTTGCCGGAGATTCAGGAGTAGGAAGTTTTTCCATTTCGAGTTGAGGAGTTTGAATTTCGGTTGGAGAAATATCGTCATCGTCTACATAATGTAATGGATCATTTTCCTTTTCTATATCGTCAACTTGTTCTAAGTCTTCATCTTCAATATCGTCCTTATCTACAATATTTTCCGCACTTTCGACTTCATCCTTTTCTTCCAAAACAACTTTTTCTTTACCTTCGTTCAAATGTTCTTCTATTTCAGATTGTATTTGTGCTTCAATAAATTTTTCATCAAAAATAAGTGGAAGTTTTGTTCCCATTTCAATTGGTTCCATCTCTTCATCTGTTGATACAACTGCTTCGTCACTTATTTCGGTACTACCTGCAACTGCTTCCACTGTTTCCATAAATTTAGTAAAGCTATCTTTATCCATAAAAATGGCATCTTCGCCTTTATCGAGTATTCCTTGCGCTAATGCGCTTTTGAAACCTAAAACAAAAAGCATGCGATGCTCAATGGTTTCTTTGGCAATAAAATTAATAACTTGTACATTATTTTTTTGTCCCATTCGATGCACTCGTGCAATTCTTTGTTCGAGAACTGCGGGGTTCCATGGAATATCAAGGTTAATTACCAAAGATGCAGATTGCAGGTTTAATCCTGTACTTCCTGCGTCAGTCGACAAAAATACTCTACAATCGGGGTCGGAATTAAAATGGTCAAAAAGATTTTTGCGCTTGTTGCTTGGCACTCCACCATGTAAATGCTCATAAGGCACTCCTCTAAAGTCCAATTCCTTTGATACTAAATGCGTCATACGTTTCCATTGACTAAAAACAACAACTTTATCTTCTGACGACTCAAAAATCTCATCGAGGATATTCATAAGTTCCTCAATTTTAGTGTCGTGGCGGTTTTCATAATCTTGGTCAAGAATATAAGTGCTGTCGCAAAGCATTCGCATACTATTAAGCGCTATCATAAGCCTTTGACGGTCAGTTTCACTCAAAAAACCCCAATCGCGCCACTTTGAAACTAACCTTGCAACAGTCTCTTGAAATTCTATATACATATCCAATTGTTTTTGGGTCATTGGCACAAAAAGGTTTTTGTCCATCCGTTCGGGTAATTGGTTAAGTACTTCTTTTTTGAGGCGCCGCACCATTATATCCGACATTTTTTCGCCAATCTCGTGTAAATTTTGATATCCTGTTACTTTGCCCGTCTCAGTAGTAATTTGGTGATAATTCAAAAAACGATAATAAGGACCAAGTTTGAACGGATCAACAAACTGCATTATTGAATAAAGGTCCTCTAATTTGTTTTCTAATGGCGTACCTGTCAGTACAATAGCGTAGGTTGATTTGATTTTTTTGGTACTTTGCGCTAATTTTGTTTTCCAATTTTTGATACGTTGTGCCTCATCAAGAATAACTAAATCAAATTCAGCATTGTTAATATTGTTAACATCGTGGCTTGCAGCATGATACGACACGATTTTATAGAATTCATTATTTTTATATTGAGCGCCACGAATATGCTGGGCACCTTCAATAACTTTAACAGAACTGTCGGTAAATTTTTGTATTTCAGACTGCCATTGATATTTAAGGGATGTGGGGCAAATAATTAGAACGTTACTAATATTATGTTCATTTTTCAAAAGTTCGGCTGTTCCGATGGCTTGTATAGTTTTACCTAATCCCATTTCGTCAGCAATCAAACATCGTCCTGCTTTGGCTGCAAACAAAACTCCATACTGCTGATATGGAAAAAGAGTAGTTTTGAGTAAATTCATTTCTGAATCGGTAGAATAACGTTCAGAAATAATTAAGTTGCGTCTTTGATGTTCACGCACTGTTAGCACATACTCAAGTGCGTCGTCATAACATCGGAACTCGCTGTTTATTGCACGAGCTTGTTCCAAAAAAGACTCGAAATGAGTATAAGCAGCAGGTTTAAGAATATTATTGTCGAAAAAATTAGAAGCCAAATCGGAAAAGGCTTGCTTATCTTCTGTTCCGATTCGTATTTTCACCTCTCGCTGCTCGCCATATTGCAGATATACAGAGGTATAAGGCGGATTGTACCCTTTTTGCAACATATTTTCTAACCGCAAATTTGAACAAACTTGACGCAATACTGCCTCCAAATGTTTACAAGTTCCTAAACGATTGGTCTTAAAATCCATACAATTACAGAAATTCATACTATTTGCCGTGCCTACTTTGTTATCTCGTAAGGCAACTTTATATGAATTTTTTGTTTCTGGATTGAAAACTTTGTAATCGGAAAATACAGGATGTCCATCTAACTTTGTTATATTGAAATATTTATCGACAACAAATTGCTTTCTAAGAGCTTTTTGCCAAGATTCTAATCCAAGATTTTCGGGCTTTCGATGATAAGAAACCTTTGTTTCGGGCTGACGTATCCTCTGTAATTTATTTGATTTACGCTTTTTGTGCATAATTATTTATTGAAATGTTGATAATTTTGTTTTTTCAGTTCGGCAATTGTTTTTTCCATTTCTGCGATTGTTAGATCTTTGTCGGCAATAGTTTTGATATTGTCGGCAATAGTTTTATCTTTGTCCGCAATTATTTTGATGTTTTCTTCTATCTGACGTTCTTTATCTTGAAGTTCCTTAATAATATCGTCTTCTAATTCCATTTCACGTCTCTTTTTGGGGTCTTCCATTGCTTTTCGCAAGCGGCGAATAATCTGTTGGTATTCTTTGGGGAAAGACTCGTCATCTACATCTAAAATATGTTGAGTATTAGTAACATTACTTTGGTCGAAAACACTCAATATCTTTTCAAGATCATTACGGCGTCGCGCTTTCAGTTCTCGTATCTGTACAATCCACGAACGGTGATGAAGCCCTGTTATAAACTCGCCCGATGCAGGGAATTCATCGCCGGTATAAGCGTCTTTTACATTGTAATTAACTTGCAGTACGGGACGTGCGGGTAAATCCATACCATAATCAAGAAAATAGATGCAGTAAATTTGTCGCATTTTTTCCTGTTTTACCTCTTTGAACTCTTTTTTCCCTTTTTTCCTAGTAATCGTAACAAAGTAACTATTGTTCGGATTTTGATACTCAACGCCCAAATATCGTCGAAAACGCATCAAATCTGATTGAAGTTTGGCTTTTTGCAATTCGATAATTACCGTTTTGAAACCTATTTCAGTTTCTATTTTTGCCGAAAAGTCAAAATGACAAACCGTTAGAGGCGACCGTTCTTCGTTGTGCCTTGGAATTTCTAATGTTCGTTCCTGTGCGCAAAACTCTAATTCAATGATATTCTCACCAATTATTGCAGAAAGTAAAAGTTTTGCTGCTTTATTGTCTTCCAGCATATATTTGAACACTACATCGTAAATTGGATTGGCTATGTGCATATCTTATTGTATTATTTATTTGATTTATACGTAATTATATATTTTATTTAAGAAGATTTATACTTTTTTTTTTGAAAGTCATAAAAAAGATTCAATACTACTGAAAAAAGAACATAAAAAGGAACAATAACAAATAATGCCCTTAAACCCATAAATATCAAAGCTATAAGCGAAACTTCAAGTAAAATAAAACGATGTTCATTTCCTTTCCAACGAAAATGCTTGAATTTTAATGAAAACATTGGTATTTCGCTCACAAGAAGATATGATAAAAAGAAAATCAGAAACAGTATAAACAAAGGATTTTTAAAAAATGGTGGAAAATTTTCATACGAAAAAACAGTGTAAACGTATGAAACAGAGAACATTCCTGTTGCGGTTGTTGTAAGTCCGCGAAAATTGTCCGTTTGAGTAGTGTCATTATTGAATTTTGCAAGTCTTAACGCAGAAAATACTGTTAAAAAAAAGGGAATAAGTAGCAAAATTTGGTCGCTGTAACTGAGGTTCCAAAATTCACCTGCCCATGAACCTGTAATAAAATAGTGCAATAATGAAGAGTATGCCGCAGCGGGTGCAAAACCAAAACTAATGAGGTCTGCAAAAGAATCTAAATCTTTGCCAATGAGGCTATAAGCGTTTAATTGTCGTGCTGCAAAACCGTCAAAAAAGTCAAAAACTGCGGCAAGCAACACGCAAACCACCGTCAAATCGGGGCGTCCCAAAATTGCAAAATAGGTTCCAAATGCACCCAGCAACAAATTTAAACTTGTTAGAAAATTTGGAATATTTTTAATTAAAATCTTTGTAAACATTGTGAAAAATATTTTGATATTTTCTAACCTGCATTATTCATATATCTATTATAACGCAAAGGCGCAAAGTTAAGAACGCATTAATAGTCTTTAGTTTTCAGTTTCAGTTATTTTTGTGTTCCTTTTCGTTTAGAATGTATTTTCATTTTTTTTATGAATAATACCAGTTAGTTGAAAAGATTTTTTAATAATTGACTGCTTCTAATTCGAAATAAGCCTGCGGGTGTTCGCAGCATGGACAACTATTAAGGGCTTTTTCGCCAGTGTGTGAATAACCGCAGTTACGACAAACCCATGTTTTCTTTTCTTTTCGTTTAAAAACTTCTTCTTTTTCGATGTTTTGCAACAATTTACGATAGCGCTCTTCGTGTCTTTTTTCAACAGTTGCAACTAATTTGAATGCTGTTGCAATTCTGGGAAAACCTTCTTCTTCGGCTATTTTGGCAAATTCGGGGTATAACAGTTCCCATTCTTCGTGTTCGCCGTCGGCTGCTGCGAGTAGGTTTTCAGCGGTGTTTCCTATTATTCCTGCAGGATAAACGGCAGTAATTTCTACCATACCTCCTTCCAGAAATTTAAAGAAAAGTTTAGCGTGCTCTTTTTCTTGTGCTGCTGTTTCTTCAAAGAATGCGGCAATTTGTTCTAAGCCTTCTTTTTTGGCTTTGCTCGCAAAAAATGTATATCGATTGCGAGCTTGAGATTCTCCAGCAAATGATTTTAATAAATTTTGCTCGGTTCGTGTTCCTTTGATACTCATAATGAAATATTTACAAATAATTTTTAATAGAAATAAAAGTACAAAAGTAGATATTTTTTTAGTAAAAAAAAGATTTTTTATATTTTTTCAAACAAAAACAAATTTTTTTCCTATTAAGGCAAAAATAAATTACGTTTTAAGGTTGATTCTATAGATGGGTATATATCAGGCAAAAGATCTTGTCCTAAAGTTCCTTCAATAATATAACCATTAAATTCAATTATTGCATCGTAAATCGGGTTGAAATGAGCGCCACGTAGATAACCCCGAGTTAACGTAAGCGCAACTCGGTGCACATATATATGGGATGTAGAAAAGGAATGTTCGTTTTTCTACCAAGCGATGCATTTGTTTTAAACGCAATTGACCTTTGCGTTTAAAAATGAAAAATGCAATCTAAGAAAAATCCGCAAAAATCCGCCTAATCCGTCAAATCCGCGAATCTCCAAAACAAAACAAAAAATATTTTTTCAAATAAATAAAAAAAACAATTAACTTTGCAAAAATTTTACAAATGTCAATTTCAGTAACAAAAGTATCACATTTTTACGGAAAACAGCAAGCACTCAAAGAGGTATCGTTTAGTTTACGTGGCGGCGAAGTGGTTGGATTTTTGGGACCAAATGGTGCCGGAAAATCAACTATGATGAAAATTTTGACAGGTTTTTTGCCTCAAACGTCTGGCGAAGTATTCGTTGCAGGTGAAAATGTTTTAGAAAACAACGTTTCATTTCGTTCTAAAATTGGGTATCTACCTGAACATAATCCTCTTTATTCAGACTTGTATGTTTCTGAATATTTGGATTTTATAGCATCAATTTATAAAATAAAAAATAAAAGAGAACGAATAAAAGAGATGATTGAATGTGTAGGCTTAACTCCCGAGCGGCAAAAAAAAATCGGTGCACTTTCAAAAGGCTTTCGGCAACGTGTAGGATTGGCGCAAGCGCTACTTCCCAATCCAGAAGTGTTGATTTTAGACGAACCAACTACAGGTTTTGACCCTAATCAGATTTCAGAAGTACGAACTTTAATTAAAAATTTAGGTCAATCCAAAACGATTTTATTATCTACTCATATTATGCAGGAAGTCAAAGCGATATGCGAGCGTGTAATCATAATTCACTCTGGTTCTATTGTTGCCGACGAGCATCCCGATGCGTTAGAATCATTGAATTTAAGTGGTGACACAATTCTTGAGGTGGAATTCGATAAGCCCTTTATTTTGGAAAAACTTTTTTCAATAAAAGGTATAAAAAAATTAGAAAAATTAACGACCGAACGGATTTTGGTTATTGTTGCCGCCGGATTAGAAGTGAGACCCGAAATTTTTAAATTTGCCGTAGATAATAATTTAGTTCTTATGTCTTTAACAAAAAAACATCAATCGTTAGAAGAGGTTTTTTATAGTTTGACTAACTAAAATAGTACTTTCAAAATATAAGATACCTACTCTTCTATCATTCTTAATGGTATTTTATTTCGTAAAAATAAGTGTATCCCCAAGGAATAATATAATGACACTGAATCTTTAGAAGCACCTTAATAGTTACAAAAATAATAGTTGTCAGGATGTAAATACAAAAATTTCATATATTTTTGCAAATTGAAATTTATGAAAAAACATTTCAAAACAAACAATTTCAATAATTTACAAAATATAAACGGTAAAAAAGAGATGTCTAATACAATAAACATAAAAAATAAACGTGCATTTTTCGATTTTGAAATACTCGATCGATATGATGCTGGCATTCAGTTATGTGGAACTGAAATCAAATCAATCAGGCAAGGTCGTGTGAGTCTTGTAGATACATATTGTATGTTTTATAACAGGGAGTTATGGACAAAAGGAATGAATATAGCGGAATATTCTTATGGAACTTACAACAACCATATTCCTACTCGAGAGCGAAAATTACTACTCAAAAAAAAGGAACTTCGCAAACTCGAACGCAAAATCAAAGAATCAGGTCTGACAATTGTTCCATTACGCTTATTTATCAACGACAACGGTCTTGCAAAGCTCGAAATTGCCCTCGCAAAAGGAAAAAAAGAGTATGATAAACGTGAAACTATTAAACAAAAAGACACTTCCAGAGAAATGGACAGAATTAAGAAACGTTATTAATATTTAACATTCTTTAACGCAACCTTTTTAAGAAAAAAACATCATTTATAAAAATATTGTGACTGAAATCGACCAAATTGTAGCGCAATGTCAAAAAGGAAACCGTGAAGCGCAAAAAATTCTTTACGAAAAATTTGCTCCGAAATTGTTTGCTGTTTGTATTAGGTACTGCAAAAATAGGACAGAAGCAGAAGATTTTTTGCACGAAGGTTACATAAAGATTTTTGAAAATATTGACAGATTCAGAGGAGAAGGACCTATTGAAGCATGGATGCGAAGAATTATGGTCAATACAATTTTGGAAGAACTTAGAAACAAACAAAAAATTAGTTTTGTAGATGAAAATGAAATTTTTATAAATAATTTTGCCGAAGAAGAACCAGAAACAGACGAAGTGCATTTTGAAGTTAATATTAATCAAGTGAACGAGTTGATTGCAAAAATGCCCGAAAAATATAAACTAGTATTTAACTTATATGTTGTAGAAAATTATTCACATGAACAAATAGCAGCCGAACTTAAAATATCAATAGGAACAAGTAAATCAAACCTCTCAAGAGCAAGGAAGTGGCTGCGTGACAGGTTAGGAGAATTGGGTAGTGGGTAGTGAGTAGTGGGTATTAAGTAGTGAGAATTTAGAATTGAGAATGATAATAGAAAATAGAAAATGGCTAAAAATAAAACAAATGGCAACTTTAGAAGAAAAATACAAAAAATTTTGTGAAACAAACACAGAGCAACCTCCCATTAATATGTGGAACAGGATTGAGTCATCTTTGAATAACAAAGCGGCTAATGGACGTATTGTTTGGATGAGATTTCTTGCTGTGGCAGCATCACTGACATTATTAATTTCTTTGTCTCTATGGTTTTGGGTTTCCAATATACCTCAAGAATTTGATAATTATTTGTCGGATAACATAGAAATTATAGAAACCGATGATATACAACCTGATGCAAACGATGCCAATAATAGTGAAATAATTTCAAACGATTTTTCACCCGTTGAAACCCCAAAAGGCAAAATTCACATATCTTCCTTACTCGCATATCAAACAGATAACAATACCAAAGAAGTAGGAAAATCAGAAAATATCCAAAACAATATTACTACGAAACCTATTGAATCTGACCACAACATCTTAATAATTAGCGATGAGGTGAATTCCACTGATAGGGAGAATATCACTCCTTCGGAAGAAGAATTTCCTGTTTTGAAACAGCAATCGATAAACTATTATGATGCACTTTTCAGAGACCCTTACCCTACTCAAGTAAATAGTAATAAGCAAAGAGCACAAATCGAGGTAGGTGGCTCCTATTCACCTGTTTATTCCTTTCGGCAGGTTTCAGACCGCAACAATGACGCTCTTTTAACTACTGATTATCCAAACGAATCGGGAATCATCAATAATGGTGCCGGAGTTAGCCTAAGTGTTAAATTTAGCGGAAAATGGGCAGTTGAATCAGGTGTTTTGTACTCCAAAATGGGACATAAAATCAGTAATCCCGAAATTAACAATAGCCCGTTTGCAACAGAAAATGATGTTTTGATATTAAACCACGTCTATTTGTATAACACAATGGGAAAGGCCAATATTTATCCTTCATTAATTTCAGTATCCGATATTCCAAGTGATATTCCAACTCCTCCGAGTGCTTTTCCAAAAGTTAATGAAACTCCTTTGCAAAGTAGTTTAGAACAAAACCTCGATTATTTAGAAGTGCCATTTTCGTTCCGTTACTATTTTACCGACACTAAATTTAAGGTATCCATGTCCGCTGGAATAAGTGCCAATTTTTTAGTAAATAATAGTTTTTATTTGAAATACAATAACGTAAAAGAAAAAATAGGCGAAACCGAAGGAATATCAAACCTAACTATGAGCACCCATGCGGGCATTTCATTTGTTGCACCTCTTTTTAAACAATTTTCATTTCAAATAGAACCTCGCGTAAACTATTTTTTAGACGAAATTAACAAAAATCACCTCTACAAATACCGTCCATATTCATTCGGAATATATAGCGGGGTAAGATATCAGTTTGGAAAATAGGTATTTGATTTAAACCACTTAATAATAGTCCAAATCACAAATAAACGATGTTTGTTTGGAAGAAAAATATTATTAATTTTCACATAATTTTTTTGCGGTATCATTTTATAATCTTTTGTAATCCAATGAAATAGTTATTATCAAATCAAATCAGGAATTCTGAAGTTAGGAGTTCTGATGCTATTCTTTTCATCCCTTAATAACAAGACTCCCCTTTGGCAGTTGCATAGTGGCACAATGCAAAGAGCCGTGTTGTTGAATCAATGCTCTGCAATCAATTCCGACAACTTTTTTATCAGGAAATAACGTAGTAAATATTTTTAAAACCTCATCATCTTGCGGTAATTTGTAGGTAGGGACCAAAACTCCATTGTTAATAATCAAAAAATTACAATAAGTTGCGGGTAATCTTTTGGCATCGCAATAAATAGGGTCAGGGAGTGGCAATGGTACTAAATTATAAGGTTGTTGGTCGGTATCAAGGAAGTTTTTCAATTCATTTTCCATTGCGGACAATGGTTGGTAGTGCGGGTCGAGTTTATCGTAACATTTGACATAAGTTATTGTTTTTTTGTTACAAAAACGAGCAAGTGTATCAATGTGACCGTCGGTGTCGTCGCCTTCCAATTTTCCGTAGTTAAGCCAAAGAATTTTATTACTTCCGAGGTTAGATTTGAGGTATGTTTCAATTTGTTGTCTGTTCCACTCGCCGTTTCTGTTTGGGGAGAGTAGACATTCAGCCGTTGTGAGAATTGTACCCATTCCATCAGTTTCTATGCTACCGCCTTCAAGCACAAAATTGAGACGATTTTGATAGATAATATCTTCATGGAAAATATTTTTGCATATCAAAAGAGAGTTCACGAGATTATCTTTGTCTGCGGGAAATTTCAGTCCCCACCCATTAAATTTAAAATCATTACAAACCAAAAAGTTTTTATGTCGGATATAAATTGGTCCGTAATCGCGAGTCCATGTATCATTAAAAGGAATAATTACAGGAATTATCCGATGACCAAATTTATTTTTCACAAATTGGTAATCTTCTTTGTCGTTGACAAGTAAAACAACAGCTTGATCTAATTCGATAATAGCATCTATTATATTGAAATAACACTCCCTTGCTTCGTCAAGCATATAAGCCCAATCGGTGTTTTGGTGCGGAAGAGCCATTAAAATAGCATCTTGCGCCTCCCATTCTGCAGGAAAATATGGATTTTTGTTTATCATTTTATTATTTACTCATTTACTCATTCTTATTCATTCCCGAAATCAAATAATCTTTGACTTCAAGAAAAACTTTTTCGAGTTTTAGCATATTATCTATAAGGAAATATATTGTTTTCGACCATGTTTCTTTGTTAAGAATATCGCAGGGCTGTTCTACGTAAACTCTGCAAACTTGTTCTCCTGATTCTTTAATATAGCAATAATCCCAAATAAGATTTTCTCCAAATTGGGCGTAAAAAAAAGATTTACAGGCGTGTAGTTTTTCAAATAATTCTATTCTTTTATTATCGTTTTTATGATTAATTTCTAATGCCACCTGTGCTTTAGTTCTATCGGCATCAAAACGCAGGTCTACACCTTTTATGCCCGTATTGTCGAATATCCAAATTTTCTTTTTACCTTTTTGTTTAGGTAGTCTGCGGGTACGGTTGCTTAATTTTTCCCAAAATTCTAATTTAAGGGCTTTTGTTTCGTCTTTTGAATACACGATTGTGAGTTTTCAGTTATCAGTGAATGAGTGAATGAGTGAATGAGTGTAGGGGCGTACCCTTGCGGTCGTCCACCTTGTAATAAATAAGTAAATAATATAATATAATATAATGCAAGACTCTATTAACCATTAATCGCTAATCACTAACCACTAATCACTAACCACTAATCACTAACCACTATTTTCCTAACTATCAAATTGTTATTAGTTTGAATATGCACAAAATATATACCTGCGGGCAAATGAGAAATATCTATTTCTATTGGTTCACGGTTTACGGCAAACGGTTCACGGTGAACTACGCGACCAGTTACATCAAATATCTCAATACTTACATCTGAAAACTGAAAACTGATAACTGAAAACTTCCCACTTGTTGGATTTGGAACTATTGTAATCGATTCTATTTCTGAAATAGTGATATTATTCAAAAATTCTACGCTACATTTAATAAGGACATCGTAAACAAAATCGGGTGTTGTAATTTGCAATATATCAATATTATATTCAGAATTACGCTGATTATTTTTATCTAACATCAATGGTGATATTTCAAATTCAATAGTTTCATTTGGCAACAATACCATTGGAAAATCGTAAACTTCAGTTTCGGGATATGGTGTTACAAGTGAATATTCCATTGTTTCGTTGTTGACCGATTCTATTGTTACAGTCGTATTTGTTAGGTTTGAAACAGTTAATATTTTATTGAGAACTTCATCATCCATTTCAAAAATATATTCAGTATCCGAAAGAGTCAAAACGGGGTCATCTTCTAAAAGGAAATCTACGCTACATTTAATAAGGACATCGTAAACAAAATCGGGTGTTGTAATTTGCAATATATCAATATTATATTCAGAATTACGGCTGCTATTTTTATCTAACATCAACGGAGATATTTCAAATTCAATAGTTTCATTTGGCAATAATACCATTGGAAAATCGTAAACTTCAGTTTCGGGATATGGTGTAACAAGTGAATATTCCATTGCTTCGTTATTGACCGATCCTATTGTAACGGTTGTATTTGTTAGGTTTGAAACAGTTAATATTTTATTTAATACTTCATCATCTATTTCAAAAACAAATTCAGTATCCGAAAGAGTCAAAACGGGGTCATCTTCCAAAAGGAAATCTACGCTACATTTTATAAGGACATCGTAAACAAAATCAGGGGTCGTAATTTGCAAAATATCAACATTATAATCTGAATTTCGGCTGCCATTTTTACTTAACATCAATGGTGATATTTCAAATTCAATAGTTTCATTTGGCAATAATACCATTGGAAAATCGTAAACTTCAGTTTCGGGAAATGGTGTTACAAGTGAATATTCCATTGTTTCGTTATTGACTGATTCTATGAAAACTATGGTATTAGTTAGATTTGAAACTGTTAATATTTTTTCCAACTCATCATCGTCAAATTCAAATATGAATTCAGTATCCGAAAGTGTCAAAACTGGGTCGTCCAATAAGAATTGTTTACTACATTTAATTAAAACGTGATAAACTGTTTCAGGAGTAGTAATTTTCAGAATATCAATATTATAATCAGAATTTCGGTCGCTGTTTTTACTTAACATCAACGGAGATATTTCAAATTCAATAGTTTCATTTGGCAACAATATCATTGGATAAACAAAAACTTCACCATCAGGGTAAGGAGTTACAACTGAATATTCCATTGTTTCATTATTGATGGATTCTATCGCTACAGGAACAGTAGTCAAATTTGAAATTGTTAATATTTTTTCGAGAACAATATCATCAATTTCGAAAATAAATTCGGTATCAGATAAAGTCAAAACGGGCTCATCTTCCAAAAGAAATTCTTTACTACATTTTATTACAACCTGATAAATAGTTTCAGGAGTCGTAATTTTCAGAATATCAACATTATAATCATAATTTCTACCACTGTTTTTACTTAACATCAACGGAGATATTTCAAATTCAATAGATTCATTTGGCAACAATATCATTGGATATACAAAAACTTCACCATCAGGATAAGGAGTTACAACTGAATATTCCATTGTTTCGTTATTGATGGATTCTATCGCTACAGGAACAGTAGTCAAATTTGAAATTGTTAATATTTTTTCGAGAACAATATCATCAATTTCAAAAACAAATTCTGTATCAGATAAAGTCAAAACGGGCTCATCTTCCAAAAGAAATTCTTTACTACATTTTATTACAACCTGATAAATTGTTTCAGGAGTGGTAATTTTCAGAATATCAACATTATAATCAGAACTTCGGTCGCTGTTTTTACTTAACATCAATGGCGATATTTCAAATTCAATGGTTTCATTTGGCAACAATACCATTGGATAAACAAAAACTTCAGTATTGGGATATGGCTCAACAAGCGAATATTCCATGGTTTCATTATTGATGGATTCTATTGTAACAGTTGTATTTGTAAGATTTGAGACTGTTAATATTTGTTCTAAATTCTCGTCATCAAATTCAAAAACAAAAACAGTATCCGAAAGCGTCAAAACGGGGTCATCTTCCAGAAGGAACTGTTTGCTACATTTTATAACGACATGATATACCGAAAAAGAAGTTGTAATTTTCAGAATATCAACATTATAATCTGAACTTCGGTCACTGTTTTTACTTAACAACAAAGGCGATATTTCAAATTCAATAGTTTCATTTGGCAACAATATCAATGGATAGTCATAAACTTCGGTATATGGGTAAGGAGTTACAAGTGAATATTCCATTGTTTCGTTATTGATGGATTCTATTGTAATAGGATTATTAGTTAGATTTGAAATTGTTAATATTTTTTCGAGAACATTATCTTCAATTTCAAAAACAAATTCTGTATCAGAAAGGGTCAAATATGGGTTATATTCTAAAATTTCAAAAGAAAAAGGATCATATTCTCCGACCATTGGATAGCTTTGTCCACGACCCGAATAATCAGCCGCATAAAAGTAATAATCTAATTTTAAGGCATCTATGGATGTTGTTACCGTTCCTGTAAACATATTATTTCCTTGTGGAGTAAGCAAAGAAAAATCCCACTCACCATCATTAATTCTGTAATAAATTCGCAAAGAATCTTGATAAAAATTTTGTCCGCTATAAGCAACAATTTTTGCGGATAAATCATACGTAAAAGAAAAGTCATGTGGCTCAAAATTAGGATAATGGCTAATATGAATCATGTGCTTGTCGGCGATTTCGTGGGTACGGCAATGGAGGGCATCGGTATTGATCCAACTACCATAATTAATTGGAATTATTTGATACCCTGGCATAGCATCCGCATAAACAGCCAATGCAGCAATATCATTTGTTGTGAGTGTACTATTTACGGGTACAAATACTTTATTATTCAATATTAGAGAGTTTGTATAAGGAGTAATTGGAGAATTATATGTAGCTCCAGGTGCATTAACTCTGTAAACCTCAAAAGGTGTTCCCCAAGAAGAAGTCTGGTTAGCAAAATAATTGGCAGCCGCCTCGAACTGCGCATATTGTCGATGATTAGTAGGCACTTGCGCTACTAAAACCTTATTTGGAGATAATAGTTTGCTCCAACAGTCTATATGTTGAATGTTATCATACGGAACAATTGGATCTTGAATAAAATGAAACGTCTCAATTCCTAAATATTCTTCAAAATGGCTACGAATATATTGCGTAGAGTAGCTTGAATTTTCTGTTATGGTTAATGTAGTAGAAAAAGCTTGGTTTATACCGTCATTCATATAATTTCCCCCTGTGAGCCAAAGTGGGGAGGAATACCTTGTAAGTCCTAATTTAGTGGCAAGATATGTATTTATTTGATTGTCATTAGGTCTGATTGGACGGTTGTAATAGAAATCAAACATTGCAATTTCACTATCATCAATTGCCATAAACCATGGACCGTAGTCTCGAGTCCAATATGAGTCGTTAGGTGCAATCAAAAAGTCACAATTTGCCATATTTACCCCGTTTGTAATATATTGGTTTGTAACGGTGGTTTGTTGTGATGAGTTGGCAACTATTGTTATCACTTTTATATCATTTGCCATCTCTTTTATTAACGACATTGGAATACCAAAAGAATAGCGAATAAGCACGGCTTCCATTGGTTCCCACTCAGCAATAGGTCGAATTTGCCCCACTGGAGGAGCAGTTCTCTCGACAATTGGTATTATGGTTTTCGACAACTCAATTTCTTCTAAAGAAGGGGTATGGAGTAATTGAATACCATCCTGATTATAAATTGGTTGGGCGTTTAAGGTGATTGTAGTGGTTGATAACGCCAACATTAGAAATAAGAATACTTTTTTCATATTTAATAAATTAAAAATTAGAAGATTAAATGATAAAATTTTACTAAAACTGAGTACAAAGGTAATAATTTTTTTAATTAATTATTTTATTTTAGCTATTTTTTGTAAAATATTTTCATGAAATGGCATTTTCGCCAATCCTTATTAGTTTCAGATTTCTTTTCTTCATTTCAGTAAATATTTGATACTATGTTTATAACAAATTTTTATTTTGAAAAATTCAAATCTTGAGTTTTTAAGAACCTAATTTTTACCTAATATATAAACAAAACAACCTCAGTAGATTAATGAAGTCCCCCACATTATACCTAATTACCTCATTATAAGGTTATTATTAAGGTAATTAGGTTGTTCATAATTTACATTATTGACTACTTTGGTTGTTTTGTTAGAAAAAAATAAGGTTATAATTAGGTTTAAATTTCTGAAAATCCAGAATTCCTGACCTCAATACATTTTTTAGTTTTACAAGCGGAAAATATTAATTTTGCCGAGGAAACCAAAATGTCCTACATTTTGGTTTTTTGCATTCCGTTAGGAATGCATCCCTTTTCGTGTTAATGGTAATTTGGTCGCATTCCTAAGGGAATGCGTTTTTATGCTTTGAAATTATTTTCTACCAAGCGTCATATTCATTTTCGACAAGCTCAATGCATCGCCTAATGGAATGTGGAAAACAGAGGATGAATAAAATTTCATAAAAGGGGACATTTTGATTTCCCCAGAGGTCAGGTAATCTGAAAATTAGTGTTATCAAAATTCCAACAATAAAAGAAGTCTGAAAAGTAGACTTTTTTTTCAATATTTAATTTTTGAAATGAAATTTTTA
This sequence comes from Marinilabiliaceae bacterium, assembly GCA_009777175.1. GTDB lineage: Bacteria > Bacteroidota > Bacteroidia > Bacteroidales > Marinilabiliaceae > WRMI01. The sequence continues at coordinate 35,666 of WRMI01000023.1, forward strand.
TTAATTTTGCAAAATATTTTTAGAAAAAGAGAGGTTTAAACTTTTAACAAAATGAGCAAAAATAAATTTAACAGACGCCAATTTTTAAGCAGTACGGCACTTATCGGCGCTGCTGCGGCAACAACTGGAACCGGCGCATTTTTAACATCATGCACCGGACAAGGAAACAATAAACAAAAATTCACACCTTTGCGCCAGACAGGAGATTTATATATTCCAATCTTAACCGACAAAGCAATAGATGGTCAAGAATTGAAAGCAGGAATCGTAGGCTGCGGTGGTAGAGGGTCAGGAGCAGCAATGGACTTCTTAAATGCCGCTAATAACGTAAAAATAACGGCATTAGGTGATGTGTTCCAAGATAGAATAGATGCTTTGCGACAAACACTTTTAGAAAAAATGGGTGTTGAAATACCTGAATCACAATGTTTTACAGGTTTTGATGCCTATCAAAAAGTTATCGATGCCGACGTTGATGTTGTAATATTTGCAACTCCTTCAGTTTTTCGTCCCGAACAATGCAGATATGCTGTTGAAAAAGGAAAACATGCCTTTTTGGAAAAACCTATTGCAGTTGACCCAACAGGGTACCGTTCTCTAATGGTAACAAGTAGGCAAGCAGATTTGAAAGGTTTATGCATCCTAACAGGAACGCAACGACATCACCAGCGTTCATACGTGGAATCATACAAAAAAGTGCAAGAAGGATATATAGGTGACATTGTTAGCGGGAATGTCTATTGGAATCAAAATCAACTTTGGTACAAAGAGCGGCAACCCGGTTGGAGTGATGTCGAATGGATGATACGCGACTGGGTCAACTGGAAATGGCTCTCGGGAGACCATATTGTTGAGCAACACGTTCATAATATTGACGTTTTTAATTGGTTTTTTGGACAAAAACCTATTAGTTGCGTAAGTTTCGGCTCACGTTGGCGTAGACGTACGGGCGACCAATATGATAACTTCAGTACTGACTTTTTGTACGAAAACGGAGTCCACCTTCACAGTATGTGCCGACAAATTGACGGTTGCGCTAATAATGTAAGCGAATTTATTCAAGGAACAAAAGGCACCTGGAATAGTACTGATATGACAATTCGAGACCTCAAAGGAAATATTATTTGGCAGTTCGACTTTGATGCAGAAAAAGAAAACTACCAACAAATAAGCCCTTATGTCCTTGAACATGTCAATTGGATAACTGCTATTCGTAATAAAAGTCCATTCAATCAAATAGAAAGCGATGCAATATCTTCTTTATGTGGAATAATGGGACGTGAATCGGCATATACGGGATCAGAAATAACTTGGGAACAAATTGAGGCTTCAACTCAAAATTTTCTTCCTGAAATATTAGAATTAGGTTCACATCCCGCAGTGAATATTAATATATCTGCACCTGGGATGAGTGAATAAGTGAATGTGTAAATGAGTGAATGAGTGTAGGGGCGTACCCTTGCGGTCGTCCACCTTGTAATAAATGAGTGAATGAGTGAATGTGTAAATGAGTGAATGAGTGAATGAGTGTAGGGGCGTACCCTTGCGGTCGTCCACCTTGTAATAAATGAGTGAATGAGTGTAGGGGCGTACCCTTGCGGTCGTCCACCTTGTAATAAATGAGTGAATGTGTGAATGAGTAAATGTGTGAATGTGTGAATGAGTAAAAAAGAGAATCCCGTTAGGCGATGTAATATGGGTAAAAAAATGATTATCGAATTAATTGCGTCTTTTGCGTTCTCTACTTTGCGACCTTGCGTTAAAAAGAACTTATCCGCAAAAATTAGTGGCAAAATATAAACTGATGACGAGAATAAAAATTTTGAACACACGCAAATGATTTTATTTCAAATAATTCGTGTTAATTCGTGTATTTCAATAAATTCAATAACAAATTCGTGGCTAAATATAAAATGAAAATAAAGATAATTGCATTGTTTGTTGCACTTTTGTGGTTTTCAGAAGGTTTTGGGCAGCCTCCTTCGCGAATAGACCAAACGGGAGGTCGTTTCGATGGCGCTGCTGGTATGCAGCCCGGTTCCTTCGACCGAGACACAACGGGATTACGGTCTCAAACAACAATTATTTCAACAATTCCCCGCGAGGTCAGAAATTGGAAACTTTCCAACTTATTTAGTAGAGCCGATTCTTTACAAGTGGACACTTTGCCCGAAGGTTTTCAAGTTCATAACCCCGCATACCAACAAGCAATCACAAACGTTCAGTTAGGAAACATTGGAGCACCATGGAAAGCAGCAATGGTTTCAGAAATGCCTATCTATTCTGGGTTTTTATTTACCGAAACAGTTAGAAACTTTTTTACTACTCCCGATGAATGGAAATATTACAATACACGAACTCCATATACAAATATTTACTATCAGCACGCACCGCCAAAATCACGTTCCGAAGAGAACGTCGGAATTTTGTTCACACAAAACGTGAATAAAGATTGGAATGTTGGTGTCGAATATAAAGTAATTTCATCGATAGGGAAATATGCTTATCAAACTGTTAATAATCGGAACTTTAGGTTTTTTTCTTCTTATTCAGGAGAAATATATCAAATTTGCGGCTCCTTCGTATATAATAAAGCAGACCGTTTAGAAAATGGAGGAATGTTAGACGATTTTGATATTTTAGACCCAGAAATTAGCATTATTTCACGACCCGAACAACTTCAAGTTAAGTTTCAAAACAATAGGGCAAATAACCGAGTCGATAATTACCAACTCTTTTTAGATAATAAATTAGAGTTTGGAAATGTTTCTGTTACTACACAAGACGGCGAAACAACGAAACTGCCAATAGGTACGGCAATGCACACTTTACATATTGACCGTTCGAGAAGAGTATTTCAGATGGACGGAATTAATACCGATTTAGGTCGTTATTATCCTAAAATGCTCGTTGATAGTATTAGGACAAGAGATTCGACATATTACACTTCAATAACAAATATTGTGCAACTCAAACTTAACGAAGAAGCAAATTCGATGTTACGTTTTGGTTTAAGAGGTTTTATTGGAAATCAATACGAGCGATACAAATATCCTGCTCATACTGAATATTACAAAATAGATTCAATTTTCTATCATCGCACTGATACTACTTTTGTTTCGTCATTCTTTGGCGGACAAATTTTTAAAAACATTGGAGAGACTTTTAGGTGGAACGCAGGTATAAAAATATATTTTCAAGGTTATAAAGCAGGTGATAGCGAAATTACAGGCGGTTTCGATTCACAATTCAGAATTTGGAAAGATACGGCTGGAGTCTTCACTGACGGTGGTATATTCTTAATTAGCCCAAACTTTTTTACCGAAAATTATTATTCAAACCATTTTGAATGGCACAACAACTTCTCGGCTGTTAAAACTGTTAAACTTAGAGGAGGAATTAGAATTCCGACAAGAAAATTGGAACTTACCGCAGAATACAGATTAATAAGCGATTACGTTTATTGGGGACAGCAAGCACTGCCAATTCAAACATCGGCAATTGTTAGTTTGATGGAATTTAAACTATATAAACATTTTAAGTTATGGAACTTACATAGCAAAAACACTGCCTTATACCAACTAACAAGCCATTCGGAAATTATTCCTCTCCCAATGTTTTCAATATATAACTCCTCTTATTTTCAAAACACTTTGTTTAAGGTACTTTTTTTTCAATTAGGACTCGATATTCGGTATAATACTGCTTGGTATGCGCCTGCTTATGAACCTGCTGTTAGCCAGTTCTATATTCAACGTGAACGAAAAGTAGGTGACTATATTTTTGCTGATGCCTTTTTAAATTTGCACCTTAAGCGCGCACGAGCATTTTTCAAAATGACGCATGTCAATCAAGGATTGTGGGGTAATAATTATTTTCACACAATAGGATACCCTGCAAATCCACGAAGTTTCAGATTCGGAATTTCTTGGAATTTTTATGACTAAGGGTTTTTAGAAGTCCCCTTAAATAAATAAATTAAAATATTGAGTCCACTCCAAAAAATGTTCTTTCCCGCAAAGTTTTTTTCTCATTCACTCATTTACTGAAAACTGAAAACTCCTTTAGAAAATATAGTTCAAGCCAATATTAAGCCCGCTTGTTCCGTCGCGTTTGTCGAATGGTTTACCGAATTCGGCTGATATAACGAAATTCCTGTTCATAACAATTTTAGCACCTAAACCCGCACTGAAATGCATTTTGTCAAAATCTTCAGATTTCTCTGAAAAAATTTCCTTTGTATTGGCTGCTTTCATTTCCTCTAATTTGTACGACTGAACAATTTTTCCTGCATCAAAAAAAGGATTAACACCAAAATACCAATTTTGTTTTAAGAATCTGAAATTAAACAATTTCCAACGTATTTCAAAATTACTCCAACAAAGTCCGTCTCCAACAATTCGATTGTATAAAACGCCTCTGATAGTATTAATTCCGCCTAATCCTTCTGAATTTATTTGCCTTAAATAAAGCGTGGTTACGTTCTGTTGTACGTAAAATGGTACGTTGCCTGCAATTGTACCCTGATAGGCAAGATGATATGCAAATACCAATTTGTCAGACATCAATGGAACATAATGACGAAAATGTGCAGACAATTTTAAATAAGAATTATTGTTTTTTTGGAAAATATCTGGAGAGCCGTAGAGAATTGTTTCAGCCCAAATTCCTTTTGCGGGTGCTGCTTCGTGGTCGCGACTATCATAAATTAATCCTATTTTAATTTCTGCATGCGAGCCACCCGAGGCTTCTTTTGGAGAAATGATACCCGCCGTTTGATATATTTCAAAAAGAGTTGTATCATTCTTATAGGTATCCAATTGAACCCTATCTAATTTATAGTTCCAAAAAGCTAATCCCGCTGCCCATTTTAAATTAGTAGCAAACCCTTTTTGATAATCAGCAAGGATTCGCAACATTTTTCTGTCCATAGAATAAAAAGCAGACCCTTCAGCATGTTTATCGTCGTAAGGAGAAGCGTATCCGTTGAAACCATAGAAACTCATCATTTTATTAGGCAAATAAGTAGCAGCAAAAGTAAGTCGAGAATTTCGTATCAAATATTTCGAATCATAAAAAAAATGATACATTCCGGAACCTTTGGAGTATAAAGATGCCTCAACATGAAATTTGTGCAAATATTCGGGGAAAACGCTACCATCACCGTAGTAAAAAAATGAGCATAACGCCCCAAATTGATAACCTAAGTCGCTGTTATAACCAACAGCGGGGAGAGGACCCAAATTCCAACCCGTTTTGGGCTCTTTTTCTTGTGCATTGGCGGCTGTTACTATTAAAAACGCCAATAATAATTGTTTAAACTTTGTCATAATATTAAATTAAATTCCTTATTTGAAATTGCAAAAATAGATAAAATTTTTGAATTATTTTCAAAATATATAAAAAATAAAATAAATTTATTATCTTTGCGTTTTATTTGCAAATTTGTTTTTAGAGTATAGATATGGGAAAATGGTTCACGGTTCACGGTACACGGTTCACGTTTAAAAAAAATGAAAATAAAAAAACTAATAACCGACAACTGAATACTGAAAACTGATTACTGAATTTCTACTAAGGTTGTTTTGTAGAATAAATAAGGTAAAAATAAGGTTAATACTAAAAGCGAAAATGAATTACGAATTGAAAATACTCATTCACTCATTTACTTATTCACTCAT
>WRMI01000024.1 GCA_009777175.1 Marinilabiliaceae bacterium
GTAAACATAAAATAGGATTAAAAATTAATTGTAAATTAATATCAGTATTTAAGTATAAATCTGTAAACTTTTTTTAGGACGAGACAAGGGGCGCACCCTTGCGGTCGCCCGCCCTTAATAAATGAGGGAATGAGTGTAGGGGCGCACCCTTGCGGTCGCCCGCCCTTAATAAATGAGGGAATGAGTGTAGGGGCGCACCCTTGCGGTCGCCCGCCCTTAATAAATGAGTAAATGAGTGTAGGGGCGCACCCTTGCGGTCGCCCGCCCTTAATAAATGAGTAAATGAGGAAATGAGGGAATGAGTAAATGAGTGAATATGTGAATGAGAATGAGGAATGAGTAAATAAGGAGCAATCAAGAAATAATTATTGCAAATTTTTTTAGAGAAACCCTTATTTCACAAAAGTACCCTTAGTAGAAATGAACAACCCCTAACAACTCTTCCCTTATATTAAGTTGAATAAGGGAATAATGGAAGACAGATATCCTAAATATATAATGTTATTAAGTGTACCTTCAAAAAATAGGGGTTTTATCATGTTTATTTATTGAAACCCCAAAGTGAATGAGTAAATGAGAAAATGAGAAAATGAGAAAATGAGGGCATTCCGTTAGACGATGCGTTGAATTTATTGAAATGAATGTATATACACAATATCAAATACCAAAGAAATGAATAAAAGAAATCTGTATTAGCGTTCTTTGCGTTAATACAAATATTATAAAAATACTTGGCTTACATAACTCACAATAAATAAAACGATTAAAAATAATTAGATAAAAAATAATAAAAAAAATTCAAAAATTTTGATTTTTTTTTTGGTTGTTAAAAAAAAGTGTTTTATCTTTGCACTTTGAAATATAAAAAATTTTATTCATTTTTAACATTAGATTTATGAAAAAAGTAATTTCAACACTGTTTGCAGTGGGCTTATTGGTGTCATTAAGCGCACAAACTACACTTACTTACAAAACTCACGGATTAATTCCGGACGAAAAAAACCCGATGTTATTGACAAAATATGTTGAGCCGGGTGTTGCAGGGAAAAACGTTGTTTGGGATTTCACTGCACTTGAAATGACAAATTCCTTTGTTGGAAACATTGACCAACCACAAAGGGGCAAAAGTTCCGAACTATTTTTAAGCAGTAACTCTGTTTTAGAAGAATTTGGAAACTTTTTCTATTTTGATGTCAATAAGAACGACATCAAACACTACGGATATGCGTCTGGTAGTGGAAATACAACCATTGAATACAGGACGCCGTTCATTAAAATGAAATATCCGTTCCGCTACGGAAACTCATACAAAGGTGAGTTTGACGGAGTTTACAACGTTAGAGGCGAACACTACGGAGACATTATCGGAAATTATTCTGTTACAGCAGACGGTACAGGTACTTTAATTTTACCCGGTGGAGTCAAATATCCTAACGCTTTACGTGTAAAAGAAGTGAAAAGCTACACCAATGAAACTAAACATAGCACCTACGACATTGTAAATGAAACTTTTAGGTGGTATGTGAACGAACATCGTTTTCCAATTCTTGTCCTTATTAAAAGTACTTATACCGACAAAAACGGAAGAACAAGTTCAAGTACTCAAGCAGCCTACAACCCTGTAATTATCACCAATGATCTATTCAGTTTTGCTGACAATAACGCTTTTGAAGTTAATGTTTATCCAAATCCTTATGTAGGTCAAGTAAATATTAGCTTTGACGTTGAAGAAGCAGCATTTGTTAACGTTTCTGTTTATACAGCAGCAGGTACACTTGTTGCAGTATTAGCAAATCAAAACGAAAAAAGCGGAACAAAAGAATACAAATTTTCCGCAAAACAATTTGGAGTTGGAACTGGCTCTTATGTTGTGAAAGTTACTGTCGGTGAAAATACAGTAATGGAAAAGATTTTAGAACTATAAAAGGTGTTTTTATAGATATTAGGAAGTTATAAATATATGATGAAAAGGATGTGATACTTTAAGTATTCATCCTTTTTTATTAATGAAAATAAAATGAAAAAGTTTCAATACCTTTTTGTAATAATCTTTTTGTTATTGATGGTTCATTTGAACGGACAAAACGCAATAGGTTTACGGCTTGGAGCCACCGGTGCAGAAGTATCATTTCAGACTACCAATATTTTTCCCGACAGATTAGAGGCAGATGTGGGTTGGAGTTGGAGTCCCGGTTGGAACAGTTGTATCGTTACAGGAATTTATCAATTTGTATTTCCCATTGAAAGCGGATTTTTTTGGCACGCTGGTGCAGGTGCTGCACTCGGTCTTTGGAGTTATACAGGAAAAAATCCCACAGATTATAAAGGAGGAGTCTCACTTGCAGTTGTCTTAAACGGTGGTGCCGAATATAAATTCACTGAAATACCCGTCCAAGTTTCTTTAGATTTAAGACTTTCACCATACATACATAGAAGAGGCGCAGCGCCTTGGTTCGATTTGGGAATTGGATTGAGATATTTGTTTTAAAAAATAGAAACTTTTTCAATAAACAATATTTTATCTGGTATTTACGTTATAAAAGTTTATTTAAGTTCTAATGAAATTGTAACGGAAATATTTGTAAAACAGGAATTTACTATACATTTATTCAATTATGTCAAAAATATTTATTCAATTATGTCAACGATAGAAAATTTTAATTTTGAAGGAAAAAGAGCGATTGTACGTGTTGATTTTAACGTACCGCTCAACAAACAATTTGAAGTAACTGATGATACACGTATCAGTGCGGCATTGCCAACAATAAATAAAATATTGGATGATGGCGGCTCGGCAATAGTTATGTCGCACTTGGGGAGACCCGATGGAGAGGTTAATCAAGATTATTCTTTGCGGCACATAAAAGGGCATTTTGCTAAATTGCTTGGCAAAGAAGTGATTTTTGCCGAAGATTGCGTAGGAACAATAGCAAAAACAAAGGCAGAGTCGCTGAAAGCGGGTCAAGTTTTGCTGCTTGAAAATCTTAGATTTCATTTAGAAGAAGAAGGAAAGCCGAAACTTCCAAAAGATGTTTCAGAAGAAACGAAAAAAGCTGCAAAAGTCGAAATGAAAATTAAACAAAAGAACTTTGCCAAAGAACTTGCCTCTTTTGCAGATGTTTATGTTAACGATGCTTTCGGAACGGCACACAGGGCGCACGCATCTACAGCCGTCATTGCAGATTTTTTCGACAACGACAATAAAATGTTCGGTTATCTGATTGAGAGTGAATTAGGTAGCCTCGAAAAAGTTCTTTTTAATCCTAAAAGACCTTTTACGGCTATAATGGGAGGCGCAAAAGTTTCCTCAAAAATTACAATTATAGAAAACCTTTTAGATAAAGTAGATAATTTGATTTTAGGAGGAGGTATGATTTTTACCTTTATAAAAGCGCACGGCGGAAACATTGGTAATTCACTTTGCGAACCCGATTTTTTAGAATTAGCACTTAACATCGAGAAAAAAGCCGCCGAAAAAGGAGTAAACCTATATTTCGGAAAAGATGTAACAGTTGCCGATGCATTCAAGAACGAGGCAAACAGAAAAATTACTGCCAACAATGAAATCCCTGATGGCTGGTTAGGATTAGATATCGGACCCGAAACAACTAAAACTTTTAAAAAAGTGATAGAAAATTCTCAAACAATACTTTGGAACGGTCCCGTTGGAGTTTTTGAAATGGAAAATTTTGCCGCAGGAACAAAATCAGTTGGTGAAGCCGTTGTGGCTGCAACAAAAAAAGGAGCATTTTCACTTATTGGCGGAGGAGACTCAGTGGCAGCCGTTAACCAATTTGGGTTTGCAGAAAACGTTTCATATATTTCAACAGCAGGAGGAGCATTGCTCGAATATCTTGAAGGTAAAATTTTACCCGGAATTAAAGCTATTATTAGTGATTAGTGGTTAGCGGTTAGTGGTTAGCGGTTAGCGGTTAGTGGTTAGCGGTTTGTGGTTAGTGGTTAGTGGTTAGCGGTTAGTGGTTAGTGATTAGTGAAAACTGATAACTGAAAACTGAAAACTGATAAAATAACATATTAAAATAATTTTTTATGAGATGGTACAGAATTAGGATGCATTCCTATCGGGATGCGGGTGTTTTGATTGATTTATTTCTACCAAGCGATGCATTCATTTCAATAAATTCAATGCATCGCCTAACGGAATGCTGAAAACTAAAGACTAACGACTAACGACTGAAAACTGAAAACTGAAAACTGAAAACTGATAACTGAAAACTGAAAACTGATAACTGAAAACTGATAACTGAAAACTGATATAATAACATATAAAAAAATTTTTATGAATTGGTACAAAATGGGGGATGCATTCCTATCGGAATGCGGGTGTTTTGATTGATTTATTTCTACCAAGCGATGCATTCCTAACGGAATGCTGAAAACTAAAGACTAAAGACTAAAGACTAAAGACTAACGACTGAAGACTGAAAACTGAAAACTGAAAACTGATAACTGATAACTGATAACTCATAACTGATAACTCATAACTGATAACTCATAAAATAACATATTTAAAAAAATTTTTTTCATGAACAAGAACATCTATTTTTCGTGGTTTTTTGTTGCGTTTTTCTTTATATTTATTAGAGGGAATGCACAAAACATTGATATTGGAGCGAATAACGCGGGACAAGTTAATTCTGTTTGGTCATGTGCCGCAGATGGAGTAACTTACACAATATCAGACGATGTTACGGTGATTGGCACCTTAATTAGTGCCCCCGCAACAATAACGTTTAATATTGCTAACAACGGTATTACGATATCGTGGGATGCAGATATTACGGGTAGCGACGGTTTAGTAAATAGTTTGATAAATATTACGGGCGCAAGTAATACCTTTATCATAAACGGAACTATTGAAGCAAACGGTACTAAAAGCAGCGCCGTTGAAACAACTGGACATATAATCGTTGAAACAACAGGAAGCGTATACGCAACGGGTACCTACGGCGTAGCAATTTATGCAACCAATTCTGGAAACATTATCAATGTTTTAGGAAAGGTAGAAGTAATTGGTTACGACGGTATTGGTATCAAAACAGAAAGCGCAAATGCAACAGTCGTTATTTCAGATGACGGAAATGTGAAAGCAAATTGCAGCGGCATTGGAATTCAAACCGAAGGTAGTTTCAACAAAGTAAACGTCATTGGAGGAACGGTATTGGCTGATAACTTTGCTATTTATTGCATTGGAGTTGATAATGAGGTCTTTGTGGACAATGATGCAACAATTTTTTCATCAATGACTGTTTCAATTACAACTGAAGGTATTAACAATAAAGTTGAAGTTGTTTCCGGTGAAATAGGAGACATTAATACAACAGGTGATAATACAAATGTTTTAGTATCGGGTGGATTTCCGGGAAATATTTTAACAGAAGGGAATTATACAAAAGTAAATATTTCTGGTGGTGAAGTGATTTCAATAACTTCCTTTGGCGATGACACAACTATCTCTGTTTCAGATGGTACGGTTGAAGGAATTATTACCGAAGGAGATGATAATATTGTTATGGTGAGTGGTGGAATAGTCAGAGATACAACAGGAACGGCTATTTCTGCAACAGGATATAATAATTTGGTCAATGTAAGTGGAACTGGCGAAGTGGTTACTACAACAGGAATTGCCATTTATAGCACAAGTACTGTAACTATTGAAGGCGGTATTGTAAGTGCTTTTGATGAAACATCACTCGGTTTTGGAATAGCAATTAAACACGAAGATGCAAGTAGCGCAGTTACCGTTCGGGGTGGAGTTGTTAGAGCAACTTATGGTGTGGCTATTGAATCTATCGGACAAGTTGCTGTTACAGGAGGAATTGTTTTTGCATTTGGAGACGATATAAAGGGAGCTGGAAATGTGATAAATGCCGATACATTCACCGATGCAACTGGTACGGGAATAGTTATAGGATGGGACAAAGAGAAAGGAAACACTGTATATTGCATTTATTCTGAAACAGACCTCAGTAAAAGCCCGCCAAATGCAACAGCAATGTGGGATATAGAAAACAACGCAAGTGGTATAAGATTTGCTAACGGAACAAATATCGGTTTTATTAAAATTAAAGATATTTATGTCAAACGTGTTCCCACGATAAATGATTTTGATTTCCAAATCATTGATAAAGAATACGATTGCCAGCCTTTTAACCTTCAAATAATAGCAATAAATGGAAATCCAACCTTTGAAATTTTTTACAATGATGTTCCTGACTTGCCAATTAATGTAGGTACATATCAAATCACGATAAATATTATTTCAACCGATGCAGGTAGTGATTTTTGTATAGCAAACGATATTTATTTAGGAACTTTGACCATTAATCCTGCTCTTCTTACAGTTATAGCGCAAGATGCAATAATGATATATGGTTCAAATCCTAACGATGTTGACCTTGAGTATATAATTGAAGGTTTTGCCTGTGCAGAAAATGAATCCGTTTTGACACAATTGCCAACTATTAACATTGCAAGCGATATCACTTCAAACACTTTGCCAGGCGTTTATCCCGACAGAATTTTAGTTTCGGGCGGTGCAGCGGATAATTATTATTTTGAATATATTTTTGGAACACTTACGATTGTAAGTACCGAATTAATTGGAATCAACGTGAATGGACAAGCAGCTGATAAAGATGGAGATAATTTTGTTTTCACTGATACTCAATGCGGTAACCCCACAGCAACCATTTTAGTTTTAACAGCAGATCCATTAGCGACTATAATTATCAATGATGAATATGGAAATAACCGCACGTTCTTTCTCACAACAGGCATCAATGAATTTATAATCACAGTAATATCGCAAAATGGACAAATTGAAAGTACCTATTTGCTTACAATTGAACGGATGATACCTTTTGAGCAATTAGTAAAAATAAGATGGTCGGACAACACTTTCACTGTTATCAACAATCCGGGCAACAACGGAGGATTTAATTTCAATTCTGCAACATTTCAGTGGTTTTTTAATGACGACCCAATTCCGCAAGGAACAGGGCAATCTTTATCATTCGACCCACACGGAGGTGCATTTACGCAAGGTAATTACCATGTAGAAATTACTACAAGTTCGGGCGTACTTAAAAGTTGCCAATACTATGTCTCTTTTGGAAAAATGGGTATTAATATATATCCAAATCCAGTCTCAAAAGGGCAAACTATTTATATTGAAACAGATACAGAAGATGAAATTTTTAAAGACGCTACAATTGAAGTTTATAATTATTTGGGTTTAAGGGTAGCAAATATTAAGACTGAAGGAACAATAACTCCCGTCAATCTTAATTTTTCAACGGGTGTTCATTTTTTTATTGTTACTTGCAAAAACGGCTTAAAGAAAGAACTTAAAATAATTGTACAATGAATTTGATAGCAAGTAAATTTCTATTAAGATTAGCGATAATTGTAATCGTTTCATTTTCAACAGTTACACAAGCACAGTATAGACATGAATTTTCGGGATATATTGGCGGAGGTCTGTCTACTTTGCAATACAATATTGACAACGGAGTGCGAAAAGATGGTTTCGGAGGTCATTTAGGTATTGGATATACTTATTTCTTCTCGACAAATATTGGTATCAGTACGGGCGTTGAAGTTGCAATGTACAACACTAAATTTAAATCTGATATTTTTCGATTAAGTTATGATGCTGTTGACAACGAAGGTTCACCATTTGAATTTCGTAGCGAGATTAGCGATTTTGTTGAGAAACAGCGCGCAATGATGCTTCAAATTCCTTTGATGCTTCAATTTCAAACATCCGGCGACAGAATGTGGTATGTTGCAATTGGTGGAAAATTTGGACTGCCAATGAACGGTGCATACAAAACAACCGCTACTTTTAGGAACTCTGGTTACTACGAATTTGAAAATTACGAATATACAACCCAACAATTTATGGGTTTTGGGATTTATCCGGATAACAAAGCAAGCGGAAATTTTGAATTTAAACCCGCTATTTTTGCCTCTGCAGAACTCGGTAGAAAGCGAATACTTAATAACAACGGACTCATCCTGTATATTGGATTATATTTAGATTATGGACTCAACAATGTTAGTAATGTAAATGCTCAAAATTCGGCTGATATGCCGCCATTAGTAACAAATGATTTACAAATTAACAGTGTCTTAAATTCACAATCATATCCATCAACTATTACACCTCTCGCGGCAGGGATTAAATTGAAACTTTCTTACGGTGCAGTAAAAATTGACCTTAGATCCCAGCCAAAGAAAAGAGGTCCGATACAAAAAGGTTATGAATGCGACCGTTGTCGTATCTGTATTTGCCTCGGCAAACAAAAGCCGCCTCATCAGATTAAGAAAGGTGACAAAAAGAGTCAAACGAAACAAAAATCACCAAGTAGCAGCAATAAAAGTAGAAGCAAAGGAACACAACAGAAAAAAAGAAGGTAATTAACTAATGTTTCGCGCAAGCATTTTCAGAACTCCTGACTTCGACACTTTTAAAAAATAATTTTATAATATACTGAATATCAATAACATAAGATTTTTAGTGAGTGCCGCAAAAAATCGTTAAAGTGGCTTAAAATGCCGATTTTATACTATTTGGGTGTCGCATTGTCGAAGTCAGGAAAAAGAAGATAACTTAATTAATTAGTGTTTCGCAAAATAAATTAACTCTTTTTTGTTTCAAAAACATTAATACCTTTTTTTCAAAATATTCAGAACTCCTGCGCAGAGTGTCGCATTGAGGAAGTCAGGAACTATTGTCATGTTAGTGGTTGTTTGGGGGTCACATTGACGTAGTCAGAAAAGAAAAACGACCGAAATTTTTAGGCAAACATACACATGCATTCAGTGAAAATCCGTCAATCTGTGAAAATCCGTCCAATCCGCCAATCCGTATATCCCCACACTATCTATATTTCGCTATCTACCAATATTCTACCGCAATATTCGCAAACGATAATTTTTTTTCTTAACTGAATATCTAATTGTCGTTGAGGTGGAATTTTATTGAAACAGCCTCCACATGCATCTCGTGCAACAGTAACAACTGCTAAACCGTTGCGTGCATTTTTTCGGATACGCTTAAATGCTGTCAGTAAACGTTCATCGATATGTTTTTCAATATTTTTACCTTTTTCGACGAGGCGTTTTTCTTCGGTTTGTGTTTCTGAAATAATTTCCTCAAGTTCTGCTTTCTTTGTTGTAAGGTCAGATTTTCTGCCTGTTAATTGCTCCTTCCACGATTCTGACTGAACAGATTTTGCCTTCATTTCTGAATTAAATTCTTTGATACGTTTTTCGCACAGTTCAATCTCTAAATTTTGATATTCAACCTCTTTTGAAAGTGATTCATACTCTCGGTTGTTCCTAACGTTAGATTGTTGCGCTTCATATTTCTTAATAAGAAGCCCCGCATCTTTGATTTTATTTTTCATCAGAACAATGCTGTCGCTCAATTCTTTTACTTCGCTATTAAGATTCGAAATACGTGTTTCTAAACCTGCAACGTCATCTTCCAAATCTTGAACTTCCAAAGGCAACTCGCCTCTGAGTGTTCTTAGTTTGTCTATTTCAGACACAACTTTTTGCAAACTGAAAAGTGAACGAAGTTTATCTTCTACCGAAGATTCTACGATATTTGTTTTTGGTTCTTTTGTTGCCATTCAACTAAAATATTTTATAGGGTTGCTATTTATTTCCGAAATTCGGACCGCAAAAGTAGGAAAATTTTTTGAAATAATATCAAATAAAAATTCATTAAAAAATTGCTCACTTTCGTAATGTCCTATATCAGAAATGATTACGTTATTTGGAACATCAAAAAATTGATGATATTTAATGTCTCCTGTAATAAAAATATCGGCACCGGCTTTTATAACGTCATTAATTAAGAAACTTCCGCTACCGCCGCAGATAGCAACTTTTTTCAATTGATGCCCAGAAATTTTTGAATGCCTGATAACTCCCGCTTTTGTAACTTCTTTTAAACGTTTCAAAAAAACTTCAGGTTTTTCGATTTCTGCTAATTCGCCAATTATTCCAATGCCCGCTTCATCCCATTGATTCTCAAGAGGATATAAATCATACGCTACTTCTTCATAAGGATGTGCGTCAAACAGTGCTTTTAGAACTTGTTTTTGAAGAAATGATGGCAAAATTGTTTCAATTCTGATTTCTTTTTCGAAGTGTAGTTCTCCTTTTTTTCCAACAAAAGGATTGGTGGAATCATCTCCGCAAAAAGTACCCTCGCCTTCAATATTGTAACTACATCCCGAATAGTTGCCAATACGCCCCGCACCCGCTTCAAATAAGGCATTCCGAACTTTATCAGCAAACTCAAGAGGTACAAAAGTTACTAATTTAAGCAACAAGTTTTTTTTCGGAGACAATACTTTTGTGTTGATTAAACCTAATTTTTGGGCAAGAATACCGCTAATTCCATTTTTGAGATTGTCGATGTTTGTATGCACCGAATATATTGCTATTTCGTTACGAATCGCTTCCCTAAAAATCTGAACAGGCAAACTATTTCCTGTCATTCTTTTTATTCCAGATAAAGTAACGGGATGATGCGAAACTATTAGGTTACAATTAGTTGTTACTGCTTCTTTGATTACTTCGGGAGTAACATCCAAAGTTAGAAGGATGCCTGTTATTTCATCTTCGGGGTTTCCCACTTGAAGTCCACAATTGTCAAACTCTTCCTGCAAGGCAGTAGGAAATTGGGTTTCAAAGAATTTTATTATTTCGTGTAAATTCATGTTAAATCACTATAAGAATTTGTTATTTTTTCAATAATTTTTCAAGTTCATCAATAATATCAGATGCAACTTCTTTTTTAGTTTTAAGAGGATATTTCTTTTTAAAATTGTTTTTATCAATAATTGTAATTTCGTTTGTGTCGGTCATAAATCCTGTTCCTTTGGTTGACGGGGAGTTAAGGACAATAAAATCAAGATTTTTTGATATTAATTTTTTGAAGGCATTAACTTCTTCGTCATGTGTTTCTAGTGCAAAACCGATTAATATTTGGTTAGATTTTTTTATTTGTCCTAATTTTGCGGCAATATCTGGGTTTGGAGATAGTTCGATGGTTAAATTTTTATCATTTCTTTTAATTTTCTTTTGGGAATATTTTGCGGGTTTAAAATCGGCAACTGCCGCCGTCATTATAGCAGCGTCAACTTTTGGAAAAATCTTTAATGCTTCTCGATACATATCATCAGCGGATATAACTTCACTCCTTGCCGTTCCTAATGTGTTGAAATACAACTCTTTCTCCCTTGAGGATAGTAGATGTGAGTTGATAATCAAATCTACTTTTGCGCCTCTTTTAATTAATTCTTCGGCGATTGCAATACCTGTTTTACCAGATGAATAATTTCCTATAAAACGCACAGGGTCAATATTTTCGTAGGTTGGACCTGCTGTAACCATAACTCTTTTTCCTGCAAGACTTTTTTGAGGAATTTTATTTTCGAAAAAATCTTTTAAAATTTCGACAATTTGTTCTGGTTCTTCCATGCGTCCTTTTCCGTGCAGTCCGCTTGCTAAAACTCCGGTACTTGGCTCTATTATTTTGCAACCGCGCTCAATAAGCAAAGAAATATTCTTTTGAGTTGCTGGGTGTGCAAACATATCTAAATCCATCGCAGGTGCAACAAAAATGGGACATTTAGTTGATAAATAAGTAGTTAAAAGCAGGTTATCGCAAATTCCTGTTGCCATTTTTGCTATTGTATTTGCTGATGCGGGTGCAATAATCATAACATCTGCCCATAACCCTAAATTTACATGACTATGCCACGTTCCGTCATTTGTTTCAAAAAATGTTCCTAAAACCGGCTTGTTGGAAAGTGCCGAAAGAGTTGCGGGTGTAATAAATTCTTTGCCCGCAGGAGTGATTAAAACCTGTACTTCTGCCTCTTCTTTTACTAATAACCGCAAAAGATATGCCGCTTTATAGGCAGCAATACTACCCGTTATTCCCAGAATTATTTTTTTTCCTTTTAACATTGTTTTTTGTAAAATTAATAGACGAGTCGACTCCGAAAAGTGTTTTCTACCACAAAGTACACAAAGAATACACAAAGAGCACAAGTTGATATTAGTTGATTTTTAATACTTTGTGTCCTTTGTGAAATCTCTTTGTGACCCTTGTGGTAAAATAATAGGGCTTTTCGGAGTGGATTCATAGATAAAATGTAGAATAGAATTATCATAAAATTCAATATATCCAATGGTCGCATTTTTGTGTTTTTTTGAGTGATGTAAAAGCAAGTCGTAATTTTAAACCTACTGCAGTAAAAGTAATTTTATCAGAAAAATTCAAAAACGAAGTTTCTGAAATAAGAACTGCTGCATTTTGGTCAGTATAAGATAAACGTCTATTTTGGTATGGGTCTTCTAATCCGATGTCAAGAAATAAGCCTGTGTAGAGAAACATTTTTTTGTTTATGATACTTTTTATACCTGCTTCGAGTGAAAAAGCAACAAACATATCAAGTTCGAGATCGCCTTCGGAGCCTACGCCCTCAAAAGTTCCTAATCCTGCAAAAGTTTGAGTACCCGCCCAATTGTCCATGTCGGGATAATATGCAGCATTAGTAAGTGACGTAGTATTAGATCGGTATTGGCTATTCTGAGGAATAATGAATTTAATACCTGTCATTGCATAAAAAAAGTTTATTCTACCTCGGTGTTGCGCCGATAGTCTGCCTTGAGGCATCGCCTGATAATGTAACATTAATGGTACACTTAAAAAACTCATCGATTGTTGTTCGGTAAAGTAGAGTAGATTGGTATGTAAATCGAAAAGATAACCATTACTGTCGGTAAGTCCTGAATTTAAAATAGTTATTTTATTTGTTTTTGCCACAGGTTGAGCCAATCCAATGCCCGCTCCAAGATAAATACCCCATTTGGGATGTAAAAAGAAAGTTAATCCAAAACCAATATCTCCGATAATACCGTTTGGTAAAACATTTTCCAAAGTTGGCTGCATAATAAATGCCGACAAACCCACTCCACCATTAATAGATAATTCATTTTTCGTTTGTTGAGAAGAAATGTTAGGTATAGTTATTACCAAAGCTGTGATAATCAAAACGAAACGAATTATCTTTATTTTTTTTAACTTGTTCATGTTATATAAAGTCTATTATCGAACATTTGGGCAAACACTCAGGTTTGCCCCTACACGATTCATTTATTTATTAGAAGGAGAGCGACCGCAAGGGTGCGCCCCTACACCATTCATTTATTTATTATAAGGAGGGCGACCGCAAGGGTGCGCCCCTACACCATTCATTTATTTATTACAAGGAGGGCGACCGCAAGGGTGCGCCCCTACACCATTCATTTATTTATTACAAGGAGGGCGACCGCAAGGGTGCGCCCCTACACTTATTCACTCATTTACTTATTCACTCATTCACTCATTCACTCATTCACTGAAAACTGACAACTAACAACTATTTTACAATTTCAATCTTTATTTGTTTTTTATCTGCGTGTATAAAATAGAATCCCGCAGGGAAATTAAGTTTAAGGGTTATTATTTCGTCTGTGGCAATCGTATTGTACACGCAAACTCCCATCTGGTTATAAATATTAATGGCTTTTCCTGCTGTAACACCCTCAATAGTAAACGGAACCCCCGATGAGAATGGGTTTGGGTATACAATCAGTGTCGATTTGGTTTCCTCGTCATCATCTTCGGTAGTACCGTTGTCTATAAACTTATTTGTTGAACATAAATTGCCAAAGTTTTGGGTCTTTAATTTAAACATATAATAAGTAGGTGCAGGTTTTAGCAAATTATAACTATTTGGACCTTCAGAGTAACTGAACTCGTTTATTGTATTAGTCTCGATTTGTTCGATATCATCTTTATACCATTGACAACCAGTTACTTCATAACCATCTTCTCTTAATTTTTTGAGATTAAGTAAAAAAGTATTATCCCAAAGGATAGGAGAATATGTATCGAAATCAAGCGCACTGAAATTTGCCGTAATTGTTACATTTTCAGTTACTTCGAAAGAATATGGATTGTCGGTCGAAACCACAACTCCGTTTATTGACCAATTTTCGAATCTGTAGCAGTCGTTTTCAAATGCCCTAACTTGTGCAAAACTTGATATTCTGTAAAAATCATTGCCTGCTGCAGAACCATAGTCGCTATTATTAACATCAACCGTAACGAGAAAAAGCATTACAAAATTAGCAACCAAATTACGGTTTTGGGTTATAATAAAAGTATAATTGGGTTCGTCTGAAACCACAACATTATTTTCGGTCCAATTAACAAAATGGTATAGTTCATTTTCGGTTGCCGAAACTGTAACACTTTCACCATAAGTATATTCTCCTTCACCCGAAACAGTACCTCCTTCTGTAGGGTCAGCATATAAAACAATTTCATAAGATTTAAGTGTAAAATTGGCAACTAAATTACGGTCTTCGGTAGCAATAAAATTATAATTGGGGGCATCAGATACTTCAATATCATTTTCTGTCCAATTAACAAAGTTGTATATATCGGCTGGTGTTGCCGAAACTGTAACATCCGTGTCGCAAGTATAACTGTCAGTACCAATTACTGAACCACCCTCTTCGGGATTTGCAATAACTGTAATATTAACAATACCAATATTTTGAGTAACAATTTGACGAATATATCCTGTAGGCACTCCACCCCAATTTCCGCTAATACGCAAGACATCCGAGTAAAATCCACCCGATTTTCCTAATTTAATTGGAATGGCAACAAATAAAATATCTCCTTTATTGATTGTTGTTGGAGTAGAAATTTCTGTTTCACCATCGGAAGAATAGAATTTCATATCAGATGCCAAAAAGTCGGATAAATTGCCTTCAGCCATCTCAAAAATAACATTTGACATTTGAGCACCGTCTAAATATGTTATCTTTATACGAAAAGCGTGGTTTAATGCAGTAGAATCCGAATAATTATTTTCACAAATAGAAATAGATGGAAAAGCCTCTATTGTCAAATCGGTTTTCATTAGTTCCAAAATAACAGTTTCTGAGTTTGGTCCGGGCAACCGTACAGTTTTAGGCAAATAAGGTCTTCCAAAATATTCGGGCTGCGAACTTACTGCGTCTGTAAAAAATGTTGTATTATCATTGAGGATGCCATTAAATGTGTAGATACCCGCATTATTTGCCTGTCCAAACTTAACTTGATTAATATCAAGCCTTTCGTTAGGAACAGTTGCATTGATAACACGTGCAATATCAGGGTTTTCAGAAAGGTCTACATAAATATTTGCAAATGGTTCAAAATCTTCTGTATGTACTGTAATTTCGGGCTTTTGGGGGTCTCCAATGTAAACGAGTGTATTAGTTCCTGCAAGTGCAAGGTCAAATATAGGAACATTTTCGTCATGTCCTGAGCCAGAAGCAGCAATAGTAGCGGGAGGAAGTACAATAATAGAACTATTTGATGTGTAACAAGGCACTATTCCTGTACCGAGGGGGCATCCGCTCCCAATTCCTGCGGCATGAAAAATTGAAGAAGCGTTCACTTCACCGCCATAAATAACAATCATACCGTCGTAATAGTAACTGAAACCGCCGCCAATCCCTGCACCGTGTCCACCTCTTGCGGTAATTTTTCCGCTCGAAATTACAATATTACCACCAGCAGCGGTCGCAGGCGATTGACATCCACCGGTAATTGGCAAATCAATAGTTGCTTCGGGGAGACCTGCCAATGCACCAATTCCCGTTCCTCCATGCCTTGTATGTGATATAGCACTTAATGTTCCACTTGAATTATCAGACGGATTAATTGCAGAAATATTGATTTGTGCTCCTTGCTCCACATGAAATGCCGACCAACCTCTATCATCCTCACGATAATGATCAGGAATCAGAGGGCTCAAATAATTATCACCTTCTAAAATAAAATCTACATTAGTTACAGGAGTGAGATTAGAACAATTATTTTGTCCTTTTACAGAAATTGGTGAATGTAAGGGTCTTTGAGAATACCATAAATCCCAAATAGCATTGAATTCATCCCAATATGGATTCAAAATTGCATTACATTCATCCCAATATGGCTGCATAATTGCATCATATTCTACCCACCATGGAGCCCAAATAGCAATGCATTCCTCTCGCCATGGCTGTAAAATTATTCCACATAAATCCCAATATGGCGCCATAATTGCATAATATTCTGCGTACCACTGATCCAAAAGAAAATTATATAATGCCCAATATGCATCCCAATCGGGGTCAGAAAATGGAGGATCTGGTTGAGGATGATCAGGGGGATCCGGTAGTTCGGGATATGGAGGTAATTCGGGTTCGGGAGGTAGTTCGGGTTGAGGAGGACATTCGGGGCGAGGAGGTAGTTCAGGTTCCGGAGGTAACTTGGGATAGGGAGGTAACTCAGGATCAGGATGTGTTAATTCTATTTTAACATCTCGTAACGTTATTATTCCTTTATAACCGGTTTCTACAATAATATTATTTTTATCGGTAGAACCTGTAATAATGTAATTTTCAGTACTATTGCCATTGATAATAATGGGAGCAACTGAAATGTCTAAAATCGGGTCATTGGCATTGACAACTAAAATGTTGCAACATAATACCAAATTAACCAAAAAAAATGTTTTGTTTATTCTCTTTCTCATATTATTTATATTATTATTGAGCCACTAATTTCACGAATTAACTCTAATGTATTTATAATCATTTGATTGCGTGTCTAAATCTTTATTTTAGTAATGTGAATTTTTAATCTTTTATGGTTTTAAATTATTTCACAAAAGTACTATTTTTTTAATAATTAAAAATATTTTTTTTATTTTTTTACAAAATTCTACCCCGAATTTTTTCTCTGTGTAAGGAGTTGAGTATGCCAACATTGAAATAAAGAGGCTGTTATGCAAGAGGGAACATTTAGAAACCGTTATGAAAATTGCAAAAAATTTTAGAAAGTGACTTGAATATCAAAAAAAAGTGGTAATTTTGCATTTCTAAATAAATAAAGATTGTGGATTGAGACATTAGAAATAACAATTTCGGTAAACTCAATAACAATTTCAATACGTTCAATAACAAACAATTTCGGTAACATACATAATATTTACAAATGAAAAAAAATAAACCATACAACGCGTACCGTGTACCGTAATAAAAAAATAACCAGATGAAACAAATAATAACCCGAAACATTGCAGCGGTTTCTGTAATTTTTATCATCACATTTTCTATAATGCTGATAACTAACTATTTTCAGGTTAGTAGTTCGGAAACTATTCAATCTGAAATCATTGAAAAACTAAAACAAGCAAACGAAGAACTCGGCGACAACCCTCAATTATTAGAGCAAATTCGAGAATTGGATTTGTTAGCCCGAAAAGCATATTTTATAAACCAAAGTAGAATGAAATTAGGCATTGCTATTTTACTCTTTATGGTAATTGTTTTTGTGATTTCCATCAGAATTTTTTATGCAAAGTCAAAAAATATTCCTGACAAAGAGATAGACCCTATTGACTTTTGGTTAATCAAATCTAAAGCAAGAAAACATATTGTTTGGATTGTTGCAACAATAAGTATTGGTGGAATTATTTTTGCTATTTTAACTTCACCATATTTAACAAATAATAACAATAAAACTATTCCTGAAATAGAGATAGAAATGTCTGAAAATGAAACAAATAGCATCGAAAATGATTTATATTTGCTTTCAGATTCTATTGATATTTTAACAGAGATTGAAACCGATTCAATTTCGTCAGATTTACTCGAAGTAGTTGAAATATCAAAAGTTACGCATAATGGTTTTAGAGGTAATAATTCGCTTGGTATAAATGGATCATCAAAAGTTCCGACAACATGGGACTTAACTTCTGGGAAAAATATTTTGTGGAAAGCAGAAGTACCCAGAAAAGGATTTAATTCTCCTGTCATTAATGGGAATAAACTATTTTTCACAGGTGCTGACGATGCGGTGCGTGAGTTATTTTGTTATGAATTAAGTTCGGGTAAAGAATTGTGGCGACTTGCGGCAAAAAATATTCCGGGTTCACCTTCCAAAATGCCCGACACTACCGATGATACAGGATTAGCGGCTCCGAGCGCTGTTACAAATGGTAAATATGTTTGTGCTATCTTTGGTATGGGAGACGTTATTTGTGCCGATATCGACGGAAAACTTATTTGGTCAAAAAATATTGGTATCCCCGACAACCACTACGGATATGCCTCTTCTCCAATTATTTTTGGAAATTTATTAATTATTCAATATGATAACCACAATTCTCCGAGGGTCATAGCATTAGATTTGGCTACGGGCAATCAGCGGTGGATGACCGAACGCCCCGATAAAATTGCATGGAGTTCCCCGATTATTGCTTATGTAAATAATACACCCCAACTGCTTTTAATTGGAAATCCAAGCATTACATCATATAATCCAAATAATGGCGAACAAAATTGGCGTGTAGTTTGTATGTCGGGTGAAGTGGGCGCAAGCCTCGCTTATGCAAACGGGATAGTTGTCGGCGCAAGTGAATATGCTACAATGATTGCCATTGATGCAACTGACGGAACGGTACTTTGGGAAGATGACGAATTTTTGCCCGAAGTAGCTAGCCCCGTCGCTACAAAAGATTTCTTTTTTATCGCTACCGACTACGGAGTGGTCGCCTCTTTTGACATTAAAACGGGAAGTTTAATTAAATCAATGGAACTTAATACGGGATTTTATTCATCCCCAATTATCGTTGAAGGAAAAATTTATCTCGCAGCAACTGACGGAAAAATATTTATTTTTTCTGCAAAAGGAGATTTCAACCTTATTAATTCTTTCCAAACAGGAGATAAAATATATGCTACTCCCGCATTTACAGACCAAAAAATTGTTATCAAAGGAAATAAATGGATTTATTGTGTGGCTTCTGAATAGTTGTTAGTTTTCAGTTATCAGTTTTCAGTTATCAGTTTTCGGTTATCAGTTATTAGTCGTTAGTCATTAGTTAGTTTTTCGGCATTCCGTAGGAATGCATCGCTTTGGTAGAAATAAATCAATCAAAACAGCCGCATTCCGTTAGGAAATTGCAAAAGATTCCTCACTTTGTTCGGAATGACTCTATAGCATGATTTCCTTTTATTTTAATGGATTGTACTCTTCCCGAACGAGCATAAGTAGCACCGCGAGGTAAACGGTTGTTATAATCAACATTGTGGAGCGACCGCAGCCAATGCTCACCTCACCACGTTTTGCCGAATTTTTCTATCATTAGATTATCTGATTTGTTTTTGTATTTAAATGCAAAAATAGAGAAAAAATCAATAATTAGTTTGTTGAAAATAAAATTTTAAAAAAATAATTTTTATTTTTTTTCAAAAAAATGAAACATTTTTCAAAACCTTACGTTTAAATTTTGAAAATTAAAAATAATTTTTGCGTAAATTACTGATTTTAAGTGATGAATAGTTTTACATTATAAAAAAATTATAGATCTTCTGCAGATGAAAGGTGTTTCAAAAAATATTTTAGTCGCACACAGCTTTAATAGTTGTGCTTTCTATCCAAAATTTTTTGGGTCACTTTTTCTTTGTAACTCGCTGATAATCAGTTTCTTACGGACGTTTCTTTTCAAACGCTCTTTTCTTTGGAGTTTGCTCTGTGTATCGCTATTTAGAACTATCTGCAATCAGTATATCAATCATTTTCTACTATTCAATGACCTACAAATAAAATAATTGTTCTCATGAATAGAATAACCGAACTAAAAATGAAACGAAAAGCCTCCATTATTGTAGTTTGTACATTGGGGTTGGCAGGGTTAGTTTATGTCGGGGTAGGAGATACGTGGAGAAATAATATTTTTCAAGGTACCTCACTTTCCCAAAATGAAGGAATAGGTTGTTTTTTGAAAGTAATTTCGTTTTTATTAATGACAGCACTATTGGCTATCCCTTTCTTTTTTATTAATTTATTTAAACTTATTTACTATCATCTTGAGATACAAAAAGAGCAAAATAGGAATAATTTAAGACAGGATTATTTTAATCACCCAATGAGACCTAACTCACATGAAAACAATACCTTAGAAAGAAACTATTTCCGTGAAGATGTTGAGGATGATAATGAAGGAACTACCTACGACGGACATCAAAATTTACATTTGTTTGATGTGAACTATTATTACCGAGAAGGTCACCAATTGTATGGTCCGTTTTCGATTTATGATTTAGTAAATTTAGACATAAGTGAAAATTCGCTTTTGGGGATTAATAGTATTGAAAATTGGAATCGGGCAGGAGATATACCCAATTTATTGAACACAATTTTACAACTATCAAATTCACAATAATATAAAACACAAATTATATGAGAGCCTTTACAGCAAGTAGAATTTCGACAAACGAAAACACATTGTATCCTGACAGGTTAGAAATTGATAATGTGAAAGTTACTTATTATAAAGGCTATGTTTTTGGTTATAAAACTACTATAATTACTCGAAAAAATATAGCAAGTGTTTCTGCAGGAGCAGGTTTATTTTTTGCAAACATCGCAATAGAAAGTCTCGGCGGACACAAAATTTTAGCGTGCGGATTCAAAAAATCTGACGCAAAAGAAATAGTTAGAATATTGTCATAAAACATATATATAAATAAATATGAATAAAACCTATTACATAAATTTGAATGGTCAACACTACGGTCCGTATCGATTGGAAAATTTTAGAGATTATCCTCTGGAGGAGGATACTTTAGTATCATACAATAGGACAGTGTGGAAACCTGCTATTGATTTTCCCGAATTGGAGATTTACATTAAAACTACTCACCAAGAAAACAATGAAGCTCCTGATATTTATAAATTGTCTTACTATTATCAGGAAAACAACCAGATTTACGGTCCGTTTTCTATTATGGAGTTGGTTTACTTAGATATAAAAGATGATACCCTGCTCGGAATAAACGGTATGAATAATTGGAAGTACGCTAAAAATATTGACAATTTACTCAACACCTTGACACATTTAAGAGATTTAGAAAAGGAAGAGTATGATTCAGAACTCCAAAAAATTAAATCAGAATATTCAGAACTTTTAGAAGAGCAATCATTAAAGCACGAAGAAGTAATTTTAAATAAACAGGAACTAGAGGAAATTATTGAGTCTCAAGAAAAAAATCTGATAAAATTAGAGGAAGAAAACGTTGTTTTGAAACAATACATATCACGGACAGTAAACGAAGAGGAAACGATAACAAAAGAATCGTTATTAAATCTGGTAAAAGATTTCAGGGATAATCTGTCAAACGAAAACAAGCAGCACTTTATTAGGTCATATCCTTCAATTTCATACGAATTACTTGATAAGATTGACTACTACAACGCTGCTTGCGACCAATTTATTGCGTTGATGAACTTAATGGGCGACCAAACTCAAAAATGGATTGCAAGCGGCGGAATGGAGAGTCGTTCTAAAAATGAGATATTATCAGCCATTCATAACGTTACAGAACAGTTTTACAGACAAAATCCCGCTATTGCTCCAAACTTTTACGAGACCGCAGATAGCGACAATATTGTGTGGAAACAATTGCAACCTCAATCCCACCATTTCCCAACTTCGTCTTTTTTAGTAGGAAAGAATGTCATCGTCTTTAACATATTCGACGACATGTTTTCTTTCACAAAATTTGAATATGCTATAATATTGGACAAAAAAAATATTGTAGTTCACTACGACAAAAAAACAAAAAAAGAGTGTTTTGATTTCATAAATACACTGACGGCACGTCTTTTTATGGCATCTTTACCTGGTAAATTCAAAATAACCACTATTGACGCGCAAGAAATGGAAGGAATATCCGATTTGTTTAAATCACTAAACAAGTCAGTGTCCTTTTATTCACGCGAAAAAGAGATACAAGATTGCCTCGAAGAGAAAACACAATACATCGAAAATGTAATTCAAAACCTATTACTTCATCCTATTAAAAATATTGGCGAATACAATCAAGGCAAAGAAAATCCCGAAGAATATCAATTATTGATAATAAAGGCATTTCCTGTAGGTCTTACCAATACATCTTTGACATTATTGAAACAACTGATGAAAAACGGGCAACGCGCAGGCATTCATATAGTTCTAATGATAGACAAAGATGAAATAGAAAGTTCTGAAAATGCAAAAAAGGAGTACATTGCGTTTGAATTAGACAAATTTGACCACTTGCTGCTGACTTATGATTTTATATCAGCAAGATATCCTTTCTCAACAGACAAAAATATCCAACATTTTAATTTTGAGAAAATAGGGGTTTCGCAAATTCAAGACATTGTGCGATATGTAAATAGGTCATTGGAAACAAAGCCAGCCGAAGTAGTGACATTTGCCAATTTTGTCCCTGCACAATTAGATTGGTGGAAACACGAAAGTTCTAATATGATAGAAATCCCTTTTGGAATTTCAGAAGAAAAAGAGTTGGTAAGCTTGTCAATTACTCAGGAAAGCGGACAAAACTCGGCTGTTGTTATTGGCATACCAGGTTCTGGCAAAAGCGTCTTTTTACATACAATTATTAGTAACTCGGCTATTCATTATTCCCCCGAAGAATTAGAACTCTTTCTTATGGATTTTTCAGGAGTTGAATTTGATACATACGCACGTCATAATTTACCTCACGCAAAAGTTATCGCACCCGAAGCTGAAAGAGAATTTGGATTAAGCGTTCTTAGAGAACTCAAAGAAGAAGGCAGTCGCCGTATGGAACTCTGTCGAAAAAACGAAGTAAGTAACATAGTAGATCTGAGAACAAAATGCCCCGACAAAAAAATCCCAAGACAATTAATAATTATTGACGAATTTCAAAAATTGTTCGAAATCGAAAACGACAATATAAGCAAAGAGGCAATGACAATAATTCATATAATTATTAAGGAGTTCCGTAAGTTTGGAATCAATTTGATTTTGGCAACTCAAAAATTGTCTGATATTCATAGCTATATCTTGCCAAAAGATTTAATTGCAAATAGGATTGTGTTCAAATGTTCTCCCGCAGACATCGGACTTATTGGATTGAATACAGTACCATATCTCAGAACTGGCGAATGTTTTTACAACTCAGAATCCGGAGTTGTAGATACAAACAAAAAAGTGCAAACATTTTTTATCCCCAAAAAAGAGATAGACAACCTGCTAAAACAAGTTAAATCATTCGGATTAATTAATAACTACAAAGAAAAGAATGTAATAATATTCCGTAGCGCTGACCTGCCTGACTTTAAAAATCACGGGATTACACCCCAAGAAGATCCTGTCGATGTTGATATATTTTTCGGACAGCCAATTGCTATTTCTGACTATGATGTAAGCGCAACTCTACACAAATCGTCCAACGACAATATCCTGATTATTGGGGGAGAAGAAGATGTAGCTCAAAAAATCGCAATCAATTCATCTTTGAGTGCAATGGCATATTATTCCGACAAATCGGCTAAATGGTATTTTTTCAATTTTATGAGACCCTCAGATCCGCTATTTCAGTTGCCAGCAAGTTATTTTTCAGGAAATTGTTTTGAAATTGTTTTTGTCTCAAAAACGAATGAAGTTATCGAGGCTATGCAAGAGATTAAAACCGAAATAGATGCCCGAAAAGTAGACGAAAACAGAGCACAGCAACATATTTACCTCTCATTCTACTCCTTCCAACTTGCACAAATGTTCAAAAAAGGTGGCAGAAGAGGAGAAGACGTTTCCGAGGCAGGAAAATTGTTGAACTATATTTTAAATAATGGTCCTTTGGTAGGTGTATTTACAATTTTACAAGTGGATAATGTGGCTAATTTACAACAAATTGGAGATACAATCTCATTTTTTTCTCACAGGGTTGCGCTTCAGATGGAAGAAAGAGACTCTGGGAAAATTGTTGGTAGTGACGTAGCAAACAGATTGTACGTTATGAACAGACCAAGTTCCAAAAACAGATGCTATTATTATAATAACAAAAATAGAATTTTAGTGAAATTTAAACCTTATAAATAAGAAAATATGAGTGACAGAATAATAAATGACGTAGAATCAATGAAGAAGTTTAGAGACGGTCTGATTGATACAATTGAGGACCTCAGAGAGCAGCTAAAAAATACAGAAGTTGCCATTGAAGATGTAGCAAAAACATGGAAAGATAGCCAATTTGTGAAATTTAAAGAAGGATTTGATAAAGACAAAGAAAAAATCAATCCTTTGTGTGAAAAAATAAAAGAATTTGAAGAAGATGTATTATTACCCTTAGAAAACATTCTAAGAAGATATCTTGATTTATAAAAATAATAAAATTTTATTACGATGGAAAACAGTTTAATCACAGTGAGTTCCAAACAGTTAGAGGTATTGCAGACTGAATTAATACAGTTATCGATAAACCTGAAAAATACCTACGAGGAACTATCTTTCCAACTTAAAGGCCTTGCAGAAGATTGGAAAGACGACAAATACGACGAATTTGATAATGAATTTAAATCAAGTAGAGAAGAAATTATCGAAATTTCCGAAAAATATGAGAATTGGGCAAATTCATATTTACCCCCAAGAATAGATATTACTAAAGAATATGAAAGAAGAAAAGTGAGTATAGGATGACTGATAGCACTGTTTATATATCTGACTATAAATCTCTTGTGCGTTTGAAAGATGCGCTTGATTATTGTGGTGATTCGTTGCTTAAACTTTTGAAAGATATAGATGCCTATATCCAAAAGATGTTGGAAATATTCGAAAAACAAAAGGACTATTTCGTAAAACTACTTGAAAAGGCTGAAGAAAATTTACAAAAAGCTCAAGAAGCTTATAGGAGGTGTTTAGACTCACAAAGAGAAGACGAAGATGGAAATGTTTATCCGAGTTGCGACAGCCAAAGAAGTGACATCGATACTGCACGGCAATATAAAGATGATTGCAAAAGAAAATTGGATATTGCCGAACGAATTATTTCAGAAACAAAACATGAAATATCGGAATATAAGTTTCGGACTGGTGCATTGCGCCCCAATGGAGGTGAAGTAACTCTTGAATATATTGCGGAACAGCATACAGATGAGGCTATTAATAAAATGGACGAAATCCTTGATGTTGTTGTTAAAGAATATCTCGGTAGAACTATAGAAGAAACATATCCTAACGAAACTTTGCCCTGCGATAAGGTTGAAAAATTCCAAAAAGCAGCAGAAGAGGTTAAGAAAAAACAAAAAGAAGAAGCCAACTACAATCAAATTGCATCTGCAGAAGTTTCTATGGTCTGTGCCGGTTGCAAGCGGCCTCTGCCAATCTGCCTTTGCGCTAGGGAATACCAAAGAAGTAGATAATAAAAAAAAATAAAAAAATGATACCCGATTACGTACAACAAGTTTTTGAAATTCATGGACATCTATCAAAGCAAGCCCTTGCCACTGAAGAAGATTGGCAAGATTCGGTCGCAAAAAGGTTTTATGATAAGTTCATAGTCAAGTACGAAGAAAAAGTAAATCTATATATCAATGGCGGTATGGATATAACCGGAAAAGGATTAAGTGCACTACTAATCTTTTTTGACGAAAAAGAGAGAGAAATGGCTGCCTTGGGAGGAATAAATATTAGCGACAGTAGGCACAAAAGCCAAACAATTCACAACGAATACCGCACAAGAGAAAACTGGTCACCATCCGATGGTCCAAACCCCAGTGAATTGAAAGCACCCGAAGTTAAAGAGATAATGAACAAAAGAGACAACTATTGGTAAAAGATGGAAGAAGAAAAAAACATATTAAGAAAATAACGAAGAATTAATTAAATTAAATATAAATTTTTTAAAATTTTTAATCACATGGATAAAAGAATAATAATACCAGCCGGAAGGCTGGCAAATGACGATGCCGCCGCAAAGCGTAGACGTGAAGAATTGAGAGAAAAACTATTGTCTGGGAAAAAAATCCCCATTAGCCCAGAAGGCTCAGTTACCAAACTAAGCGAGAACGGCGGAGGTATAACAATTCCTTCGGGGAAGTTAGCAATAGACGACGCTGCTGCAAAGCGCAGACGTGAGGAGTTGAGAGATAAATTATTATCTGGAAAAAAAATTCCTATTAACCGAGAAGGCTCAGTAATAAATCCTTCTGAAGGCGGAGGCATAACTATACCTTCGGGGAAGTTAGCCATTGCTCAGTGGTATGAAAAAGACCCAAGTTTGTTGATTGCCGAAAAAGCGGCAATGACTCACGCATTCCCACATTTTGAACTTGAAAAATTGGATGACGGACGATTAGCCTGGACTGGCTCCCTTAACGTAGGAGTTATGGGCGATAGCAGTTGGTACATTATGGCGGTATACAACAACAATCATCCGCAACAGATAATGGGCAGCTCGGTTAGAGTATATCTCGTTGAGCCAGATATCAATGATTTGATAAAAGATTTAGGATGGAAACCAGCACATTTGTTAATTGATAGCGATAACCAACTCTATCTATGCACAGCAGAAGCAGGTAATATTAAAACAGGAAAAGAAGTTACATCAGCCGCATCGGTTATAGCATGGGCCGTGAAATGGCTTATGGCATTTGAATTAGTCTTAATGGGAGATCTGTCAGTAGAAAAATTTAACGAACATGGTGGATTATAAAAGAGTTGTGCAAAATATTTTTAATATTTAAATACATATAAAATGAGTACCCACTGTCAATGTGTAGTTTTTTCTAATAAGGCTTATGAGGGCATAAAGAAAGAAACACGCATGAAAAACCCACTTGAAACGGGTGGTATTTTATTAGGTCATATCCTTGATAACGGAATGTGGATTGTGATGGAAGTATTGCCTCCCGGTCCGAACTCTATCTTTGAACGAGCATATTTTGAATATGACACTGACTTTGTTAATTATTTGGCGCAATCGGTTGTCGCTGATTATGAACAAGAACTAAATCTGTTGGGGCTATGGCACCGACATCCTGGAAGTTTGGATACTTTTTCAGGAACTGATGACGTAACAAATCGCACTTTTGCACTTTTAAACCCTAAGGGAGCTATTTCAGGGTTAGTAAACATAGACCCAAATATTCGTTTAACGATGTATCATGTTACCTCAAACCCGCTGATATACAACAAAATTGAGATAGAAATTGGAGATGATTTAATTCCCGAAGTATATTTTGCAAAAAAACATTTTTCAGAAACAATAACCGTTTCTAATTCTCAATCTGACGAAAAAAAAAACGGATTGATAAATATCAAAAAGAACTACGAGAGAGAATCAGAAAAATCCTTTGAATACCCCAAAAATGAAAGTATTATTTCCCAAATAATTAATTTTTTAGACTCAAATAATTTTTTCTTTAGTATATTTTTAATGGCATTTACGCTCTCTTTGTCGCTATCTTTTTCGTACTATAAATTGAAAGGAAACGAAGATATTAAAATTCTTTACAAAATTATGTTTAATATTGTTCCTAATAAGTCCGAGCTAAATGATAAAAAAACTATTGCAGCAAATACCTTTGACGAAATAAAAGTCCATACAATACGAAAAGAGTTAGAAAATAATGATAAAATGAATACCGATACTATAATGATAAATAGAGAGATTGCTAAAAAGAGGGAGGAATATGTTAAAAATGAAGAAATGAAATTCAGAAATGAAATTAGAGAGTCTCATTATAATAATCTTGACATAGATAAAGCGGATATTAAAGTAAAAAGTCTTTTGTTTTTATGGTGGAATGTCACTTTTTTATTGTTTTTGACGATATTATTCATTAGATACAGAAAATTACAGAAGAATAAACGCAATCATTTTTAAATGTAATAATATGATATTGTTTTTGTTAATACTTTCTGTTTTGCCTGCGGCAATTATCCTTTTTTATGTTTATAGAAGAGATAAATATGAACAAGAGCCATTAGGATTGTTACTAATTGCTTTCGGATTGGGAGCTTTTTCGACATTGTTTGTGTTTGCGGTGGTTTCGGTAATAAATCTGATTATTCCAGTAGAACCGAATACTGATAATAACTTCTTTAACGCATTTGTAACTTCTTTTGCTGGTGCTGCCATACCCGAAGAACTTCTTAAATTTGTGATGCTTTATTTATTAGTGTGGAAAAACCGAAATTTTAACGAAAGATTTGACGGTATTATTTATTCCGTGTTTGTTTCATTGGGATTTGCTACTCTTGAAAATATTCTGTATGTTTTACAAAACGGTGTTGGGGTCGGATTATTAAGGGCATTCACTGCCGTTCCTGCCCATGCTCTTTTTGGAGTAGCAATGGGATATTATTTTTCGTACGCAAAATTTTTACCCGAACATAGACATAAATATATCACATTGTCAATATGTGTGCCAATTCTTTTGCACGGAACTTATAATTTTTTAATATTCTCACAAAAAGAAACAACGCAAACTATTTCAATTTTGTTATGTATGTTCTTTTTTGCTTTTGTTGTTTTTCTTTGGTGGCAAGGTTTCAAAAAAATCAAAAAGATGTCTGCAGACTTCTATTTTTCGGGTATACCTGAAATTGAAATTCTAGAATATATTAATGCCAAAAGAGGTTGGTATGAAACAAACCCACTGTCCTTTGAACAAGAAAAACTAGAAATATGGAAGAGATACCCCGAAGCCAAATTAGACATAAATGACGGACTTGTTACGTTTATTTTAGTTGTAAATACTACACGGGAATGGATTATCCAGCTTGCTTACGCACGAAACTATAGAAATTTGAAAGAGCAGTTGCGAATATACCTAATAGAACCTGACTTAAATGAACTTGTTGAAATAGAAAACAGCATTCCATTTGTAAAAATAGACATGTCAAATAGTTACTATCTTGACCTTGCACTTTATAACCCCGCATCAGGAGTAAAAACGATTGAAAACGTAATGAAATGGATTATTCTGTTCGAAAAATGGGTAAATGAAGAAATAAAGATTGAAGAATTTGTAATAAGATAAAATGATAAAAAAATTAATTACTGATATTTTATGGCAAAAATAACCAAGAAAAAGCTAAAAGCGCAGCCTACTGTTTGTTTTCCTTCTACTTTGGAAAGTGAAAAACTGACAGGAAAATTGTATGGATATTTCATAGAAAATACCAATTTTTACAATATTACATCAATATTAAGCAATGATATTAACAAAAAGCAGGTGGATATATGCGAAGTTTTTAAAGAAAAACCAGCGCAAAATCTTTCTGACAAATTGACGGGCTATTATGACGAGAAGGGTGTATTGCAATTTATAACACCTGACAACATTTTATGCAAAAAAGAGCCTTACTCCCTAAAACTAGATGTTTTTTCACGGAATATAGGCATTTTAGAGTCGGATTTGATGCTCAAAACCGGTGCAATGATGATAGGATGCGGCTCGGTGGGAAGCTTGGCAGCATTGTCATTGGCAAAAGCAGGTGTTGGACGCTTTTTGCTGATAGATAACGATATAGTTGGATATCACAATATTTGTCGGCACCAATGTGGTATATATGACGTAGGAAAATACAAAACCGAAGCCGTTAAAGAGAGAATTTTACAGATAAATCCTACTGCAAAAGTGATTGTTCAGAATACCATTGTTCAAGATGTTCCTATTTCGATATTTAATGAATTTTGTGATAAAGATACCATTGTGATTGGAGGTGCAGATAACCGCGAGGGAGATCTCTATGCCGCTCATATAGCAAAAGAAGTAGGAATGCCTTTAATGTCTATCGGTTGCTGGGAACGCGCCTTTGCAGGCGAAATTTTTTATTCCTTACCCGACGGAATGCCCGATTATTCCGACTTTATGTGGGCTATTGGAGAAACATCAGGACGGACAACCCAAAACCGCAAATTTTATACTAACGAAGAAGACCTTGCCAAAGCCGCTTTCGAACCGGGAATTTCGGTGGATATTGACTTTGTTACAATTATTGCCGTGAAACTTGCGATTGATATTCTGAATAGAAATAATCAAAACTATTCTCCGCGACTGATTAATCACCTATCGCAATACACACTGATTTGTAACACTAATAACCCTAACATTGGGGGAGAAAACGCTGAAATATTTTCATATCCCCTACAAGTTACTACAAGTATTGAAGTGCCTTATTCTCAAAAAGATAAAGAGTTACATAATAATAATAATAAATAACAATTAATTTGTACAAACGATGGCAAAATTTGAAATTAATGAATTTGGTGAAATAATCAGAGAGGATTATTTCTTTAGCAGTGTAAAAGAAAATATAGCACAATTGCTTCCATACGATAGAAAAGTATGGAAAGTATATCTATTATCACTTTTTACACTAGGTATTTACGGAATTGTTGTTGCTTTTGCGATGGCGAAAGAAACAAACATTTCTTGTGTTGATGACGGTAAGCACACGCGAAGTTTTTGGCCCACATTGGGACTAATGATCATTACCTTTGGTATTTATGGCATTGTGTGGTATTACAATTGGCTTAATAGAGAAGCAAATTATCTCGAAAGCCAAGGCAAAGATAAAAGATTTACAGGGGCAGCATATTTGGGGCTGTTTTTTCTCAACATTGCAATCAATATTGCAAGTACGCTTTTGCCTGATATTAGTTTTGTGTTTAGTTTGTTGATGATTTTTGTAAATATTCTTATTTTGACAAAAATAATCAATCAGCACAACTTAGTAAACAAAACTTACAATACTATCTATTTCGGAAGAAAAGAACAATAGTATTTAAATGAACATTATGGATACTGGAGCATTCAGTACAGCATCTCAATCTACTGAGATGCTGTACTTTATCAGTATTGACAACGATGTATTTGGACCATTTTCGCTATCCGAGTTAAAGCGTGAATATGGAAAGTACATTTTGGAGGATACAATGATAACGACAGATACTTTGGATGAATGGTATGAAGCCAAGTATTTTGAATGTTTTGACGAAATTTTTAATTCGCAGCAAGGATTTAGAATCAACGAATTTGGCGAAATTGTAAGAGATGAGGGCAGCCTTGATATAAATCAGCCACTAAATAGTTACGATATTCTCTTAAACGACCTTGAACATATTTTGCACGAATTAGAAGTAAAAATTCCACAATACGAAAAAGGTAAAATTGATTATACCCCGCCAAGTGCAATTTCAGACATAAGATCAGAATTAGAAAACGTTTCGCATTTGTTGTCGCAGGGACAAAAAGACAGATATAACACAATGATTCCAAAAATTTTGAAACTGCTCAAACGCGGAGAAAAACAAGCACTGAAACAAGCCGAAAATATCCTGAAAAACTTAGATAATAACAAAAAAGGATGTTTATCAATTGTCTTACTGATTGTAATTGCAGCGATTGCTTTTTCATTTATTATGTAAATAAGTGAAATTGAAAAGTCAATAGAAAAAATTGATACGCGGTATTTTGTCTATCATCCCGACAGAAAAAGGCATACTTTAAGTGAAAATATTAAAGTTCAGAACTACTGACTTGTCGCAAAATCAATTGTCGTTTTTTTGAGACTGAAAAAATTTTCTTTTAACAAGCCTTCTAAATAATGTTCTTTTATTCCGAAAATTTGTTTTAGAGAGGTAATATTATTTAGAATTTTTTGTTTTTGGGGATTGTTTTTTCTAATTTTTTCACCAACAATCATAACATTTTTATGGGTATGTTCGGTTGAAATAAATTCAAAAACGTTTGTTTTGTATCCAAAAATTTCCAATATTAATGCCCTAATGGTGTCAGTAATAATTTCTGCTTGACGTTCTTTTAAAATTCCAAATTTAGTAATGTTGTCAAAAGGAGTAGTGGAGTTCAATTCTTTTCTGATTTGTTTATGGCAGCACGGTGCGCAGACTATCAAAGAAGATTTAGAAATTATTCCTCTATAAATAGCATCGTCGGTTGCTGTATCGCATGCATGTAAGGCAATCAAAATATCAATTCGATTTAATTCGGCATCTTTGATGGTTCCTTCTATGAAATTTAAATTATCAAAGTTTGATTTCTTTACTATTGTATTACAGGTACTTACTAATTCTGCGTTGGCTTCGATGCCTCTCATTTTGATATTTTTTTGTAAAACATTTGAAATATAGTCATACAATGCAAAAGTTAAATAGCCTTTCCCTGACCCCATATCTACAATTTGACAATCATTTTGCAAAATTTTATCGGTCAAATATGGCTGAATAAGTTCTATATATTGGCAAATTTGCTGATATTTATTATTCATATTTTGGCGAATTTCCCACTTAGAATTTACAACTCCCAATTCTTTTAAATAGGTATTGTTATAAGTTTGAATCAGTCGTGGTTTGGTTTTGTCGTGGTTAAATGTTATATTTCTTTTGACAGTCAGTTTTTTTCTTGTTAACAAAACTTTTCCGTTAGGTTTTGTTTGTAAACAAAATTCATGAGTTTGAGAAAACAGGTTGGCATTGTAAAAATTTGTCAAAAGTTCCCATTTTATATTTTCGAAACCATCATATAAGGAATAATTTTTTGTAATATCTTTTTTCTTATATCGATAAACAAAATTTAGGAAAAATCCTTTTTTTAATTTCACAAGAGTGATTATAACGTTTTTTAAATCAGAACTTTTATCTCGTTTTTCAGACAAAAGCAATTTATCTAACTCTTTATTCTCTATAAAGAGAGCTAATTTTTTATAAAAAATATTAAGACTTTCAACTACATTCATTAGGATTTAATTTATTTGCCGCCGCAAAGTTAATGATTTTTCTTTTTTCTGGGATAATTTTTTTATACCGAAAAATATTTTTTTTTGGTTTTATAAAGAGAATTTTTTTACTTTGCACAATGAAAATTACAAGAATAATCGACTTAACACACACAATATCAGAACGAATGCCCATGTATCCGGGTACTGAGGCACCAAAACTGAATGTTGCATTTCCACATGCTGAATATGGTTTTATGGAAACACAACTAACCCTTTTTTCCCACACAGGAACGCATATTGATGCGCCTTTGCACCTTTTCGAAAACGGTTTTAGCCTTGATGATTATCATATTGAACAATTTGTTGGAAAAGCATTAGTGATTGATTGTCGTAAAGTAGCCAAAGGAAAGCAAATAACAATGCAATTGCTTGAAGATAAAAGAAAAGACCTTTATGCAGCCGATTTTATTTTGTTTAATACTGGACACAGCGCCCTTTGGGGAAAGCAGGAATATTTTTGCAATTTTCCTACATTATCCTCTTATGTTGTTGATTGGATTAATATGCGCAAATTAAAAGGAATAGGAATTGATGCACCATCTTTCGACCCTATTACTACTGAAGATTTGAACACTGCGGCAACAGAACTTAAAATTCACTGTAAAATTTTAAAAACTAACTATACAATTTTCCTTGAAAATCTTTGTAATTTAGAAAAAGTTGGTAACAAATTATTTACATTATGTGCACTCCCTCTAAAAATTGAAAAAGCAGATGGAGCACCCGCAAGAGTTGTCGCTATTGTTTAGAGTTTAGATATGGGAAAATGGTTCACGGTACACGGTACAGGGTTCACGGTTCACGGTACAGGGTTCACGGTACAGGGTTCACGGTATAGGGTTCACGGTTGAAAAAAATGAAAACTGATAACTAAAAACTGATTGGGGATGCATTCCTAACGGAATGCAGGTGTTTTGATTGATTTATTTCTACCAAGCGATGCATTCCTAGCGGAATGCTGACAACTAAAAACTGACTAATGACTAACGACTAACGACTGATAACTGAAAACTGAAAACTGAAAACTAAAAAAGATGTCAAACTTTGTAGATTATGTAAAAATATTCTGTCGTTCGGGGAAGGGAGGGGCAGGTTCGGCGCATTTAAGGCGCGAGAAATTTGTTCCTAAGGGAGGTCCCGATGGTGGAAATGGCGGTCGTGGTGGGCATATTATAATTAAAGGGAATCGCAATTATTGGACTTTAATTCACTTAAAATTCCAACGGCACGTTTTCGCTGAAGATGGCAAACAAGGCGGTAAGCAGTGTTCGTCCGGCGCAAATGGTAACGACAAAATAATTGAAGTCCCTTTGGGAACAATTGCTAAAAATGGCGATACAGACCAATTTTTATTTGAGATAACCGAAGATGGCGAAGAAAAAATTTTAATAGAAGGCGGTCGAGGTGGTCTTGGGAACGTTAATTTTAAATCATCTACTTTTCAAACTCCACGATTTGCGCAACCCGGCGAACCAAGTATTGAAATAAGTGTTGTTTTAGAACTGAAAATACTTGCGGATGTTGGTTTAGTTGGTTTTCCTAATGCGGGTAAATCTACTCTTTTGTCTGTGGTGTCGGCTGCCAAACCCAAAATTGCTGATTATCCATTCACTACTCTTGTGCCAAATATTGGCATTGTTGAATATAGAAACCATAAATCTTTCGTTATGGCTGATATACCCGGTATTATTGAGGGAGCAGCCGAAGGAAAAGGAATTGGACTCCGTTTTTTAAGACATATAGAACGTAACTCTATCCTTCTCTTTCTTGTGCCCGCAGACAGCAAAAATATTAAAAATGAATACAATATTTTATTAAACGAACTCAAAAAATTTAACCCCGAACTATTAGATAAACGCAGAATAATTGCTATTTCAAAATCAGATATAGTTGATAAAGAACTTAAAGATGAAATCACAAACGAAATGCAAGATTTACCGTTTCAGTTTATTTCATCAATTACAGGAGAAGGTATTACATCGTTGAAAGATTTGATTTGGAACTATTTACAAAACTGAAGTAGTTTGTTATCAATTTTGAATTCGTATTTCCTTTTACTTCGTTGGTGTTTTTTAGCTTTATTTTATATTATTTTTTTACAATACAAAACAACCTCAGTAGCCAATAATGAAATCACATACAACCTAATTAATTACCTAATTTACAATTTTTTGAATGATGTATTGGACGATATTCGCTTTCGCCCCAACAAATCAATCTACTCAGCGAATTCCAATTTTCATATCCTAAAAAGCTCATCTAATTCACTTCGCAACGCTTCGATGGCGATGTTAAAATAGGCATTTACTTCTTTTCCTGCATCTTCGATAATTATTTTTCCTAACTCTAATGCAGAACTTTCGGGTTTTGTTTTAGAAAGTGAAGTGTTAATTAGTTGTAACAGTTTATCTTTTGCTGTTTTAATTTTGTGCCATGTTTCTGCTGAAACATATATTTGCATTGCAATGTTATGGCTAAATTCGTGTCGGATAACTCTTAAAAGGTGCGCATGAAACATAAATCCTTTATTTTTGGGATTTTGTTCTCTAACTATCAATGATTCAGGCGATAGACGTTCTAATAAGAGAGTAAAACGTTCGTAAGCCTGAAATCTTAATTTATTGACTTCAGCACCGGTTTGCACTATAACGCTTCTTTTTTCACTTTCAGAAATCCGTTTCAAAAAAAAGCGAACAATTATTATTGTGTAAACAACA
This sequence comes from Marinilabiliaceae bacterium, assembly GCA_009777175.1. Lineage (GTDB taxonomy): Bacteria > Bacteroidota > Bacteroidia > Bacteroidales > Marinilabiliaceae > WRMI01. Next base: position 35,483 of record WRMI01000024.1, read on the forward strand.
AATAATAAGAACGTTCCGAATATTAACCAAAATAAAAATTTATCATTTTCGTACATAAAAATAAGTATTTTTAGTTTTAAATTTATACAGGGGGATATTTATATCAATAAATCATTCATTTTCAGGATTTTGCATTCTAAATAATTCCAAATTCAGTAATTGCCTTAATTATTCCATCTTCGTCAATACCGCACACTTTGTAGAGTTCTTCTTGAGTTCCGTGTTCGATGAAATTATCCGGGATACCAAGCCGTTTTATAGTTGTTTGATAATTATTATCGGCAATAAATTCAAGAACCGCACTTCCCATTCCGCCTTGTAGGCAGCCATCTTCAACAGTAATTATTTTTTTAAAATTAGTAAAAACATCGTGAAGTAATTCAGTATCAATAGGTTTAACAAAACGCATATCAAACTGAGCAATTTCGATACCTTTTTTCGAAAAATCTTCACAAATTTTCGAAACGGTAAGTCCAATGGTTCCAATGGTTATAATTGCTAAGTGTTTACCGTTGCGCAGTTTACGACCTTTTCCAATAGGAATTTCTTTAAAAGGCTGTTGCCAATCAATAATTGATCCAGTTCCGCGAGGATAGCGAATTGAAAAAGCACCTTTATTAGGCAGTTGTGCGGTGTACATTAGGTTTCGTAACTCAATTTCATCCATTGGTGCAGAAACAATCATATTAGGAATAATTCGGAAGTACGCCAAATCATAGGCTCCTTGGTGCGTTGCGCCGTCAGCACCTACTAATCCGCCTCTATCTAAACAAAAAACTACATTCAATTTTTGAAGGGCAACGTCATGAATAACTTGGTCGTAAGCCCTTTGCATAAACGAAGAATAAATATTACAGAACGGCAACAGTCCGCCCATTGCGAGACCTGCCGAAAAAGTTACTGCGTGCTGCTCGGCGATTCCAACGTCAAATGCTCGGTCGGGCATCTCTTTCATCATTATATTTAAACTGCAACCGGTGGGCATTGCGGGAGTAATTCCAACAATTTTTTCGTTCATTCGGGCTAATTCAACAATTGTATTTCCAAAAACATCCTGAAAACGAGTTGAATTACTTTTTTCGGTAGTTGAAAAATAATATTCACCCGTATCTTTGTCAAATTTTCCAACAGGAGCGTGCCATTCGGTCTGTTTTTCTTCTGCAATTTTGAAACCTTTTCCTTTTTTTGTTATAATATGCAAAACCTTCGGACCCGGAATATCTTTTAAATCAGTAAGTACATCTGCAAGGCGCTCAACGTCGTGTCCATCAACAGGTCCGAAGTATCTGATATTAAAACTTTCAAAAATATTGGCTTGTTTGGTAAGAAACGTTTTTATACTATTATTGATTTTTATAATCAAATCTCGCGAACGGGGACCGACAAGTTTAATTTTCCCTAACGTTTTAAAAAGCTCTCGTCTAACCTTATTATATGTGTGACTTGTGGCTATATCGACCAAATAATCACTCATACCACCAACATTGGCATCAATAGCGATGTTGTTGTCGTTAACGATAATAAGAACGTTGCAATAATTTGCGGCGAGGTTGTTGATACCTTCAAAAGCGAGTCCCGCTGTTAACGCACCATCACCAATAACAGCAACAAATTGAGTATTTTGTTGGTTTTTTTTTGCTGCAATTGCCATTCCTAATGCTGCGGAAATAGAAGTAGAGGAATGTCCAACGCTAAATGCGTCATATTCACTTTCGAAAATATTCGGAAATCCACTTATACCTTTGAATTTCCTATTAGTGTGAAATCGTTCTTTTCTGCCCGTCAAGATTTTATGACCATAAGCCTGATGACCGACATCCCAAATTATTTTATCATTCGGAGTATCAAATACATAATGTAAAGCAACCGTCAACTCAACAACTCCGAGGCTTGCACCTAAGTGAGCAGGGTTGCTGGAAACTGCCTCTATTATGAACTCTCTTAATTCATTGCATAAAATTTCAAGCTTTTCTTTTGATAGTTTACGCAAATCGGCAGGTGAATTAATTTGGTCTAACAAAGAGGCAGTTACTTCCATCTCAAAAGATTATGTAGTTATTTCGTTTTGTAAACAACCAATGCAGTATAAGTATTTATTCCTTCAGTTGAATGCGCTGAATATTTGACACTTATAATTTGTTCGGCACTTACACACTCCGACTCGAAAAACTCGTTCATCTGTTCTTCAATAGATTTGTCAAAATCATCTAATCCCGTGTATTGAAAGTGTCTTGTTCTAACTTTTTCCATATATAAATATTTTTATTTATTTTAAAATCAATTCTGTTATTTCTAATGTTCTGATTATAAACGTAATTATTTCTGAAAATTAGTATCTGATTACTGAATACTGATATCTGATTACTCATTACTGATATCTGAAAACTGAAAACTGAAAACTGAAAACTGAAAACTGATAACTGATAACTGATAACTACATAATAATTTTATTAGAAAAAAACGCCGCAAAAGTAATACAATTTATTGAATTTCGATAAGAATTTCAAGCAAATGTTTCCAAAATTTTTCTACTGTTGAAATGAGTAGTCTTTCGTCGGGTGAGTGAGCGCCTTTTATTGTAGGTCCTATTGAAATCATATCTAATTGAGGATATTTTTCCAGAAATAGCCCGCACTCTAAACCTGCATGAATTGCTTTAACTTGCGGTTTTTCATTAAAAAGTTTTTCGTAGGTCTTAACAGCAATATTAAGTATTTCAGAATTTGTATTTGGCGACCATCCCGGATAACCATCTGAATGTGAAAATTTTGCGTTAGATAACCTGAAAACTGATTCAACCATATTGGCAATATCAAATTTTTCTGATTCAACGGAACTACGCTGGCTTGTCGTTACCCAAATGGCATCATCCTGCATCTTTACAGAAGCAAGATTGGTAGAAGTTTCAACTAAACCGGGTATACTATGGCTCATTTTAATTACTCCATGTGGAATTGCATAAATACAATTAAGAAGTCGTTGTTGTAATGTTTCTGATAATAAACGCTTTGGAAGTTCAACACTTTCTAATGACAAGGATAAATTTGGCTCAATTCCTTTATATTCGTTTTCAAGTTCGGCTATATATATATTAAGGAATTGACGTAAGTCTTCTTTTTTGTCAAAATCGACCGTTCCAATAGCCCAGGCTTCACGTGCGATGGCATTTCGTAAATTACCGCCGTCAATTTCTGATAACCTAAAATTCAACTTATTACTAATTTGCCATAAAAACCGATTAAGAATTTTATTGGCATTTCCTAAACCTCGATGTATATCATCGCCTGAATGTCCTCCTTGAAGCCCAGAAACAGAAACTTTAAAAGCATACGCCGAAGAAGGAACGGTGTCGAACTCATATTCGAAACTGCCCAGAGTGTCGATGCCACCCGCACAGCCGATAAATATTTCGCCATCGTCTTCTGAATCTAAATTTAATAAAGTTTTTCCTGTAAGGAAACCCTCTTCAAGTCCGAATGCACCCGTCAGACCCATTTCTTCATTGACCGTAAACAGGCATTCAATGGGACCGTGTTTTAAGTCATTTGATGCCAAAATCGCTAATTGAGAGGCAACTCCAATGCCATCATCTGCGCCTAAGGTAGTTCCTTTGGCTTTCACCCAATCACCGTCAATGTAAGGAATAATTGGGTCTTTTAGAAAATCGTGAGTAACATCGCTGTTCTTTTCACATACCATATCTATATGCGATTGTAGGACAACTGTTTTCCGATTTTCAAAGCCGACACTCGCTTTCTTACTGATAAGAACGTTGCCGGTTTTATCTTGTTTGGTTTCTAATCCATAATCTTTACCAAATTTTATCAGGTAATCGATTATTTGACCCTCTTGATTGGAAGGTCGCGGTATTCGGCAAATTTCATCAAAGAAACTCCACACCACTGCTGGTTTTAATTGATTTATCATAACTCAAATTGTTGTTTAAAAATTTGCGGCAAAAGTAGTTGAAATTTTTTAATTTTAAAACACTATTAACAGATTAAATTTTTATTCAATATTTATATAGTTGAATTTCAAAATTTTATGATTGAAATTTAACCTTTTCAAAAAGTAACCTTATTCATACCTTATTTTTTTAACAGAACAATAGTTCGACATGGCTCACTAACAACCTTAATAGAAAAAGTACATAACAACCCTACCTGTCATTGCGGGCTTGACCCGCAATCCCCTAAAAACAAAGGGGATGCTGAAACAAGTTCAGCATGACATGTGGGAGATTTCATCATCTATTAAGGTGGTTAGTGAGCCATGTCGAACCATTGTTTAGTAGGAAAAATAAGGTAAAAATAAGGTATAAAGGGTGTTAATTCAAACTGTACATTACAATAATAGGAAGGTACTATTGTAAAGTTATGTATAAAATGACGCAGACCAAGATTCCTCGCTACGCTCGGAATGACCATTTCATTCCTTTAAAGTGGCATGTTTCCGCTGCGGCGCTGCCGCAGCGGAACCTGAACTACCCCAAAGTATAATTCGTCATTCCGAATGAAACGTAGTGAAATGAGGAATCTGAAAATATGCAATTTTA
>WRMI01000025.1 GCA_009777175.1 Marinilabiliaceae bacterium
TCAATAACAATTTCGGTAAACTCAATAACAATTTCGGTAAACTCAATAACAATTTCGGTAAACTCAATAACAATTTCGGTAAACTCAATAACAATTTCGGTAAACTCAATAACAATTTCAATAAATTCAATATTTCGGTAAACTCAATAACAATTTCAATACGTTCAATAACAAACAAATTAGTGGCTACATAAATATAAACAGATGAAAAAAATTATTTCGATTAATATTTCAAGTATAGCGTTTTTCATAGATGAGGATGCTTATGAAATTCTGAATCAATATTTTGAGACCTTAAAAGTCCGTTTTGGCACGACTGAAGAAGGTTCAGAAATAATAACCGACATTGAAGCCCGTTTTGCTGAACTTTTTGCCGAGCGGATTAACCCAAAAACAGGTGTTATAACAATTACAATGGTTAATGAATCAATAAAAATAATGGGGCAGCCTGACGATTTTTCTGAAAATGAGAACAGAGAAAAAAAGGGTTTCAACGATTCGTTTTATGCAAAAAATAGAAGTCGGCGCTTGTATCGGGATATTGAAAATCAAAAACTTGGAGGTGTTTGTGCAGGCATTGCGGCATATTTCAACATCGACCCCGTTGTAGTAAGAATTATTTTTGTTGTCTTGCCTTTTTTGAGTTTCGGAATTATAATTCCTATCTATTTCGCATTGTGGATAGTTGTTTCCCCTGCCGTTACAGCATCTCAAAAAATGGAAATGAAAGGAGAAAATATTACTATTTCTAATATCGAAAAAAAAATCAAAGAAGAGTATGAAGTCGTCAAAAATCAATTCGAAAACTTCAAAAAAAACAATAAAACGTACAAAAAAAGTGAAAATTTCTTTAATAATATGAAAAATAGAGATAAAACGATTTTGATAATTGTTTGCGCTTTTTTTTTGTTGCTGATTTTTGCTAATTTTTCAAGTGGCTGCTCAAAAATTTATTTTAATAACTCATTTTTTCCTGTTAAAATGTTTTTTTCAGGTTTTATTACAATATCAGTTATTTTGCTATCTTTAGGGTTAATTTTTCGGTCACATTTTAAAGTGTTTGCTTATATAATATTGATAATGGCAGTTGTTTCAGTTCTTATAAAATTGCTGATTTGGAGTTTAAGCGCTTTGAATCTCTCTCTTTGGTGGATATAGTTATCAGTTTTCAGTTTTCAGTTATCAGTTATCAGTTATTAGTTTTCAGTTTTCAGTTTTCAGTTATTAGTTTTTAGTTTTCAGTGAATGAGTAAATGAGTGAAAGAGTGAATGAGTAAATGAGTGAATGAGTGAATGAGTAAATGAGTGAATGAGTGAATGAGTGAATGAATAAATGGGAGAATCTTGTTAGAGATATAATATTGGTGGAAAAAGAGCAAATGCGAGACTCCTTAGGAGGCAAATTTTTATAGAAAATCATAAATTATATAAATTTTGGTTTAGTAAAATTAATAATAGACTTTATAAAATAGATTATTCAAAATAAACAAGATAATAATTCAAATTAAATTTTTTAGTATATGAAAAAGACCATATTAATAAATCTATCCGGTATGGCGTTTCGAATAGAGGAAGACGCTTACGAACAGTTACGTAATTATTTAGAATCTATTGCGTTGCGCCTTGGCGACGAGAGTGGCACATCCGAAACGATTACTGATATCGAATCGCGCATCGCAGAGCTATTATCAGCAGTAGTTCATTCAACCGATGGCGTTGTAACTTTGTCAGATGTAGAAGAGGTTATAAAAACAGTTGGAAAACCTGCCGACTTTGGTTGGCAATTCGCCGAACAAGAACCAAAAAAAATCGATAATTGGAGGTCCCGAAGACTTTATCGAGACCCAAATAACAGAATATTTGGTGGTGTGTGTAGCGGATTAGGTACATATTTTAACATTGACCCCGTTATTTTCCGCATCTTTTTTATTCTTGGATTCTTTCTAGGAATCCTATTTATTGCTTATTTATTGCTCTGGATTATAATACCCAAAGCAAACACAATCGAACAACATGCACAAATGAAAGCAGGATATAATAATTTTTCCGACAAAAGGAAAAACACATTCCCTAGTAATGAAAAACGTCAATACGACAACAAGATTTTGAAATCTTTGAAAACAATAGTTGGTGTTATTATTCTGTTTTTCACTACTATAACACTATTTTCTCTCACTATTGGTTTTTTTGTTTTACATTTTAGCCTTTTTAACATCAATTCAAATGCTCATAATAAAATATTTTCGTCAGAAGTAGCAACGCTTTTGCTTGATTCTACGTCGGCTCTTTGTGGATTTATAGGCATTGGAATGATAATTCTTATTCCAATATTTTTGATTTTATATTTGGGCTTATATCTTATTTTTGATTTCAAAAAAGGGGGAAAACTGATAGGAATTTCAGGATTTATTCTTTGGTTGATAGGAATTTTAATGGTCGTATTTGCTGCTTTCAATACCGCTGCGCAATTTAAAGAACGTGCTACTGTTTCTCAAATAGTTATTTTACAGCCTTTTGAATGTGATACCCTTTTTATAAAATGGAACTCACCCGAAAAATGTAATAAAACTATTTTCACAATAAATAAACTGCGTTTATCGGTTAGTGATACAAAAATTGAAAATGAAAATCGAACAATGGTTTATAAAAACAATAAAATTCTAATTGACGGAAAACCAAAGATAGAATATATTTATGGTGCTGACAAATTTGCAATGACAGTTGTGCGTGAAAGTAATGGTTTTACCATTGAGCAGGCTGAATATTTCGCCTCCAAAATTGAGTATAATTGGAAACAAGAAAAGAACGAACTTTTTTTAGACAGGCAGTTTACAATTCCTGACGGTAATCCCGTTAGGGGACAACGATTGACCCTAAAAATTGAAATACCCGATGGAAAAGAGATATGGTAACTTTTATCCACCAACAACTAATTTCATCATTGTAACATATCCATTTTCCTCAATAGAAATCAAGTAAATACCTTTGGAAATATTATCTATTTCTATTTTAGAATTTTCGTTGCAGTTATGAAGTTTTATAACTTGCTTTCCAATCATATTATTAAGAATTATTGTCGCATTTTCGATTCCTTTTATTGAGATATAATCGTTTGCCGGATTTGGATAAACTTCAATATTATTTTTTTGGTTATTTTTAATAGATGACTTAATTACCACTATTTCAAAATCTTTATAAAAATCGTCATCTTCTAAACCATCGATAATCTCTTTTTTTGGGTTCATTGTAAAATAACTAACCAAAGAATCTGAGGTCAGGAAATCTGATTCTATTTATTTCTAACAACTGTCATATTTCTGTCTTTTGACAAACTTTTCTGCCAATTTGTGAGCAAAAACTAAATTCACTCCAACTAATACAATTCCTGTTATTGTCCACACAACGATTTCCGAAATTTGGAATAGGTTATGAGCAATTATCTCGTATAATGAGTAAGTGCAATAAATTAATGCAAAAAAAGTTGTGCAAATTGCCGGTAAGTATCGTTTCAGAACTATCCATTGCGCCAGGTGTGCAAATAAGTGTACAAAAAAACCCATAAACGCAGCAAGCCACAGTAGATAATTGTCGAAAAGAACAGAGCCTACTGTTATCAAACTCAATAACACAAATTCTTCGGCTACGGCGACTACAAATGCAGAAGTCGATAAATTGTCGAAACTACCTAAAATACGTTTCGTTATTTTCGGAAATTTTTCCTTCAGATACTCTTTATTTTTGCTAATCCACGATTTGAAGAATATGATTTCCTCAAAGTCGTGTATCATAAACACAATCGGCAGTAACCAAATTATTATATTGTATTTGTCCATTTTTTATTTTTCTTTAATGTTTCACTTTGTCAATTCCAAAAGTTTTGGAATAGTATTCCAATTTCGAATAGTAAAATTCTTGGAAATCTGCGTTTGCATAATTTTTGCCTCAACTGTTCCATTTTGATAATATTATTTCCCCCGACATTTAATTCCTCTTTAATAGTGCAATATAATATGGTTCATTATCTATTTATAAATCTTTCGTTAAGTAAATCATATCAATAAGTTGTATTTCGCCATCGAACATTGGTTGGTCGTAATTATCTGTAAAAAAGTTCTTTACTCGATATGATTTTTCAAATCCGCAACTTTCATAGAACGACAAAATCCACGGAACTTCGCCTGTTCCAACAATCATTGTTTTGTATTCGTTTTTGTAAAAATCAGATACATAGTTTATCAGTGCTTTGCCGTACCCTTTACCTTGATATTTTTCATAAGTCGCTATATTTTTCAATTCACAGGTTTCGTTGTCTATTTTCACTACAACGCAAATAGTTTTCAAATCATCGTCAAATAATGCAAATAAATCTCCGCTTGCTAAATATTTGTCAATCATATTTTCCTGTTCGTCTGCTAATAATAACAGATCAAGGAATTGTTTCTTGTTTTCTATTATTTTTTTTATTTTCATTGTCAATCGATTTCTCTTATTCAGAAACATTAAACTCGATTTTGTCAAAAACTCCTTTGAAATATTCAAAGTCTCCATCGGGAAAATGCCACACTACTTTTATTTTTTCAGCGATTTTTATACTTCCTTGATTTTTATAACTTTCAACAGAAACTGACCATTTTTCTTTACTGTATCTTTTTTTGCCAACAGAGTAAAATCGTTCATCTGTTTCAAAATGAGTGAAAAAACCGTCTGCATCAAAATAGAATATTCCCGAAACTGTAATTCCGTTATCTGTCAGCGTTGCCCTAACTGAATTTTGTGTCAAACTCTCCCACACAACATTAGAGGACAATATATATCCCGGAATTATTAAAAACTCACAGAATGCTACGAGCATTACACCCTGCGCTATTTCTTTGTTATTGTCAAATATTATTCTGAATAAATTAAACAATTTTCCTTTCATTTCACCAAAACCATCTCTGTAAATATCCCGTGCATGAACGGGCATTGACAGAAAATGCATGTATGAAATTCGCGCAATTGGATTGACCGAATTAAACTGTATGGTTTGAAGTTCGTTCCACTCCTTTTTGGGCGATAACTTGATTTGACTTTCCGACCAATATACATCTGCATTAATGGGTACAGGAGTATTCATAAAACCACAAACAGACAAATATTTTCGTATCTGTTCGGGTAAATGACTGACCGTTTCTTCGGAAAATATTTTTATTTCAGAAGATTTGTTTCTGTCTAACAATTCTTTTCTCTCTTTTTCAAATGTCTTTTTCATATTAACACAACTTGTTAAAATGATAGTGTTACAACACAAATTTTAGAAAGTTTTTAAATTAAAAGTAGAGTGCAAAGATAAACATTTTTTTATTTATTTTTATCATTAATATGAAAATTTTGTTAAGGAAAATTTTTATTTTGGTTGTTTTATAGGGGGATTTGTTATGAGTTTTTTTTATTGAATATATTAAATATTGTACTACTTTTTTTTAATAAAAAAAAATATTAATTTTGCAAAAATTTTTAATAATTTAAAAGTATTGATATGCCCGCAATTTCTATGTTTTTCGGATTAGTTGTCCATATGTATTTTGCTCCAAAAGAGCACAATCCCCCCCTCACGTTCATGTTGAATATCAAGGCGAGGAAGTTATTGTTGATATTACCACCGGAAATGTTATTAAAGGCGGTTTACCTACACGGCAACTACGTTTCATACAAGCATGGATTGAAATCAATAGAGACGATTTATTGACAAATTGGAAATTGTGTCAAGATGGCTGTAAACCGTTTAAAATAAAACCATTACAATAGAATTATGTATTTAGGAATTAAAGAAGTGCTCACGCAAGAAAATTATAATTTGTTGCTTACGTTTGAAAATGACGAAAAACGCATTTTTGATATGAAACCTTATTTGGATGTCGGACCTGTTTTTAAAGAACTGAAAAATATCGAAATGTTTAAAACCGCGCGAGTTTGTTTTAAAACAATAGCGTGGGCAAACGAAGCAGATATAGACCCTGAGGTTTTATATCCATTAAGTAGTGCCATCAAAAATTGAAAAATATCGTTTGTTTTTTTGAACTTTTGCAAAAAACTCCTTTGTGATAGGTGATTCGGGATTGTATTCTATTCTATTCTATTGCCATTGAGTAAATATCAGTTATTTTCTTATTGTTTTTTTTATTATAACCACAATTTTTTACAAACAACAATTCCATAAAAATATAAAATGTAGAACTCCCAAAGTGTAAACAGAATTTTTGGTATATCTTTTCTGAAAATCAAGTATATTATTATACCAACTAAAATCACAAATAGTGAAAACAGGTGAGCGTAAAACATTGTCTTATTTCCTTTGTAATGTAAAATTCCTGCAATAGTTGCAATTAGAAATAAAATGTCGGTTATCAGAATTGAAATTCCTACATACGAGAACCATTTTAAAACCATACCTTCATAAAAAATAGTTGCAACTGTTACCGTTGCCGACAAAAATGTCGTAATGCTCAATATTTTTATTAAATTTTTCATTTCAATATTCGCCAATGGTTTTCGTGAAAATATTTTCTTTTGTAACATGCTTGTCGTACAGATAGAACGCAAAATTTATCAGTATCATGAAAATTTCATCTGTTTTTATTTCAAGTTCTCTTTTTTAAAATAATATGTGCGGGATAAAAGTTAAATTTATCATAAAAATTCAATACCTGTTCATTTCCAACTGCAACCATAAGTTTTTGTGTTTCAATATTGTTGGAATTGAACCACGAAACAGCATTTTCGATTAGCCGCTTTCCTACTCCCGACTTTCTGTATTTTTCACCAATGTATATTGAATCTATTTCGCCTGTTTTTTCTTCATGCTTTTCTATTGTGCTAATACAGTATCCGATAAGATTATTATCGTTGGTATCAACAACATATTCAAACAACATGTCATTTGATTTCTCTAAAAGTGTGCGTTTTCGTTTATCCCATGTCATATTTTGATACCTGTCCTTAAAATGAAGAGATAAATTATAGTGTATTTGATTCAATTCTTCCCATAAAGGTTTAATCAAGTCAATGTTTTCGATAGTTCCCTGCTTTATTTCTAGTTGGTTCATATTTTCTTTTCGGCGGGCATACACCGCTTGCGCCAAACCGCTTCGTTGTGTGGAGTGCATTTATTGCCAATTAATAATTTTATAGTTCTTTACCGACGAAAAATTTTTTATTTTGTTTCAAATGGTAACGTTTTTTTTGATATTTCCCAATTTCAGCAAACATAAAATAGCCAACTATTATTAGCGTCCCTTGCGTTTTCATCTTTGCGACTTTGCGTTAAAATATTTTAAAACGCAAAGACGCAAAGATTTTTCGCAAAGAACGCAAATAATTCGTGCTATTTCGTGTATTTCAATAAATTCAATAACAAATTAGTGGCTTAAAAATAGATACTATTTCACTTCTTCAAAGTCCACGTCTGTAACAGCATCATCACCTTTTTCGCTATTTTTAGGTTCATTGTTGCTGTTATTAGGGGGATTATTTCCGAATGGATTTCCGCCGGGAAAGTTATCGAATGGATTTCCTTGCGGCTGTCCACCACCACCTTGACCTTGATTGGCAGCGTTGTACATCTCTTGTGATGCTGCTTGAAATACTGTATTCAGTTCTTGTGTAGCGGCATCGATGGCATCTATATCCTGATTTTTGTGTGCTTCTTTAAGTTTTGCTAACGCGGCGTCGATTGGACCTCTTTTGTCAGTAGGGATTTTGTCACCAAAATCTTTTAGTTGTTTTTCTGTTTGGAAAATAAGGCTGTCGGCATGATTAAGTTTATCAACTCTTTCACGCGCTTTTTTATCGCTTTCGGCATTAGCGGCGGCTTCGTCTTTCATTCTTTTAATTTCTGATTCAGACAAGCCCGATGATGCTTCGATACGAATGCTTTGTTCTTTTCCGGTTGCTTTATCTTTTGCGGTTACGTGTAAAATACCGTTTGCATCAATATCAAAAGTAACTTCAATTTGAGGAACACCTCTTGGTGCGGGTGGAATTCCGTCAAGGTGGAAACGTCCGATTGTTTTGTTGCCCACAGCCATTGGTCTTTCGCCTTGTAAAACATGAATTTCAACCGAAGGCTGACTATCAGCAGCGGTGGTAAATGTTTCCGATTTTTTTGTAGGAATAGTAGTATTTGACTCAATAAGTTTGGTCATCACACTTCCCATTGTTTCAATTCCGAGTGATAGCGGAGTTACATCAAGAAGTAAAACATCTTTAACGTCTCCCGAAAGTACTCCACCTTGAATAGCAGCACCAACGGCAACTACTTCGTCAGGGTTTACGCCTTTTGATGGTTTTTTATTGAAAAAGTCTTCTACCATTTTTTGTATTGCCGGAATACGTGTTGAACCACCAACTAAAATCACTTCATCAATATCTGATGCGGACATATTTGCGTCTTTCAATGCTTGACGACAAGGCTCTAATGCTCTTCTGAAAAGTGTATCAGATAATTGTTCAAAATGAGCACGGGTCAATGATTTTACTAAGTGTTTGGGTATTCCATCAACGGGCATAATATAAGGCAAATTAATTTCTGAAACTGTAGTGCTTGAAAGTTCGATTTTAGCTTTTTCAGCAGCATCTTTCAGTCGTTGAAGTGCCATAGGGTCTCTGCGGAGGTCAATATTTTCTTCGCGCAAAAATTCTTCGGCTAACCAATTGATTATTACGTCGTCAAAATCGTCACCACCTAAGTGGGTGTCGCCGTTTGTAGATTTAACTTCAAAAACGCCGTCACCTAACTCAAGGATACTAATATCAAAAGTACCTCCTCCTAAGTCAAAAACGGCGATTTTCATGTCTTTGTGCTGTTTATCGAGCCCATAAGCGAGGGCAGCGGCAGTAGGTTCGTTAATAATTCGGCGAACTTTAAGTCCTGCAATTTCGCCGGCTTCTTTTGTAGCTTGGCGCTGTGAGTCGTTAAAATAAGCAGGAACTGTAATAACCGCTTCAGTAACTTCTCTACCAAGATAATCTTCGGCTGTTTTTTTCATTTTTTGAAGTATAACAGCAGAAATTTCCTGTGGTGAATAAAGTCTGTCGGTAATTTTTACGCGTGGCGTATTGTTGTCACCTTTAACTACCTCGTAGGGGACACGTTTGATTTCGTTAGGTATTTCACCATAAGAAACACCCATAAACCTTTTGATTGAATATATGGTCTTTTTAGGATTCGTTATTGACTGCCTTTTAGCTGGGTCGCCTACTTTCCTTTCACCATTATCCACAAAAGCAACTATTGAAGGTGTTGTGCGTTTCCCTTCACTGTTGGGGATTACAACAGCCTCGCTACCTTCCATTACTGAGACGCAAGAATTTGTTGTTCCCAAATCTATTCCAATTATTTTTCCCATTGTATTGAAAATTATATGTTTTTAAATTAAATTTCTCTTTTTCATACAAAGTGTGTGCCAATTATTTTTTATGTAATATTTAGACTTATTTTAAAAAAAAATATGACATTTCGGCAGACAATTATTGACAGAGGAAAATTTGTCATATATTTTGGGTGTTCTGTGGTGGTATTTTTTTATCGGTCAGTAGTGATAAAAAACCTGAAACAAGATTAACTAACCTGACTAATTGTTTGATACGCATCAACAATATCTTGCACCAATTTGTGTCTAACTATATCTTTTATAGTAAAATCAATTCTTTCAATACCTTTTATCTCTTTAAGAATATTCATTGCTTGCACTAATCCAGAATTTTGCGGATTTGGAAGGTCAATTTGTGTTATATCGCCGTTTACGATAAATTTTGCATTATCTCCCATTCGGGTTAAGAACATTTTTAGTTGGTTTGTAGTCGTATTTTGCGCTTCGTCAAGAATAACTATCGCATTATTAAGTGTGCGTCCCCTCATAAATGCCAAAGGAGCAATCTGAATTGTGCCGTTTTCCATATATTCTTTAAGTTTTATGGCGGGTATCATATCCATAAGTGCGTCATAGAGTGGCTGTAGGTATGGGTCGATTTTTTCTTTCATATCTCCGGGCAAAAATCCGAGTTTTTCGCCTGCCTCAACAGCGGGACGACTTAAAATTATTCTTTTTACTATTTTTTGTTTCAAAGATTTAACTGCCAATGCAATAGAAGTATATGTTTTCCCAGAACCCGCAGGACCTATTGCAAATAATAAGTCGTTGGTTTCGAATGAGAGAACTAATTTTCGTTGGTTTTCTGTGCGGGCTTTAATTGGGCGACCGTTTACGCCGTAAAGAATCAAGTTGTCAACATTTTCGGGAACACCTGTTTTGCCCGATAAAAGTTCCAAAATAACATCTTCTTTTAATACATTGAATTTATGATAATATTCAATCAGGGTAGTTATTTTTTCCTCAAAATCAGCAACTTCATTAGATTCTCCTGAAACTTTTATCCAATCCCCACGTGCAGTTATCTTCAGTTTGGGAAACTTATTTTTAAGTATCTCAATCTTTGAGTTGTTTACTCCAAAAAATTCCGTTAAATCGACCGATTCAAGATAAATTATTTTTTCTATCATCTTATCTCTTTAGATTTAAAAGAGTTAACAAACAGAATATCGCTAATCTCTTCAAATTGGGAAAAATATTGAGTGTTTCCGATTTGCAAGCATTCTTCGCGTAATCCCATTATTGTAAGCCCTGCATTATGAGAATGTTCTGCTACTACATCTCCAATGGTCTGATTTTCAGACAAAATAATAATTTCAATATTGGTAAAAGTGATAGGTAATCGTCCTGCGGCTATAAGTTCTTCTAATTCTTTTTTAGTTTCGTCTTTCCTGCCTTCTGTGCAAATATTGAATATTTTGATATGACTTTTTTTCCAGTCAGGATGTGCCAAAATGATATATCCAAGCAAAATCATCAGATTAGTATTAATTTCGTCGTTTGTCCTAATCCAAACGTGGATCCCGTTTCGGAACTTAATGGGAGCGATGCAATTTCTAAAAATACAAATATCAAAGTCACCTGCTCTCACAAGGTTTGTATTTTCCATAATTTTAGTTAATTCTTCGGGTCTATTTTTATCATATTCAAAGACAACCATATTGTTTTCCATTCCCGAAATAGAGGGTGATTGAATAACTTGAGCAATAGCAGAAGTATAGGATGGCGAAATCATTGTGTCAATATAAAGTGTGCTAACTTGTTCTTTCATGCTGGCAATCAGTTCTTTAAAAATTTCTTGGGACTCAATATGAGTTTGTTTATCATAAAATCCTTCAATAAAATGAAAATATGTTCCGAAGCCGTGTTTGTGGCTAATCCATCGCATAAGGTCAAGTATTTTTTCACGTTTGAACGAATTTTGCGAAATACAAATAGCGGCAGGTCGCCACTCCTCGCTATCCATACTTGTTTGATGTTTTTGCATATATATTTGAATAGACCTGTTTAACTGAAAAAGAGCACCCTTAAAGATATTAACCAACCCTTTTTGTTCTTTATTATAATTTTCGATAACAAGATAGAAAATCACAATAATAATGTATGAAAGGAATGTGTAAAAAGGATTAATCTGAAACATTACCCATACCGAGAGCAAAAATCCTCCGAGAGAAAAATACCATTTCGATTTAAAACGAGGGCGATATGAAGGCGGTGATCCAAAATGATTTAAAAAAGAGATAAGATTCAAAGTACCATAAGAAATAAGGAAGAACATAGAAATAATTTGCGCAACAGCGTCAATATCACCCATACTGACAAAAACTGCGGCAATAATTATTGTTATAATAGATGCATTATAAGGTTCGTGCTTCTCGCCTTTTCCTTTGGCAAAGAGATAATTTATACGCCTTGAGGGGAATGATTTGTCGCTTGCTAATGCTTGCAGTGTTCTCGGTGCTACTAATATTGAACCTATTGCGGATGATAGCGTTGCGGCTGCTAATCCAATGGGAATAACAATTGCTCCCCATAATGCAATATCAGACATGATAAGCTGTTTTTCTAATAAATCGGCTTGAGATGCAGAAACAGATAACTTCCATATTATCAATATATAGACAATTAAGCCGGTTATAGTACCGCACATTGTACCCAGCGGAATTGATTTGCCGGGGTTTCGCAGGTCGCCGCTTAGTCCCACACCAGCGGTCATTCCCGTAAAGGCAGGAAAACAGATGGCAAATACTATAAAAAAATTGTGTCCATGAAAAAAGAAGTTATTTCCGGGTTCTCGCAAAACGTCATCACCGGGATCAATGGGTTTTCCCGCAAAAAAGAACAACAATGCCACAATTAATATCATTGTTATAATATATAACATTTTTAATCCCGAACCTGACCCTTTTCTTAACATTACAAAAGCTAGTATGCTTAGTGCGGGAATACTAATCACTTGGCGGTGCAATGTAAAGTGTAAATTGGCGTGAACCCAATTAAATATTGGCTCAAAAGCCTCTGTAAAAGCGATGATGTAGAACGCTACTCCAATTGCCTGAGAAAAATAAAGTGCAATACCTATTGTTGAGCCGATTTTAAGTCCGAAGGAACGTGAAATAATAAAATATTCACCACCTCCTTCTACTCGTGTGTTTGTTGCTATTTCAGAAATTGCAAGAGCAGTTGGAATAGTAATCATGTGCCCTAATATTATTAAAAAAAGAGCGCCCCAAAATCCTAACTCGCCTACTGCCATTCCAAAACGCAAAAACATTATAGCACCCATTATTGTTGATGCTGCTGTCAAATAAACGGGAAGAGTCCCCAGACCTACTTTGTTTTCTGTTTCATTAATTTTTTTCATATTTATTTTTTAGCCACTAATTATTTTATTGATTTCCACTAATCTCTAATCTTTAACCACTAACCACTAACCGCTAACCACTAACCACTATCTAAAATAAATTGCAAAGTTACAATGTTTTTTTGAAATAAAATCATTATTTACCCATTAAATTTTTATATAATTTTTATATTATTGTATTTCAATGTTTTATGTTTCAATTTAACTTAAAAAAAAATCTCAAAGCTCTCTCAGTAGCTATAAAAAAAATAACAAGCCTCCCTTTTTCCCTTATTCAACTGAAAATAAGGGAATAAGGGGCTGTTTTTTATGTTTTTTATAGCTATTAAGGGATCCTGGAAAAATAAGGGATTCCGTTATTATTGTACTCCCGACATTCATTACATACAACAATATCTTTAAAACGCAAAGGTCTCAAAGGTTTTTCGCTAAAAACACACTTGATTGTTTTAAGTTTTATTCTTTGTGTTCTCAACTTTGCGCCTTTGCGTTAAAATAAATATGATGAATAATGCAGATAAAATTTTTTACTTTTTTTAACAAATTTTTTGCATAGTTTTAAAAAAAATTATTACTTTTGCAAAAATTTTTGCAGAAATAAAAGAAGAAAGTTAGTGATTAGTAGGGGCAAACCTACGTGTTTGCCCTCACCGCACAATAAAATGTTAGTGCGATTTCGTGTAATTCGTGGCTAACTATAATGAGAGGAAAATTTCTGTAATTCGTGGCTAGAAATATAAAAGAAAAAATATTTGTACAATGAAAAGGTATATCAGTTTGGTTTTATGGGGTTTAATTGTTTTATATCTTATTTTTGCTGCTGTTTTTTTATCCCGTAAGAACAATAATTTAGTATGTACCGGCATAAAGATTACAATAGTTGATAGCCTTTCTAACCGTTTTGTAACAGAAAATGAGTTAAAAAAAATGTTTTTGGACACCTATCCTGACCTTGTTGGAAGTTCCATCAAAGAAATGGAATTTCGGGCAATGGAAGAAACCGTGCAAACACATCCTGCAATCCAAATATGCCATATTTTCAGTAATCCAAAGGGTATCTTAAATATAAGAATTTTGCAATATGAACCTGTTGTTAGGGTATTTACGGGAAGTGTTTCCTATTATTTAGATAAAACCGGACACAAAATACCCGCATCAAATAAATTCAATGTTCGTTCGTTGGTAGTGAATGGCTCAATACCAAACAACACAGACGACCTTATGAACGTGGCAAATTTTATTAAAAACGACACATTTTGGGATGCTCAAATAGAACAGATTTATGTAAAACGAAATAACGAATATATTTTATCGCCGCGTGTAGGAGATCATTTAATTCTGCTCGGAACCCCATCAAACATTGAAAATAAATTTAGAAATTTAAAAGCATTTTACAAGCAAACGAATCCAAAAACTTGGAATCAATATAAAGTCATAAATTTAAAATATAAAGACCAAATAGTATGTTCACGGAACAGGTTACAAATATAAAGATAAAAGAATATGAATCCAGAAAATAAAATAATAGGTGCGGTTGATATCGGAACAACAAAGATTGTAGCGATAGCGGGGCGAAAAAATAAGTTCGGTCGTTTCGAAGTAATTGGTTTAGAAAAGATTGCATCAATTGGAGTTAAGCGTGGAGTAATTTCCAATATTGACGAAACTGTAAAAGCAATATCAGAAGTAGTTAATCGGCTACAAGAGAGGTTAGATATCATTCTTACAGACGTTTATGTAGGTATGGCGGGCTATTCAATGCGAAGCCATTCTACGCGCTGTTACAGGTTTATTAAAAAAGGTGCAGTTATTACAAACCACGATGTAGAGCAGTTGCGAAGGGATGGCTTTCGTGTAATGACAGAGCCGGGTGAAACAATAGTCCACGTTATTCCTCAAGATTATAGCGTAGACCACGAAATGAAAGAAAAGAATCCGATAGGTACGCTTGGCGAGCGGTTAGAAGGTAATTTTCACGTAGTTATCGGACGCGTGAACGCCATCGGAAATATTGAAAAATGTATTAATCGAGCAAATTTGAAACTTGCCGGAGTAATGCTTGAATCCCTTGCATCAGCGCACGCCGTTTCGAGCGAAGAAGAACGCGAAGCAGGAGTAGTGGTGGTCGACTTTGGCGGCGGAACTACCGAATTAGCAGTATTTTACGAAGGTGCTATCAGGTATTCTACGGTTATTCCCTTAGGTGGAAATATTATTACAAACGATATTAGGGAAGGCTGCAGTTTAGTTCAAAAACATGCTGAAGCAATTAAAGTGAAATTCGGCTCCGCAATAGGAAATTTAGAAAGCGACGAAGTAGTGATTTCCATACCCGGTATTCAAGGGTGGGAAGCAAAAGAGATTTCTTCTAAAAATTTATCTTGTATAATTCAGGCAAGAATGGAAGATATTATCGAGTGTGTGTTGTTTCATATTAAAGAATCAGGATATTATGAAAAATTAGGCGCAGGGATTGTTATTACAGGAGGTGGTGCATTGCTGAAATATATTGCTGAATTGATTAAATACCATACTTTATTAGATGTTAGGATGGGATATCCAGACCAATTTTTCAAAGATGATACCATTCCTCGTAATGAATTACCGTTATATTCTACCGCTGTTGGTTTGATGATAGGTAGTCCATTATATGTTACGCCAAAATATTTTGAACAAGAACTTTTCCCCGAACCAGAAACTGACGATAAAACATTCGTAAAAAAAGATACGAAAAAAGAAAAAAACAAAAATAAAAATAGAATGAGAGTACCTGTTGGCGATTTTGCAGGAAGATTTGTCGGAACTATTAAAAAGAATTTAGTAAGTATGTTCGAAGAAAAAGATACGGAAATGTAAAAAATTCTGATGTTATGTATTGGATGTGTTGATATTTTGGAAAATTTGCACGTGCCAACTGCACTCTGATAGGAGTGCCACTTAGGATACCCAGAGTTAGACTTTATTTTTGACTTAGGGATTTGAATCGGGAATCGTTATTAATGGTTGAGAACTTATGATTCGAAACCCTCTAAGAAGACAAAAAAAAATTATTTTTTTCAAAAAAAATGCAACATAATATAAAAAAGTGCGTTTAAGTGTATATACTTTTCAAGTTGCAGGCAAGCCGAAGAGTACCCAAAAAATTGAAAAACGTACAAAAAAGGCTTAAATGCAACATATTGTTTAATTAGTAAAAAAAATTTGTATGTTGAAAATTAGAAGATTAGTAACAGAGACAGCGGTCGCCAATCAGAGCGGGGCAATGGAAACAGATACCATTTTAAAAAACGGGCGGAGTTCGAAAAGCCAGACGAGTAGTATTAACCCTTTAACGTCTGAAAAAGGAGGCAGACATTTTATAAATATCACAGTTATGGTGTTTCTTTGTTATTTCACAGTGCAAATGCACGGACAAACAATTGAACAGCAATTGTTGAGCCAATTACATAAGACTAGTTCAACATCAACATCAGATGCGAATAAATGGACCAAAATAGCTGACTGTACAATAACGGCAGGTTGGGAAGATTTGGGAACAGTAATTGACTTTATGGGAACTGGAGCGGGCAGTTCTCACTTTTATTATGGTACAATAATAGCAAGGTTTAAAAACTCAAACGGATCACCAGCCCCGGTTAATTTTTATAATCTTTTACTTTTAGACTCAAATTTGGGAGCCGAAAATGTAAAAGCCATAAGAAATGGGACGAATGTAGCATTGTATATAAGGATACCATTAGGCGATGTAACAGTTTTTTTCAAACAGACACTTAAAGGACGGAACGGTGCTATGACAGCGCATAGTAATCAGCCATTTTTAACTTCATTGCCTGCAAATGATTTGGTAATTGATTGTGTAAATGGGTTAAACATTCTTACTAACGGCAGAGTTGGCATCGGCACTAATACTCCACGCCAATTGTTAGAAGTAGCCGGCATTATCCGCGCAGTCGAAGTTAGAGTAGTACCAATAAATGCCGATTTTGTTTTTGACGAAGATTACGAACTGCGCCCACTTGAAGAAGTAGAGCAATTTATAAAAGAAAACCGCCATTTGCCTGACTTCCCAAGTGCTGCACAAATGGACGAAGACGAAGTGATAGGTCTTGCCGAGATGAACAAACTGCTGCTGCAAAAGATTGAGGAGTTGACGCTTTATGTGATTGAACTGAAAAAAGAGAATGAAACGCAACAAAAAGTCCTCGATGAGTTAAAAAAAGAATTTTTAAATAAATAATTAATAGGAGACAATAAAATGAAAAATCTAATAAAGATTAAAATGTTATCAATCATCCTGCTTATATGCGGAGGATGTATTATTGGAGGATGTAAAAATCCAGATGAAAATGTTGATAATGAAGAAATATCAATAGAAACGCGAATTTTAGAAAAAACTAAATGGAAATTAGTTGGTATTGTCGATGAACAAGGCGATATGAAAATTCTTGAACCAAAAGATTGTGATGAGTGCTATACCCTTACATTTGATTCATCTTCTACCTTTTTAAGTTTTTCTTCTGCAAATCAAATAGAAGGAACTTATGTAGTTGATTATGAAACAAAAGAAATGCGTATTACTGAATTTAAGGGAACTGAAATAAACGAAAGAGGTGATGGGCAACTATTTTGCAATCTTTTTTATTCTGTAAAATCTTTTATTTTACAAGAAAATGAATTAAGATTGTATTGTAACGAAAAGAAAAATTATTTACTTTTTAAAATACAGCAATTTTAATAATTAAAAAAATAGGAGACAAAAAAATGAAAAATCTAAAAAAGATTAAAATGTTATCAATCATCCTGCTTATATGCGGAGGATGTATTATTGGAGGATGTAAAAATCCAGATAAAAATGTTGATAATGAAGAAATACAATTAAAAGTATATTCAACCACAAATGAAGGAATATTTTATTTAAATGAAAATGAATTTGTAAGATTTTATTACTCGCCTGAAAGTGGATATTTTAATGAACCTATTGAAAAGATACTTGAAAATAATACAAAAAGAATATTATCATTTGGAACCGAATATATTTTTGAATATTTTGAAAACGAAAATTGGATTGAAATTCCATGTGATTGCGCATTTTCATCTGTTGAAATTATACTTGGAGCTGGTGAAACATTAAAATCTCCATTGGGTTCATTAGCCATTGATAAGGAAGGAAGATATCGTTATGGAAAAAAATTTGGATTATCATCTGAATTATCAAATTTTTCAGATTACGTTGGATTTACTTTATATGCAGAACTTGAAGTTAAAATAAAAAAATGATTATGAAACACATAATAGTATTAGGATTTTTAGGATTTTTCTGTATTGCAATAAAAGCGCAGTTAAGTACAGAAGAAATACCTTATAGTTGGAGAAGTGGAAATGAGATATTAATTTCGGAAATTCCTGAAGTTTTATTACCAAATCTTGATATGGAAACCATAAATAAAGAAGATTTGGCAAATGAAGGATTATCTATACCATACCGTTTTGGATTCTCTCACGATGTGGTGTTGTCACTTTCGAATTCAGGCTTTTGGCAAAAAACAAAAGACGGCGGGCGCCTATGGAATTTAAGGATATATAGTCCCGATGCTCTTTCATTGAATTTGTTGTACGATAAATTTTGGTTACCCGATAGCGCTAAGTTTTTTATCTATTCAGAAGATATGAAACAACATATAGGAGCATTTACTTCGGAAAACAATAAGGGTGACAATGAAAAAAATATCACGGGATTTGCCACGGGTTTTTTGTTTACAAACAGTATAGTTTTGGAATATTACGAACCAAGCGGAACGGAAGAAAATGGCATTATTTCAATATGTAATGTAATTAGTGGATACCGTAATATTTATGATGATGAAAAAGAAAAAAATCAAAACAGGGACAATCATTCCGATTTATTGCCCTGCCACAATGATGTTACTTGTCCTATTGGAAATGTTTGTGCCAATGAAAAAAGAGCAGTTGCTCTTTTCATAATGGGTGGTTATTATTGTACAGGAGCCCTTCTCAATACTACTGCTAATGATAATCGTCCAATTTTTCTTACTGCAGATCATTGTTTTTCAGGAAATAGTACTCAATGGGTTTTTTATTGGAATTATGAAGCGCCATGTAACAGCGTATCATCACCAGATTACAATAAAACAACTACGGGTGCTAATATATTGGCAAGAAGAGCACAAACTGACTTTATGTTGTTAAATTTAATCGAGCACCCTGCAATGAATCCCAATGTAACTGTTTTTTATTTAGGTTGGGATAGAACAACTACATCAGCCACAAGTGGTGCCGGTATTCATCATCCTCGAGGATCACAGAAAAAAATATCGTTAACAAACAGAACTATAAATAATTATACTTCAACCATTTGCTGGGACCGAGACCCTGATACTGGAATTTGTATGGGGGGTACTTCTCCTGCCAATACTCATTGGAGAGTTGATTTTACATGTGGTACGGCAGAAGGGGGTTCCTCGGGTTCACCATTATTCAATCAAAATAATAGAGTAATAGGGCAATTACATGGAGGTATCCTTGTTTGTCCACCGAATGCTATAATGTATTATGGTCGTTTTGATCTTTCTTGGACCGGCGGCGGAACTTCAACTACAAGGCTAAGTGATTGGTTAGACCCTCTGGGTACAAATCCAACATCTATAAATGGCAAAAGCTGCAACTTATCAATCATCAACAGAACCTACAATACAGGGACACACATCTTGGCGGGTTGTGGCGTTGCTATTTCTAACACAACAATTGAACCTAATACAAACGTAAGAATTCATGGTCAGCAATCTGTTATTCTAGCTAATTTTACAGCAAAGTCAGGCTCAAATGTGAGAATAACCGCAGGAGGTGTACAGGGCAGAGGAGATGATTCAACTGACAATGATGATGAAGTTTCTATTCTAAAAAGTTTGGAATTAGCAGTTGAAACAGAAACTAATGATACATCTGACGTTGATTTTATTGTTTACCCCAACCCCAATGACGGAAATTTTACCGTACACATACGAGGTGAAATAGAGCCATACACGTTAGAAATTTTTAATAACTCTGGTGGTTTGCTGGGTTTTGTAGATTGCAACGAAGAGGTAGTATATATAAATCGTACCGATTTGAATTCGGGAATTTATTATGTTAAAATTTCAATGCATGAAAAAGTAGCAGTGAGAAGGATTATTGTTCAGTAATCAAACATGCAGAGATGAAAACTAAACAATTAACAATATTATTTTTTTCACTACTGTTTTTGCTGAACAGCTGTAAAAAGGTAAATGAACAAACGTCTATTGATTTTTTGCAAAATGAATGGATAGTACAATCAGTAACAAATGAAGGAAAACGCTTTAACACTCCGTCGGATAAGACTTTCAGAGAAGATGCATATATATTAAAATTTGTTGGTGATTCAATTTTTGAAATGCATACAAGTGTTAATTATGCTGGAGGAAGTTACCTAATTGTTTCGGAAAGTCATATCATTATAAGTCATTACGGAGAATGGACGGAAATTCATAACTCATTAGAACATCAAAGAAATTTTGATGAACAATTAGTGTCTACATTTAACGGAAAAATGTCGTATTCTTCTACAAAAAGTAAATTGATTTTACGAAACGAGCAGAATCAAGAAATTGTTTTTGCTAACATAAGTAAATAATTGAAGATCTAGTTTTGATGCGAATAAATGAAAGACTTTGGACTTGCAGAGATGAACAAACTGTTTCTGCAAAAAATTGAGGAATTGACATTGTCGCAAAGATTTTTCGCTAAAATCGCAATTGATTTTTTTAGTTTTATTCTTTGCGTTCTCAACTTTGCGCCTTTGCGTTAAAATAAATAATATGAATAATGTAGGCTAATGTCATTTCAATACATTGCCTCTATTTTTGATTCATGGATTGGTAACGGGACTCGTTATTAATGATTGAGAACTTATGATTCGAAACCCTCTAAGAAAACAAGAAAAATTATTTTTTCCAAAAAAATGCAACATAATATTAAATTGTGCGTTTAAGTGAATATGTTTTTCGAGTTGTAGGCATGCGCCTAAGTGAGGTTGACAGGGTTGCGGAGATTGTGCTGAAACACTACTAAGAATGATTTTTCCAATATAAATAATAAACAAAATTTACAAAAAATATAGAAAAATATGGATGATTTAATAGATATTGAATTTCCGCCGCAGGAAAGTTCTTCGATAATAAAGGTTATCGGCGTGGGCGGAGGAGGCAGTAATGCCGTTAATTATATGTACAATCTCGGCATCAAAGATGTTGATTTTGTAATTTGCAATACAGACGCAAAAGCATTGGCAAGCAGTCCAATATGTACCAAAATTCAGTTAGGAGTTACACTTACCGAAGGATTAGGTGCTGGTAACGACCCCCAAAGAGGACGCGACGCAGCAATTGAAAATATTCAAGACGTGAGACGCGTTCTAGAAAATAGAACTAAAATGGTTTTCATTACCGCAGGAATGGGCGGAGGTACAGGTACAGGCGCAGCCCCCATAATTGCTTCTGCCGCAAAAGAAATGGGAATACTTACTGTTGGTATCGTTACGCTACCTCTACGTAGAGAAGGATATAAACGTGTTAATCAAGCCATTGAAGGAATTTTGGAAATGGAAAAACATGTTGACTCCCTTCTATTAATTAATAATGAACGGTTACGCGACTTGTTTGGAGACCTCCCACTTAGTCAGGCATTTGCGAAAGCAGACAACGTTTTAGCAATTGCCGCCAAAGGAATTGCCGAAATTATTACCATTCCCGGATATGTAAACATCGATTTTGCAGATGTTGAAACGGTGATGAAAAATAGCGGTGTCTCAATTATGGGATCCGGCATCGCAAGCGGTGAATTTAGGGCACAGGAAGCACTTCAGTCAGCATTAGAATCGCCTTTGCTCAACTTTAACAGCATTGACGGCGCAAAAGATATACTGATTAATTTTTCTTCCGGACAAGAACAAGAACTTAAAATGGGTGAACTTGACTATGTTATCGACCACTTGCAAAATATTGTAGGAAATTCTGCCTCAATTATTTGGGGTATGAATATTAATAAAAATTTTACAGACGAACTTAATATCACTATTGTTGCCACAGGATTTTCCTCTGACCACGTTATCACAAATGATGACGACGACCCAAAAAATCACAAAAAACGATATGTTTTAGACTCAGAAGGCAACGTTATGGAAACTGATAATGACAGTTTTATTATTGAAAAAAATCAAACAAGCAGTAATGATTATAAAGAAGAGAGTCCTCGGCGGGTTATGGTTTTTGACAATGAAAACAAAGAAAACGATTTAAATATCAATAAGTTTTATGGTAGTTCCGAAGATAAACGACATGCTGAAAAAAAAGTTGAACCTCTTTTAGACGTTGAAACAGCCACTATTGGTTACGCAGTTCAGCCCATCAGAAAAATTAACCCAAAAGATTTGAGCAACGAAAAATTACTCGAAAAGATTGAAAGCGAGCCCGCATACAAAAGAAGAGGAATGTTATTAAATAAAGATAACGCAGACCTACAACCTCAAAACAAACCTTTTGTGAATCCTGAAAACCGTATTTCACGTTTTACAATTTCTGATAGCGGCACAGGACCCGTTATTACCAAAGAGAATACTTATTTGCATGGAAATCCATGCTAAATTCATTATAATATGTGCGGAATAATAGGTTATATTGGAAAAAGAAACGCTGTTCCAATTTTGATTGAAGGTCTTAAAAGATTAGAATATAGAGGATATGATAGCGCAGGGTTAGCGATTATCAATAATATTGGTAATTTATTGATAGAAAAAAAGGAAGGGAAAATCGTAGAATTGGAACAATCGATTAAGTGGAGTACTGCTGAATGTGAATGTAATATGGGCATTTCGCATACACGATGGGCTACGCACGGCGAACCAACGGCAATAAATGCACATCCTCATACAAACTTTGACAATAAAATTGCATTGGTTCATAATGGCATTATCGAAAACCATAAAAAACTGAAAGAACAATTAGAATCAAAAGGTTATATATTTGTTACCCAAACAGATACAGAAGTATTAGTTCATTTAATTGACTTTTTTTACAAATCATCTGATAAAACAGAAGATGATTTTTATGCAAGTATTCAACAGGCATTAAAACAAGTAGAAGGCACTTATGGAATTGCTGTTATAAACCAAGAACATCCCAATTTAATTGTTGCCGCACGAAAGGGAAGTCCTTTGATTCTGGGAATTGGAAATGATGAATTTTTTGTAACTTCCGATGTTGGAGCAATTGTTGCTCATACTCAAAGAGTTATTTATCTTGAAGATGGCGAAATAGTAAAGATAAGCAACAATCATTACGAAATAACGACAATAAATAATGAAATAAAATCTCCCAAAATAACCACCATTGATTGGGATATTTCGAGCGTTAATAAAGGTGAATATGAGCATTTTATGCTCAAAGAAATATTTGAACAACCAATTTCAGTAGCCAATGCTTTCAGAGGAAGAGTTTCAGATGAAAATGCTACCGCACGACTTGGGGGCTTAAGTGTTCATAAAGACGCATTTAGGAATGTAAAAAAGATACAGTTGATAGGTTGCGGAACATCGTGGCACGCAGGGCTCATTGGAAAATATATTATTGAATATTTATCGAGAATACCCGTTGAAGTTGAATATGCCAGCGAATATAGATACAAAAACCCTATTGTGCCTGAAAATACATTAGTTTTTACAATAAGTCAATCGGGTGAAACTGCGGATACACTTGCTGCTTTAAGAGAAGCGAAAGTGAAAGGTGGTATGGTGTTTGGTATTACAAACGTGGTTGGAAGTACAATCGCAAGAGAAACAGACGGCGGAATATACATTCACGCTGGGTCTGAAATTGGAGTAGCATCTACAAAAGCATTTACATCACAAGTTACGGTTTTATTTTTATTAGGATTATTACTCGGTAGAATCAAGCATCTATCACCTTTTGACGGAATAAAATATATTGATGAGTTGAAAAAAATACCTGATAAAATCCAATTAATACTCGATAAAAACGCTGAAATAAGAGAAATAGCAAGGTTTATGCTCAATTCAACAAACGCACTGTATCTCGGCAGAGGATTTGAATTTCCCGTTGCGCTCGAAGGAGCATTGAAATTAAAAGAAATTTCATATATTCACGCAGAAGGTTACCCCGCAGCCGAAATGAAACACGGTCCCATTGCACTTATAGACGAAAATATGCCCGTTGTTGCTATTTGCGCAAAAGATTTTATGTATGATAAAGTGATTTCAAACCTGCAAGAAGTTAAGAGTCGCAAAGGGAAAATAATTGCAATCGCCAACGAAGGCGACAAAGAAATCTGCGATTTAGCCGAACATGTTATCTATATTCCCGAAACATTACACGTGCTGCGACCCCTTTTGTCTGTAATTCCACTACAATTACTTGCATATCATGTTGCAGATTTAAAGGGAATAAACGTAGACCAACCGCGGAATCTTGCTAAAAGTGTTACTGTAGAATAAAATTCAGATTTATTTTATTATTTTCTGTAAATATTTGATATTATGGGTATAACTCATTTTCATTTTGGAAAATAGAATTTACTCCGAAAAGCCCTATTATTTTACCACAAAGTTTCACAAAATGATTTCACAAATGACACAAAGCATTTTTTAGCCGTCGATTGTTTCTGCAATTGGCAAAGGTAGAGGTTTTTTGGCGGGGACTATATGGACAAATGCTGCGCCGAATACAATTCCGGGTAAAGCGAGTCTCATTGAGGCATGAAACATTGTAAACATGCTAATAAATAAAAATGCAATAAAAAAATATCGAGCAACTAATCCAGTTTCTCGGAAAAAATGTACAATAGGCAAAATAATCATACCGATAAGCATAAACAAAATTCCAAAAGTACCGTGTTCGGACAATAATCGAGTATATTCGGTATGGGCAGCAGCAGCCATTCCGTAAAACATTTCTCTATATTGTTCTCCCATTCCTACGCCAATTCCCCAAAAGGGGTTATCTCTAAAAGCCTGAAAATCACCTTCCATTATTTCTCCTCGTCCAGTCAGCATACTTCCTTCGTGTTTTGTTGCTCCTGCTTTCATTTCGTTTGTTGAATATCCTTTGTACCTATACATCAACATTCCACCCGTAATATTATCGGCAACCATAAAAACCACCACAAGTAGTATCGCTCCAAGAAAAATATATGGAATAAATTTTTTGATTTGTTTTCTATATAAATTGCTTGTTAAATAAAGGATAGTCATTGAAAGCACCAATGCCATAATGCTTCCCATAACTCCGCCTCTTGAAAATGTCAAAAATGCGCGTAAAAGCAGATAAAAGAGTATTGTCCAATCGAGCCACTCGTATGGAGTTAGTTTGTTTTTGTTGAATTTTACAAGTAAAGCTAATAGAATAAACCAACCTAAAATAGTTGAGACCTGATTAGCACCAAAGCCTCCAGATGCCGCAGTATTTGACTGAAGGCTTTTAAACTCAAGGTCGGCAATGTTGGCGACAATGCTTAACGCAATACAAATTGTTACAGCAGGTAAAAAAGAAAATTTTAATTGGTTTACATAATTTTCTTCGGAAATAGGTCGATGGTAATAATAGAGCCCCGCAAATACCAACGAAAGCGGTCCTGAAATTCCAAACATAATCATCTTTCTGAGCCTAACAGGGTCAGGATTTTCGGCGAGAACAACAGCAGGAACCAATAATATCAACATAAATAGAAAAGTATAAGAAATATATTTCCTTCTACCCGCAAACATGCCAACTATTAAGATTAAAATGGATACATATTTACCTAATTCCCACGAAAAAGGGGCACCGACCATACGGTATATCATTTCCATACCCATTAGATACAAACAATAGAAACCTGCACGACTATTCCTATCGCGAGTGATTATCACGTCATAACAAAAAATGCCAAATAAACCCGCATAAGCAAGTGCTGCGATTCCTGCTGCATATTTTACGGCTAATCCCAAAGCAAAATGAAAACAAAGAAGGAAAATCATCCCCTTTTTGGTATTTACTAATTCTATCATCTCTTTTGTATTAAAATCGGGGTGCAAAAATAACAATATTTATTGATAACCAAAAATTATTAATATTGTTGAAAAATATTTAAGTTTA
The DNA here is from genome assembly GCA_009777175.1 of Marinilabiliaceae bacterium. Taxonomy (GTDB): domain Bacteria; phylum Bacteroidota; class Bacteroidia; order Bacteroidales; family Marinilabiliaceae; genus WRMI01. Next base: position 25,956 of record WRMI01000025.1, read on the forward strand.
AATTATGTCTACAATATGTTGTTTTTATCAAAAAAAAAATTGTTCTTTTGTAATTTTATTGACTAACTTGCATTATTCATAAAAAACGAAAATATCTTTTAACCACAAAGGAACACAAAGGTTTTGGTCATTGAATTTATTGAAATACACATAGGACACAATTTTTCTTTTTAACCACACTATTTTTGCGTTCTTTGCGTTCTCAACTTTGCGCCTTTGCGTTAAAATAAATAATATGAATAATGTAGGCTAAAAAAATGACAAATAATAAGAACATAAAAGGAATACCAAAAATATATTTTTTACTTGCAGGAATTATAGTAGGTTGTGCTTTTATTGCAATTTTTTCGTGGACAATGGACATTACTTCGACCGATGAGTATTGCCAAAAATGTCATATTCATTCTGATGCCGACCAACGATGGCAATTATCTTCACACGTAAATAACAAAAGCGGAACAGTAACTCATTGTGTGGAATGTCATTTGCCACCGAAGAATAGTTTTGCTCATTATACAGAAAAAATCAAATTAGGTATAAACGACTTATGGTCATTTTACACAAAAGATAGCGCACAATTTGATTGGGAGGCTAAATCACAATTAGAAAATGCGGTTAAGTTTGTATTTAATGAATCGTGTAAGTCTTGTCATATCAATTTGTTATCCAAGGAGTTAAGCGACGATGGAATTATTGCGCATCTTTACTACGAAAAAAATGAAAAAAAATTAAACCTTCAATGTATCAGTTGTCATTTAAGCGTTGGACACTATAATCCAAATGTTAAACATGAAAGAATGGTCGGAATTCCGATGCAGTCGAACTTGAATAGGCAAATATTTGAAAATGCAACGGCAATTGATGATTTTTCTAGTTTCAAAGAGCAGATACCCGGAACGTCAGTTTCGTTCAATATGGTTGCAATTGATGGCGGAACTTTTGAAATGGGAAGTTATGAAAATGAACCATTTAGAAAAAACAACGAAGGACCGGTTAGAAAAATTTCTTTGTCTCCTTTTTTTATTGCAGAAACAGAGGTTACTTGGGAAATGTATTGGGCGTTCTATTCGGAAACAATGTCTGAAGGTCGAATTCCGCCAAGAGAGGTTTTGGTAGCAAACGAAAAAGCAAAAAATTCAATTTTTGATATTTTTAATAAAGACAAAACAAATATCGAAGTTGATGCTATCAGTGGACCTACTCCTCCTTTTGGTTTTCCTGATCAGGGCTGGGGCGGGGACGACCGTCCTGCAATTATGATGACTCATTATGCTGCCGAAATATTTTGTTTGTGGTTATCTCAAAAAACCGGTAAAAAATATCGCCTTCCCACTGAAGCAGAATGGGAATACGCTGCACGTGCAGATACTAAAACTCCTTACTTTTTTGAAGGAGACCCTAAAAACTTTTCAGACAAAGGTTTTTTTAGAAAAATATTTGGTGCTGACACTACTAATATCAATAGTTTTGTTACTTATGCAAAAAATAGCCGCAACAAAACAGGAGAGCCATCTCGTGTTAGAAAAAACCCATACGGACTGACAAATATGCTTGGAAATGTACTCGAATATTGTTCTGATTGGTACGCGCCAGATGCATATTCGCAAACTGATAGTGAAATTGCAAACCCAAAGGGTCCCACTACGGGTACTGAACATGTTGTTAGAGGAGGATATTATCTTTCCACTCCCGAAGATTTGCGCTGTGCCGCACGCTTTTCTACCGAACACGAAAATTGGTTGAAAACTGACCCGCAAATACCTAAAAGTATATGGTGGTACTCTGATTTTAAAGGAATTGGATTTCGAGTAGTCTGTGAATGGTAAACAATGTCATCAATAAATGAGTAATTATGACAAACACTAATTTATCAAACGCAAGAACAGCAAAAAACGACGAGTTTTATACTCAGTTTGATGATATTGAAAAAGAGATTAAAGTTTATTTGGAATACAACCCAAATGTTTTTGAAGGAAAAACAATTCTTTGTCCTTGCGATGACCCCTACAAAAGCAACTTTTTTAAATATTTTGCATTATATTTTCAAGAATTAAAACTTAAAAAACTTATAACTACATACTACGTAGGCTCTCCTTTTGACAACAAAGAGGTTTCTCTATTTTCCCCAAAAATCCAAGAAAAAAAAACTACCAAAAACCCTCACAAAATCGAAATTACCGAAATCCCTGATTTGAATATAGACGGAGTGGGAAATTTATCCGATGTTGAATTATTACTCGAAAGCGATAGAAATAATTTAACACGATTAAAAGATGATGGTGATTTTCGAAGCGATGAAATAACAAAATTAAGAGACGAAGCCGATATGATTGTTACAAATCCACCTTTTTCATTGTTTAGAGAATTTTTAAATTGGATAACAGAGGCAAATAAAGAGTTTTTGATTATCGGAAATATGAACGCCATTACCTACAAGGAAGTTTTTCATTTAATTAAAGAGAATAAAATGTGGTTGGGAGCAACAATTCATAGCGGAGATAGGGAATTTGCCGTTCCCGACGATTATCCACTTTACGCTGCAGGATGCAGGATTGATGAAAACGGAAAAAAATTTATTAGAGTCAAAGGTGTTCGGTGGTTTACAAACCTCGAACATGGCAGAAGACACCAGCCTCTGACACTTAAAACAATGTCAAAAAATTTAAGATATAGCTATAAATCAAACGGTAAAGAATTGTACGTAAAATATGATAACTATGACGCAATTGAAATACCCGCAACGGATGCCATACCAAGCGATTATGATGGAATAATGGGCGTACCAATTAGTTTTTTGGATAAATATTGTCCCGAACAATTTGAAATCTTGGGAAAAACAAACAACAAAGAGCACGCAAAAGGATTTCTAATCGGAAATGACCCAACAGCAATGATTAATGGTAAAAAACTTTACCACAGAATTTTAATTAAACATAAAAAATTCTGACTTGGCATTTTCAATTAGCTTAAATTACAAGACATTCCAAAAAAGATCCTGCTAACTCAAGATGCCGTACTTTTAGGAGATACTCCGAATTGCATTATTTGGTTGAGCGTAAGGCGAAACAATAAAAAAAACCAAAATGTAGGACATTTTGGTTTCTCATACAAAACAAATTTTTCCTCATAAAATAACAAACAAACGTTTTTGAGGTCTTGAAATCTGAACTTTCTTTAATATTTCTTTAAATGTTTAATAGTGTTGCGATTACAATCAAAGACACCGTTATCAATAAAATTATCATTGAAAAAAAATATGTAGATTTTATTGACCATTTTCTTGAATGAAATTCACGTATGCTGATCCAAAGCAATACTAATAATAGAATAATAAATGGAATAGTAAAAAACTCAACAAAAATGCCAAAGAAAATATTTTTGATAATAATTTGATTATAAGATATATAAACCAAAAAACTAAAAAACATCAAACATGCACAACTTATTACAAGAATAGCATTTTTGGTTACTTTTTTCTCAAACATTTATTTTGTTTCTTCGAGTTACATAATATTAGTTATTTATCTCATTTAGCAATTCTTTCTAGCCATTTCAACATAAATAACATGGTAAACATTGAAAGGACACATGCTATAACGAACAGGGTCCACGTAACAGACAACGGAATGGCTTTACTTTCATAGAAAATTGCTCCTATAAACAACAACGAATTACCTACGGCGGTGGCACATAACCACAAACCTTGCATCATCCCCTGAAGTTTAGGCGGTGCAACTTTCGATACAAATGAAATTCCAAGGGGTGAAATACACAATTCTGCCACCGTTAAAATGAAATAGGTACCAATCAATAAAAATGGAGTTATTAACTGATCTTGCGGCAGTCCACCCATCTCTACCAATGCTGCTTTGTTAGGAAAAGCCAATGAACCCAATGCCATCAATACGTAGGCAGTTGCTGCGATACCCATACCAATAGCAATTTTTTTCGGGGTAGATGGTTCTTTCCCTCTTGCCCGTAGAGCACCAAAAACCGACAAAACAACAGGCGTTAACAAAACAATAAGAAGCGGATTAACTGATTGGAAAATTTCTGCGCCTTCAAGCAACACAAATCCCAAATTTATGCTAAAGCCACTCAAATCAGTGTAATCTTTTGCAAACATGGTTAGTGTCAGTCCATTTTGGTGGAACGAAAACCAGAAGAAAATAACTACTGCAAATACAGCAAATAAAGCATACAAGCGTTGTTTAATTTCTTGTATACTCATGTCGCCCTCCTGGATGCCAACGGCTTTTTCCTTTGTTGCAGGGTTAGGAAATTTCCGCTGGTTGAACAAGTAAATCGCCATTGAAATTCCCATTGCAATAATAGAAATAGCAAAAGCATAGTGGAAACCTGTGGTAAAAACGTTTAGATATTCTGTAGCAAAAACGCTCATATCCGTTCCTTGAAAGCCAACAGTATTTGCCAATTCTTGAAGTTTGTCTGCATTCCTTGTAACACCTCCTAAGTATTCGTGACAAAGTTCGGGAAGTACGGCATTGTATTTGAATCCATTGGCGCCTAACCACCAATTTCGCATACCAATAGCCACAAGCGGCGCAAACATAGCCCCAACATTAATAAACATGTAGAACAACGAAAAACCCGAATCCCGCATTTTGGAATATTCCTGATTATCATACATTTGTCCTACAACAGCCTGCAAATTCCCTTTGAATAACCCGTTACCAAAAGCGATAACAAACAAACCGAAACAAGTCATCGCTAATAACAATGTAAACGAAGACTGAGGTACCGGCGTGGATGTGGGAATTGCCATGAGAAAATACCCGACCGCCATCAAAACAAGTCCGATGAAAATAGTCATTTTGTATTTCCTTGTCTTATCAGCAATCAATCCGCCTAAAAAGGCAAGAACATAGATTGCAAAATAGAAAATAGAATAGATAATGCCCGCTTTTTCTCCTGAGAGTCCAAACTTAGACATCAAAAACAACAGCAAAATTGCCATCATAGTGTAAAAACCAAAGCGTTCGCCCATGTTCGACAACGCCGCAGATAATAACCCTTTGGGGTGTTTTTTAAACATAAATTAACAAATTTAAAGATTTTTATATAAAAACATTATTTTAAAGCGCAAAAATAATCTTTTTTTTTAATATTATAAAAAAATAGTTTTTTTCTGTTTAAATTTAGCTTGCATTATTCACAAGAAATAAAAAAATATGTTAAAAACAAAGGTTTCTCGCTAAAGTCGTAATTGTTTGTTTAATTGTTATTCTTTACGTTCTTTGCGTTCACAACTTTGCGCCTTTGCGTTAAAATAAGAATCTAACCACAAAGGAACACAAAGGAACACAAAGGGCTTGGTTATTGAATTTATTGAAATACACAAAGGAACACAAAGATTAGTGGTTAGTGATAATAAAAAAAATTATGTGAAATTAGGTGTTTTTGGGCATGTGTAATCGTCCGCTGTTTACAATTTTTTCAATAAATATATGTTTCATTGTATAATAAATATTTAAGTTTGAGTGTATAAAAAATAAAAATGTTATAATTTTTTATTATTTTTGCAAAAATTTTTTAATCAAAAAAGTATGAGAAAGTTTAATGTTGCGGGGAATTGTATCCCTAATATGCACTATATGGTTGATATTAGTGAAAAAATTGACCAGATTTTTTTATTAGTTGAGGACAGTAGCTATTTCACCATCAATCGTGGTCGTCAATATGGCAAAACCACCACCATCGGTAGATTAAAAAAACGATTAATTGATGAGGGTAGTTATATTTGTGCGAGTATTAGTTTTCAGTATTCAAAAGACAAAATGTTTGCCGATGAAGAAGGATTTTGTCAGGGATTTTTAAGCAGGATATATCGCTCTTTATTATTGGAACATAAAGAAGAGGCAAAACTTTGGTTTGATGAAAATGTAACAGATTTTGAGAAATTAGACATTTTCATTTCTGAAAGGAGTAGTGGTAAAAAGATAGTCCTGATGATAGACGAAGCCGACGAAGCATCAAATAATAATTTATTTGTTAGGTTTCTAAAAATGTTGCGTGACAAATATTTATTTAGGAACGCAGGAGAAGATTATACTTTTCATAGCGTCATTCTTGCTGGCGTTTATGATATCAGAAACCTGAAACAGAAGATGATTTTACAAGGTAATTATACTCCAAGTTTGGGCGAGAGTGCCGTGAACTCGCCATGGAATATTGCCGTTGATTTTAAAATTGATATGTCTTTTTCCGCAAAAGAAATTGAAACAATGCTTGTAGAATATGAAAACGACCATAATACAGGAATGAATATTAGCGAATTAGCGCATGAAATACGTTTTTATACAAGCGGATACCCTTATTTAGTTTCAAAAATTTGTCAATTAATTGAAATTGATTTAGATAGGAATTGGAGTGCCGAAGGCGTTCAAGAAGCAATAAAACTGATACTTAACGAAAATAGCACTCTTTTCGAAGATTTATTTAAAAAAATTGAAGAAAACCAAGACCTCCAAAATTTACTCTATTTTTTAACAATAGATAAAAAGGAAATATCCTATAACGTACACGACCCAACAATAAAGGTCGGGTTAATGTTCTCTTTTTTAGATAAAAATGGAAGTAAGCTGTCTATTCACAATAAAATTTTTGAAATAGCTGTTACTGATTATTTTATATCACGGAACATAACAACTCCTAAATTTCGGAATGTGCGCGATGTCTCAAAAAATGAAATAATTAAAGACGAAATATTCGACATGGAACTTTGCATACGAAAATTCCAAAAGCATTATTCTGAAATATATACCGACAAAGACCTAAAATTTCTCGAAAGAGACGGAAAACTTATTTTCCTCACTTATTTAAAACCGTTAATCAACGGTTTAGGTTTTTATCATTTTGAATCCGAAACTCGCGACTTTGGCAAAATGGACTTAGTAGTAGATTTTCTAAAACAACAATTTATTATTGAGTTAAAACGGTGGTATGGTGATAGCAAACACCAAGATGCCTACGAACAACTTGCAGATTATCTTAAATCCAAAAATATGGATTGTGGTTATCTTATAACTTACGATTTCCGTAAGAAAAGAGACCCCATGTTACATGAAACTCAATGGATAAATTGGAAAGGAAAACGTATTTTTGATGTTATTTTGAGGGTTGGGGAGGAGGATAGTGATTAGTGGTTAAAAAAATTACCTTTGTGTTCTTTGTGAAACCTTTGTGTACTTTGTGGTTAGATTTTTTTACTCAAAGACGCAATGTTGAGAACGCAAAGGGCAAAATGGGTTATTACGGGAATAAAGGGGTGCGTTTATGTTTTTTATTGCTACTAAAGGGTACTAGAAAAATAAGTGGTCATGAGTTTTATAAAATTTGTAAAGTGTATTTGATGTTTATTTTGTTATCTATTAATTTTTGTTTTCCTAGCCTACATTATTCAGAATATTCAGAATATATATTTTTACGCAAAGTAACAAAATTGTAAACGCAAAAATAGTGGTTAGTGGTAATGATCATTTCTCTCATTCACTCATTCACTTATACTTTCATATTTTCTAAAAAAACTGTAAAGTTTAATTTTGACCACTCCCCAAAGTGCTTCATTAAAAATACCTCCGCTCATCTTAGATGTTCCTTGCTTTCTATCGGTGAACACAATAGGAACTTCGATAATATTAAAACCGTGTTTCCAAGTATTAAACTTCATTTCAATCTGAAAAGCATATCCTTTGAACTTAATTTTGTCAAAATTAATAGTTTCAAGTACTTTGCGGTGATAGCATTTGAAGCCTGCTGTTGTGTCCATAATTTTCATTCCTGTAATAAATCTTACATAAACAGATGCAAAATATGACATTAAAACTCTTCCCATGGGCCAATTAACAACGTTAACGCCTGATTTATAACGCGAACCAATTGCTAAATCAGCGTTTCCAATAACACAAGTTGAATAAAGTTTTTGCAAATCATTTGGGTTGTGAGAAAAATCGGCATCCATTTCGAAAATATAGTCATAACCATTTTCAAGCGCCCACTGAAATCCCATAATATATGCAGTTCCAAGTCCTAACTTCTCTACTCTTTCAATGAGATGTAATTTCTCAGGATAAATTTTCTGCATACTTTTTATTTTTGACGATGTTCCATCCGGAGAATTATCGTCAATTATTAGCAAATGTAGATTGGTAATTGGCTGATTTAAAACCTCATCAACAATAGATTCGATGTTTTCGATTTCGTTGTAAGTGGGAATTATGACTATGTTTTTATTCATTTTATTGTTATCAATTAAAACCAAATTGTGAAACTAACGGCATTTTTCTATCTATTCCAAACCCTTTGCTTGAAACACGTAAAACAGGAGCACTCTGAAAACGCTTAAATTCATTTTGAAACAATTTTTTAAGAATATCTTTCACAACTATTGAATCGAAACCTAACGCAACAATCTCTTCAAAACTCTTGTTTTGTTCCAAATAATTAAATAATATAGTGTCTAAAATTATATATTCGGGAAGTGAATCACTATCTTTTTGGCCGGGTCGTAATTCTGCTGAGGGAGGTTTTGAAATCGTATTATAAGGGATCACTTCTCTTTCGGAATTAATAAAATTTGCCAATTTGTAAACGCCTGATTTATAGACATCGCCCAAAATGCTTAAAGCACCACACATATCACCGTAGAGTGTTCCATACCCAACGGCAACCTCGCTTTTGTTTGAAGTATTAAGTAAAATATACCCAAATTTATTTGAATAAGCCATTAAAATCATACCTCTGATACGTGCTTGAATATTCTCTTCGGTAACATCAGTTTCAATTCCGCTAAAAATTGGCGACAAGGCATTCTCGACCGTCTTGTATGTATCTTCAATATGAATAATATTGTGATTAATTCCCAAATTAACAGCAAGAGAGACCGCATCCGTAATACTATGTTTGCTTGAATACTGCGAGGGTAATAATATTCCGTGAACGTTATCTTTACCCAAAGCTTTGACGGCAAGTGCTGCTACAACTGCCGAATCAATACCTCCTGATAACCCAATCAATGCTTTTGAGAGCCCCGATTTTTTAAAATAATCACGAATACCAAGAACTAAAGCATTGTAAATCAGCATAATTTCTTTTGTTTCTCCGTCTGGTTTCTCTATTGTTTCTTTATTTAAATCTTTTGTATTGAAAACAAGAAGGTCTTCTTCAAAAAGTTTCATCCTTTGAAATATGTTACCTTTTGCGTTAACTATCATTGAACCACCATCAAAAATTAATTCAGAATTAGCTCCAACATGGTTTACGAAAAAAATTGGTAAATTGTAACTAACAGCATTGTTACAAACTATATTTTTATGGTATTTGTGCAAGTCGTGCGAAAAAGGCAATGCAGAAATATTTACAATAAAATCAGGATACAATTTTGAAAGTTCTTTTATTGGTGAAACACTATTTTGTCTTATAATATTTGATTGATTGTCAAAAGGTTGGTCATCAAATAAATCAGCGCCAATTGTAATTCCAATATACATTCCTTTAAAAGAAAGCAGATTAAATTGCTGATTTTGATAAAAATACCTATTATCCTCAAAAACACTATGATTATTAAGCAAAGTTTTGTGAGCAAATGGTAAAATTTTTCCTTTGCGCAGAAACCACGCAGTGTTGAATAACCTATTGTGTTCCAATTCTTTATTAATACTTGGACAACCCACAATTGCAGCAATATTTGTGCATTTTTCTGAAATTTCTTTAATTGATGTTAAGGCATTATTAATAAATTTTTCGTTCAACAAAAGGTCGGAAGGCATATACCCTGTTATAGCAAGTTCAGAAAAAATAACTATATCAGCCTCTTTTTTCTTGGCGGTTTCAATGGCGGCAATAATTTTAGATTTATTGCCTTTAAAGTCACCTACTTTATAGTTTAGTTGAGCAAGCGCAATTTTCATCTGTATTTTAAAAAATAAATCCAAACTCTAATGCCAAGCAATTAAGAATTGTTTTGTCATTAAAGCCGTTGTTTTTAGTAATATCGGTAAAACCGTTGTTAAAAATCAACCCAAGAATAATTCCGTTCTTTCTGCCGAGTGAATATTCAATGCCACCGCCAAGATGATAACCTAATTCAAACAAATTTACTTCGTCTGAAATTGAACTTCCGTCGCTACCTAATGCTTGAATTTTAATTTGAGGCGATAAGCCAAAACGCCCATAGATATTAATTCGACGTAAATCATCAGAACGCAGCCTTAAACCTAAAGGAATCTCAATATGTTTAAGCCGATAGGTCGTACTATATGCACTATTTGACTCTACGGGAGGGTAAGACAATTTCCCACCCGAAGTATTGATCATCAAACCGGTTGTAAATGCATAATTTTCACCGAAAAATCTGTCAATTTTTACGCCAAAATTATACCCCGCCAAAGGTCCATCTGATTCTATTAAGATATCATCAGATTTCATCCAAGATATAATTGGCTCAAAAACAAGTGAAAAACGGGTATGTCCTTTTTCTTGCGCTTGTAAATTTATTGATAAAACAAATGCTAAAATACTAACATGTAATTTATTCATTATATTTTTCATTTCTATTCTCCTATTTTTTTAATTCATCAATCTCTTTTTTCATCCAACAGGGTTTTCATTGTTTGTGCTCACGTACACAACGAAACTCATCGGCGTAATAGAGTTTTTCTTCAGTGGTTTTCAGTGGCAACAATTCTCGAATATGCGACCAACTTAATTGTGTCCACGCTGTGGACACTTTTTCAAAATCAGGGAACTGTATAGCAAATTGCATCATTCGTCTGACATTCCGCACGTAATATTCTTTGCCATACTTTTGTTGTAATTTTGTACACAGCGTGGACACAATCTTTTTGCCATATTCCGCCCGTTCCATACCCAAAATTGCGGAGTTAATATACTTACCAATCTCCCAAAACATCAAAACTATATGACTGTTCGCAGCCGAAATAATATTGAATTTCCGGTTCTCAATGAGATGAGAAACATTGGAAAATAAAACACTTTCATGATCTGTATCAGAGAGTTGAATTCCGTTTTTATGCTTTATTTGTTTTATTTTATGCACTCTTTAATTTTTTACTACGAACGCAAAAGTAGTAAATTTATTTTATTTTTCGACAAAAATCTTTCCGTATGCGCAAAATAGTCGTACAGAAAGTTCAGAAATATCTATCTTCTTTTAATTTTTAAAAAAGAATTTCTTTTCAGCACAGATTTTGTTTCTGACTTTAACAGAGCGATACTCATTTTCATAAGGGTAAAAATACCATTGGTAATCTACTCCCGATGGCTTTTGTGTTGTAAATGTTATAGTTGAATTATTATAACTTACTGTATGTTTCACATATACAACATTCCAACCTTTTTTCAAATCGTAGTCATATTTGTAATGTACGTTAATTTCTTTAAATTCTCCTTTATGGTAACTTTTTTATCAACATAAGCCCATACTGCGCCGTTTTCTTCTTCATCAGTTAAAAAGAAACAACCAATACTATTATCATCACTATTGTATGCTACAATATCTTGAAAAAGCCCACATTTTACAGTTTTATCACTTATGTTAATACCACTTGGGGCAACCTCAGCAAGTAAATACAAGTATTTGTCTAACCCACTTGCTGGAAGTTCTAATGTAAAACCATTTTCATTGTAGAGTGTTTGATCTATTACATCAGTTTCCCATATATCATATTCTGTTATCCAAGAATATACAACTTTAACGGTAGCAATTTCAGACGAACTATTGATTATATTATTTGCGGTAATTGTTGAAGCATTACCTCCAATATTACCATTTACATTCGGGTCATTGCTTTTGTCGCAACCCGAAAACATTATACTTGTCACTGCGAGGCAGGCAATCATTACCACATTCCTCAAATTCAATCTGCTTTGTGTCATTTTTTTTATTTTACACATTTTACAAAAATTTTAATTAATTATTCAATATGTCAGGTCGTTTGTTTGTAACAGTCTGGTTTCACAGCCATTTTCCACCGCGCTCTCGCCGCATTGCAGCCAACGTTTTGACGGCTTGGCGAAGGCGGTGATTGACAACTTTTTGAGCGGACCAGAACACTCCAAAATCCCACAAAACTGTCGGCGGGCATACACCACCGCTTGCGTGAAAACCGCTCCGTTAGCCGTTGCCCATTCTTTTATTAATCACCGTCTTAATTTGTTTTTTAATTCTATTTTCAGCATTTCGTAAACCTCTTGCCACGATTTTTTGTAAAGTTCGGTTTTTTCATCTATCAAACGAGAATATATTTTCGAATTGAAATACAAGTCTATCGCCTGAAAATCTGCCATTTCAAAATCTATAATAAGAGATTGAACTATAGCATCATCAATAGTCATTTCGTTTAAATCTACTTTGTTGAATGCTGTCTTTATCATCTGTAACGATTTTTGTGTACAAAACGCAATTTGATGTGATACAGAATGCTTAAACTTCAATTCTTCGATAAACTCAACTTTTGTGATACCGCCTTGTAGATAAAAAGGTATTCTTGTTGCAATATCGTCATTGGCAACGGGACCTTCTACAATATCATAATCGTGCAAATTTTTATCAGTGTCATTTTCCCTATTCATAACAACAAAATCAAGCCATTCTTCAGAATAATCTTCATATCGTACTGTTTTAAGATAATTGCTTGTAAATGCACTCTCAAGGAATGTAAATTCGGTAATAATGCCTTCGTTTCTTTGCTTTCTACCCTTGCGTTTTGCCCAAAATTTTGCTTGTCCGTAAATATTTGTTACATAAAAACCACGACCAAAATCACGATTTAATACCTTTTGACAAATCAATTTCGTCAATTTTTGTGTAACTTCCGTGGTACACTTTCATTTTGAACCTCCGTTTTGATAACAAACATCATACAAATCCCTTACAGCGTATAGAGGATTATCCGTGTGCAAAGCCCACCAATGCTCAAATAAAAAATCAAGCCCGCCATGAGTTTTTAAATAGCGGTAAGCCTTTTGCTTATTCATTTTGAAAGAACGTGCAAACTCGGGAATAATAAAAGATATAAACCTTATTTTATTTCTTTTCTCGCTGTCTTTTATAATATCTGTTGTCATAATATTGAAAATATAAATTTTTGCAAAATTAATTGAATTTTTTGAATTACAAATAGAAAAAGCAGAAAAAATTTTTTTCAAAAAATTAGTAGAACAAACTTATATTTGATAATCAATTATATAACTACATTAGTATTATAGGTACCCAAAAAGTGGAAAATGGAAAAATATACGTTTTGATGGCAAGTATCTTTTTCCCGTTAAGGCATTATTAAACCATTTGACCGCAGGATTTGTCCCTGCTGTGGAAGGCCTACAATGGTAACTATTGAAATAATAAAGGCACGTGGACCTCCTAAAATAATAGATGATAAT
>WRMI01000026.1 GCA_009777175.1 Marinilabiliaceae bacterium
AACAATTTCGGTAAACTCAATAACAATTTCGGTAAACTCAATAACAATTTCGGTAAACTCAATAACAATTTCGGTAAACTCAATAACAATTTCGGTAAACTCAATAACAATTTCGGTAAACTCAGTATCAATTTCAATAATATACAAAATATAAACAGATGAAATTAATAGAATACGATGATTGGCTTAAGCCTTATGAACATCAAATAAAATCGAGAAGTGAACAATTCCGTCTCAAAATTGATGAAATCGAAACGGAATTTGGTTCGTTGTATGATTTTGCATCAACCCATAAATTTTTAGGACTTCATAAAGAAAATAATCGACTTATTTTTAGAGAGTGGGCTCCAAATGCGAAAGAAATTTACATTGTTGGCGAGTTTTCCAATTGGAAAGCCGATAGGCAATATCGTCTTCATAGGATTGAACAGCGTGGTGTTTGGGAAATCATACTTCCCGTTAATACGCTAAAACACGGCAATTTATATAAATTATGGATGGTTTGGAACGAGGGTGCTGGTTGGCGAATCCCCGCCCACGTTACCCGAACAATGCAAGACGAAAATACAAAACTTTTTTGCGCACAAGTGTGGGATTCAGAAAATTTTGAATGGGAAGATAAAGATTTTAAACCAATTGCAGATATGCCTCTCATTTATGAAACGCACATTGGAATGGCACAAGAAGAAGAGAAAGTTGGAACTTTCAATGAGTTTACAAAAAAAATTTTACCAAGAGTAAAAAAGGCAGGCTATAATGTTTTACAACTAATGGCTGTTCAAGAACACCCTTATTACGGAAGTTTTGGATATCATGTTTCCAATTTTTTTGCTGTTAGCAGTCGTTTTGGAACACCCGAAGATTTGAAAAAACTTATTAATGAAGCGCATAAGTTAGGAATTGCGGTTATCATGGATATTGTTCATTCTCATTCTGTTAAGAATGAAGAAGAAGGTCTTAGCCGTTTCGACGGACAATACGATTTATATTTTTATTCGGGTGATAAAGGGTTTCATCCCGCTTGGGATTCGCGATGTTTTGATTATCAGAAAAATGAAGTGATTGCATTCCTACTTTCTAATTGCAGATATTGGATAGAAGAATTTCATTTTGATGGTTTCAGATTTGACGGCATCACGAGTATGTTATATTTAGACCACGGGTTGGAACGAGATTTTACCTCTTATTCTGATTATTTTAACGAAAATATTGATAATGATGCAGTTACATATATATCGCTTGCAAATAAACTTATTCATACAATAAAACCAGATGCCATCACTGTTGCCGAGGATATGAGTGGTTTTCCAGGTATTGGCATTGCACCAGAAAATGATGGTCTTGGCTTTAATTTCAGGCTATCAATGGGAGTTCCAGATTTTTGGATAAAAATTATTAAAGAAAAAGAAGACGAAAAATGGTCGGTCGGTCATTTGTTCCACGAACTAACTCAGCACCGCCCTGAAGAAAAAATTGTCGCTTATGCAGAATCACACGACCAAGCATTAGTTGGGGACAAAACAATAATTTTTAGACTCGCCGACAAAGAGATGTACGATTATATGTCAAAAGAAAAGCAGAACCTGATTATTGATAGGGCGTTATCGTTACATAAAATGATACGTCTTTTGACCGCAACAACGGCTTATTCGGGCTACTTAAATTTTATGGGAAATGAGTTCGGACACCCAGAATGGATTGATTTCCCTCGTGAAGGAAACGATTGGTCATACAAATTTGCGCGCCGACAATGGAGTTTACTTGATAATAATAATCTTAAATTTGAATGGCTCGGCGATTTTGATTGTAAAATGATAAAAACAATAAAAAAATATAAATTGCTAACTCATTCAGATATTCGACTCTGTCTTGCCAACGAAACAGACCAAATATTAGCATTTGAACGGGACGGATTATTAATGATTTTTAATTTCAGTCCAACAAATTCTTATTTCGACTACGGTATTCCAATTATAGCGGGGAAATTTAAGACCATTTTGAATAGTGATAGTCCCGAATTTGGAGGTTATGATAGAATTGACGATTCGATTGTTCATTTTTCACAACCTTTGCCACACAACAAGAATAATCACCAGATAAAAATATATATTCCCGCAAGAACAGCATTAATATTAGAAAGAATGGTGGTAAGAGGTGTCTATGAGAATTAATTTTGGAACTCTTTTACTCTTTATTTGGTTATTTGTTATGGAATCTATCATCTACTTGGTTGTTTTGTTGGAAAAATAATGTATAAATAAGGTTCTAAGGTTGTTTAGAAAAATGTATGTGTGCAAAACATTTTTTATTTATCTCTCAAAAATCTCAAAGAAAAGAAAAATTTTTTATACCAAAATGCAACATTTATGTTTTTAATACGTTTAAACTGAAAATACAAATAATTTTATTTTTAAAATGGTTTTATACTTTATATTGATAATAGCCTCTTTGGTGATGGCGGCGATTGTTTTCTTTTTTGCAAGAAGATACTTTTTTAAGCGTCTTAATGAAGAAGTAGATAAGAGGGTTGACGAATATATAAAATTAAAAGAAAAAGCATTTGAGATTAACGAGGGTTTTGATACTCAAATGCCTGTTTCTAAGGCAGATAAGCAAAAATTTACGTCAAAAAAATATGATTGTGTAACAGTATTGTTTGCTGATATACAGGGATTTACAAAAATTGTGGAGCATCTTAATCCCGACCGATTAATTGACGAGTTAGACAAATTTTTCTTCCAATTTGATAATGTTATCGAAAAATATAAAATAGAAAAAATCAAAACTATTGGCGATGCATATATGGCTGCTGGCGGGCTTCCACGAAAGAATAGCACAAACCCAATCGAAGTAGTTATCGCAGCATTAGAAATACAGGAACACATGATACATCAAAAAGCCGACCAGCGCGACTTTTGGGAGTTGCGAATCGGTGTTCACACAGGTCCTGTTGTGCTTGGAAAAGTTGGCAGAAGTAAAATAAACATTGATATTTGGGGAGATACGGTGAATATTGCAAGTAGGATGGAATCATCGGGAGTTGCGGGTGAAATCAATATAACAGGAATGACTTACCAACTTGTTAAAGATTTTTTTGACTGCGAATATAGAGGAAAAATGCCCATTAAATATAAAGGAGAAATTGATATGTATTTTGTTCGTAATATTTTACCAAAATTGTCAGTCGGTGGTTTTGGTAAAAAACCTAACGAACTATTTTTAACAAGGTTACAACATATCAGATTTGACGACATTACAGAAGTAATAATGGAACGTCTAAATAACGAACTATCTCCCCGAATGACCTACCATACCGCAGACCACACAGCAGACGTAATTTTACAAATAGAAATTTTGGGTAGTGGCGAAAAAGTTACAGAAGAAGAGATGCTTATACTCAAAACAGCCGCACTTATGCACGATACAGGATTTTTAATTTCATACACAAACCACGAATCTAAAAGTATTGAACTTGCAAAAGAAATTTTACCTACATATCAATATACTTTTATGCAGATTGACAAAATAGTCAAACTGATAGAAATAACCAAACATAAAGAAAAGCCTGTAAACAAATTAGAGTGCATTATGAAAGATGCCGACCTCGACTATGTGGGACGCTCTGATTATCAGGAATTTTCAGATAAATTATTCAAAGAAGTAGTTGAGTTTGAGAAAGATATTACCTATTTGGAATGGACAAAATATCAATATGATTTTTTTGTTAAACATCAATTTTATACTGAAACAGCCAAAAAATTGAGACAGGCAAAAAAAGATAAACATTTAGAAATTTTAAAAAGAAATATAAAATAAATATTAGTATTTATGAGACAACAGGAACAGGAAGCAAAGCTTCCGAATAACATTCAGACCGGAACAAAAATAACGGGAAACATCGAAACGACTGGCGATTTTCGTATAGACGGAAATATCGCAGGAAATGTCAATTCTAAAGGCAAAGTCGTGATAGGAGCACAAGGCTTCATTAAAGGAGAAGTCATTTGTACTAACGCCGAAATTTCAGGTACATTAGAGGGAAAAATTGTAGTTTCAGAACTTCTTTCACTCAAATCGACATCAAAAATTACGGGCGAAATAAAAATTGGAAAACTTTCCATCGAGCCGGGTGCATTCTTTTCTGGGACATGTTCGATGTCAAATCAAAGCGTAACCATTACTCCCGAAAAAAAATAAAAAATTTTCATATTTTTTTAAATTTTTTATAACATTTTGAATTATTTTTCGTATTAAGGGAGTTAAAAAGTTTTTTTTTATAGAATTTTTTTTAGAAATTAGAACAACTCTAAAATGAGAAAAATTTTGTGTTTATTGATTTGCGTAGTGTTTACGGGAACACTTTTCGCATCAGGGTCAGAAAAGGGCGATGAGTTTGATGCCTCCACACTGATTATGCACCATATCGGCGACTCGCACGAATGGAATATAATATCCTTTAATAAAGGAAAAGAGAATGAGTTAAATATAACTTTACCTCTTCCTATAATTTTGTGGCACAAAGGATTGCATATATTTATGTCGTCAAAACTTCATAAAATAGTAAAAATTGGCGACAATTACGTTCTTTATGAACATGGACATTTCTATATCACTGATTCCAACGGAGAACTCTTTGACGCAGAAGGAAATATCTACATAAAAAACGCAGAAGGTGAGATAATAGATGCTGAAGGTGCTGTTTTTACAGATTTCGATAAAATAATCAATGCGCACCCGTTAGATTTTTCTATCACACAAAACACTGCAAGTATGTTTATGGGTGCAATCCTTTTGCTATTGATATTTGGACAAGCAGCACGAGGTTACATAAAACGGGGTGGACTTTCAGTGCCACAAGGAGTGCAATTATTGGTAGAACCATTGGTATTGTTCGTTAGAGACGACATCGTTTATCAACAAATAGAAGACCAAAGAAAAGCAGATTTTTTTGTTCCTTATTTATTAACATTGTTTTGTTTTATACTTATCAACAATTTAATAGGTTTAGTGCCATTCTTTCCGGGTGCGAGCAACGTTTCCGGAAATATTTCCTTCACTTTTACATTGGCAATAATATCATTTTTAGCAGTAAATATATTCGCTTCGAGAGATTATTGGAAACATATATTTTTCGCACCGGGTATTCCATTTCTGATAAAAATATTTATTGTACCCGTTGAATTTGTAGGATTATTTACAAAACCATTTGCATTGATGTTACGTCTTTTCGCAAATATCACCGCAGGGCACATAATAATATTGAGTTTAGCCTCAATCATATTTGTGATGAAAAGTTTTTTTGCATCACCATTAACAATAATTTTGGCATTAGTTATGTTTTGTTTAGAATTGTTGGTAGCATTTTTACAAGCATATATTTTTACGCTTTTAACAGCACTCTTTATAGGAATGGCTGTAAATAAAGCACATCATTAAATAATTTTAAATTTATTCATTATGACAGCATTAGGATTAGGAATAATTATTTTTGGCGTCGGTCTGGGAATTGGACTGATAGGAAAAGGGGCGATGGAATCAATGAGTCGTCAGCCCGAAGCAAGTTCAAAAATTCAAACAGCAATGATTATTGCCGCAGCACTTATTGAAGGTGCAGCATTGTTTGCAATTGTTGTTTGCGCTTTTATTTTATAACATTATTAAAAAATTTAAGTCATGGGACTATTGACACCGGATCCCGGATTAGTCTTTTGGACCACGCTTACGTTTGTAATACTACTCCTTATATTAAGGAAAGTAGCGTGGAAACCGATACTTCGTGCTATAAAAGTGCGGCAGGAATATATTCAATTCTCGTTGCGAGATGCTGAAACTGCTCAGGAAACATTAGCACAAATTTCCGTTAAACAAAAGGAAATAATTGAAGAAGGCAGGCGTCAAAGAGACGAAATTATCCGTGAAGCAAGGGACTTAAAAAATGAAATAATTCGTGAGGCAAAAGAAACGGCGCAAGTCGAGGCAACGCGAATTATACAACAAACGCACGAGCAGATGGTACGAGAAAAGAAAGAAGCAATCCTCGCCATCAAGCAGCAAATCAGTATGTTGTCCCTCGATATAGCAAGTAAAATTTTACGCGAAGAACTTGCTACTAACGAAAGACAAAAGTATATTATTAACAGGCACTTGCAAGAAGTTTCGCTTAATTAAAACAAATTGTCATGAACAGAGGATTGATTTCGACGAGGTATGCAAAAGCATTATTGCAAATTGGACAAGAACAAGGAAATTTGCAGCATTTTCTTTATGATAACGCTACGAAATTCTATAACGCCTTGAACGACACCGCCGAATTTGATGTTTTTATTAAAAATCCAATTATCAAAGACGCTCAAAAAAAGAGTATGGTCAGGTCAGTATTTGGCAAAATGTTCAATGAAACAATGTTGAACTTTATCGAAATTATTATCGAAAATAGAAGAGAAATGTTAATTAACGATATTTTCCGAAATTTTCTCTATTTATACCGACAACAACAAGGAATTAAAAGCGTTACAGTTGTTACCTCTATTTCGATAGACGACAACTATAAGAACCAAATTAGGAAAATATTAGAAAAAAAATTAGATGCCGAAATCGAATTAGAATGTAAAGTAGATGCCGATATTATCGGAGGTCTTATTATCATTATTGATGACAAGCAGGCTGATGGAAGTATAGCGGGAGAATTACGCGAATTAAAAAAGAAAATGATTCATTAATCACAAAAGGTTTAGCTAAATGGAACATATAAAACCCTCAGAAGTCTCATCTTTGCTAAAAAAGCAAATAGAAGATTTTCAAACAGGAATGCGGCTCGAAGAAGTCGGGACAGTACTTCAAGTTGGAGACGGTACTGCCAGAATATACGGACTATCAAATGTTCGTGCAAACGAATTGGTCGAAACTGACAAAGTAACAGGAGTAGTACTAAATTTAGAACAAGACAACGTGGGTATCGTACTTTTAGGTCCGACTCATTTAATGGAAGAAGGAGATATAGTACGGCGTACGGGCAGAATTGCCTCAATTCGTGCGGGTGAAGGTATGCTGGGACGTGTAGTTAATTCTCTCGGCGAACCCGTAGACGGTAGAGGTCCCATAACGGGCGACCTTTTTGAAATGCCCTTAGAACGTAAAGCACCGGGCGTAATTTTCAGACAACCCGTGAAAGAGCCACTTCAAACAGGTATAAAAGCCGTTGACTCAATGACCCCCATCGGACGCGGACAACGAGAACTTATTATCGGAGACCGACAAACAGGAAAAACCGCCATCGCAATTGATACTATTATCAACCAACGAAAATTTTACGACCAAGGAGACCCCGTATTTTGTATATATGTTGCTATCGGACAAAAGGGAAGTACGGTTGCGCAAATTGTCAAAACATTAGAACAGCATCGCGCAATGGATTATACGGTGGTTGTTATGGCAACGGCATCTGACCCTGCCGCAATGCAATTCTATGCACCTTTTGCAGGAACAGCAATTGGCGAATTCTTCCGAGACACAGGTCGACATGCGTTAATAATTTTTGATGACTTGTCAAAACAAGCCGTTTCATATCGTGAAGTTTCTTTATTATTAAGGCGTCCTCCGGGTAGAGAAGCATATCCGGGCGATGTTTTTTATCTACATTCACGTCTTTTAGAACGTGCCGCAAAAGTGATTGAGTCTGACGAAATAGCGAAAAAAATGAACGACTTGCCGCAATCTATTAAACAAATAGTCAAAGGAGGCGGTTCTCTTACTGCACTTCCAATCATTGAAACACAAGCGGGAGACGTTTCTGCATATATTCCTACAAACGTGATTTCAATCACCGACGGTCAGATATTTTTGGAAACGAACTTGTTTAACTCGGGTATCCGACCCGCTATTAACGTTGGTATATCTGTTTCTCGTGTAGGCGGAAATGCACAGATTAAACCAATGAAAAAAGTTGCTGGTACACTGAAATTAGACCAAGCACAATATCGCGAATTAGAAGCATTTTCAAAGTTTGGTTCCGACATGGATGCCGCTACAATGTTGGTATTAGACAAAGGACGAAAAAATGTGGAACTCTTAAAACAGCCCCAATATCATCCAATGGACGTTGCAAAACAAGTTGCACTGATTTATTGCGGAACAAAAGGTTTATTACGAGATGTTCCCATCGACAAAGTAAAAGAATTTGAACATAACTTCTTAGAAGCCTTAGAATTAAGAAATAAACCTGTATTAGATAAAATATCTGCGGGTACTCTTGATGACGAGAGTTTGGACATTATTTCAAAAATAGCGGAGGAGTTGTCGTCGCGGTATGTAAAGTAGGTAGAGTCTTTGCTTGAATTGCGTTATGAAAAAGGAGGCATTCATTTCAATAAATTCAATGTTTCGCCTAACGTAATGCAAAAAATCAAAATGTAGGACATTTTGATTTCCTCAGAAAAAATAGAATTTTCCGCTTTGACTACTAAAAAGTTTTTTGAGGTCAGGTATCCTGATGTTAAAGTACCCATTTTTTGTCGACAATAATGTTTTTTCACAAAAAAATCTTAACTTTGTACCGCATTTATGTATAACTTTTTATAAAATTATTTTATGAATTTTTCCGAAATAGTATCTACATTAAGTAGTTGGGTATGGGGTATGCCTTTCATTATCTTTTGTTTAGCGACAGGATTGTATTTTTCAATTCGTATGCGTTTTTTACAAGTGCGCTACTTTAAAGAGATGATTCGAATGTTGTTTAAAGGCAAATCGTCTGCATCGGGGATTTCATCATTTCAGGCGTTTGCATTAGCGCTTTCGGGACGAATTGGAACAGGAAATATTGCAGGTGTTGCAACTGCAATCGCTTTGGGAGGTCCCGGTGCTGTTTTTTGGATGTGGATGATAGCTTTTTTCGGAGCCGGAACGGCATATATTGAATCTTCACTCGGTCAAATATACAAAGAAAAAATAGACGGTAATTATCGGGGCGGTCCTGCATATTATATTTTAAAAGGACTCAAGAAAAAAGCCTTTGCAGTAGCATTTGCCATTGTTACAGTGATTTCTTTGGGATTATTGCTGCCGGGAGTTCAATCAAATGCAATTTGCGACGCTTTTAAACACTCCTTCGGACTAAATGTGCATATCACTGCGGGAATGGTAATACTTTTGCTTGCCCTTATTATTTTTGGAGGCGTAAAACGAATTGCGCGAGTAGGTGAAATTGTTGTGCCTTTTATGTCAATAGGTTATATTTTAATTGTGCTAATTATTCTGACCTTAAATTATCAGCAAATACCTGCCGTTTTTTCAATGATTGTTAAAAGCGCTTTTGGAATTGGACCCGCATTTAGCGGAATGCTTGGCGCAGCGATTACAATGGGAGTTAAGCGCGGAATTTTTTCCAACGAAGCAGGTCAAGGAACAGGTGCTCATGCGGCAGCGGCAAGCGAAGTGTCGCATCCTGCAAAACAAGGTTTAGTGCAAGCATTTTCGGTTTATGTTGATACATTATTAGTTTGTTCGGCTACTGCCTTTGTTATCTTAATTACAGGTACTTACAGAGTTTATAATTCCATGGAAGAAGTAATATTTATTGGTCAGGCGATGCCCGAAACTATTACTTCTTACGGTCCCGTATTTACTCAATTAGCGATTGATTCTACTTTTAAAGGTTTTGGTTCGAGTTTTGTGGCTGTTGCTCTTTTCTTTTTTGCATTTACAACCATTATGAGTTACTATTTTCAGGCAGAAACAAACGTTTATTTTCTGTTTAGAAATAAGAAAACGCTGTTTTATATGATAAATACATTACGGATTGCGATGCTTTTAGTTGTATTTTTTGCGGCGGTTAATACAATGAAATTGGCTTGGAATATGGCAGACATCGGCGTTGGTATGATGGCGTGGCTCAATTTAATTGCAATTATACTGCTTCGAAAGATAGCCCTCAAAGTATTTGCAGATTTTGAAAAACAACATAAAGAAGGAATAAAAGAGCCTGTTTTTCGCTCTGATAAAACGGGAGTAGAAGGTGCGGAAATGTGGGAAGGATAATTTTTATTTTTAACCACAAAGGACACAAAGGTTTCACAAAGGTAATTTTTTTAGCAGCTAATCACTAACAACTAACCACTTTTTTTTAACCACAAAGCACACAAAGATTTTGGTTATTGAATTTATTGAAATACACAAAGTACACAAAGATAAGCTTTTAAGCTGCTAACCGCTAACCACTAACCGCTAACCACTAACCGCTAACCACTAACCACTAACCACTAACCACTAATCACTAACCACTAACCACTAATAAAGATTTTTCTATCAATTCCACCATTTCATTAAACTCTTCTGGTTTAAAAAGTCGGGTAAGCATGATTATTTTTCCTGTTGGGTCGATAATTATGTTTCGGGTTATACCGGCATTTTTTTCGGCAAAGAGTCCAAAAATATTGGCATTTGGGTCAAGTCCGACGGGGTATGTAATTTTTGTTTTTTTTATCATCCACATAACCGAATCCAAAGGTTCGCTTCTATCAATTCCGAACATTGCAAAATTGGGATTCTCTTTATGTTTTTGCCAAATATTTTTTTCATAAAGAGGCATTGCTCGACGGCTAACTTTGCAAAAACTCTCAGTAAATTGCAACATTACTACCTTCCCTCTATAATCGGAAAGATTGATGGTTTTGCCATTTGTAAGTTGCATAGAAAAATCAGGAGCCATATCGCCTACTTTGACTATATATCCACGATTTTCAGGCTCAATCGATGGTTTCCTAAAAAATGGAAACAAAAACAATAAACAAAGAACAAGATGTTTCATATATGTAAGGTCTTTTAAAATTTAATATTTTCTACCAATATTACATTCCTAAAGGCTAATAAGGGAACTTATAAAAATAAGAGATATGTTATAACATGATGCACTTTCTCATTTACACATTTTTTTATTACAAGGTGGACGACCGCAAGGGTGCGCCCCTACACTTATTCACTCATTTACTCATTCACTCATTCTCTCATTTACACATTCACTTATTTACTCATTCACTCATTCACTGATAACTGAAAACTGATAACTATCACCTAAATAATCAACTCTTTTCTAGTCATAATTTTTTCGCAATACTTGCATTTAAGTGCAACTTCTTGTTTGTTTT
This sequence comes from Marinilabiliaceae bacterium, assembly GCA_009777175.1. Taxonomy (GTDB): domain Bacteria; phylum Bacteroidota; class Bacteroidia; order Bacteroidales; family Marinilabiliaceae; genus WRMI01. The sequence continues at coordinate 11,142 of WRMI01000026.1, forward strand.
TGACTTCAAAATGAGAAATAATTTCTTCGTGGTTTGTAATACATTTTGGGTTAAAACATTTCACAATTCCAACAATTTCATCAGGAATTTCTACTGTTTTCTTTTCAGAAACGGCGTAATTCCTAATGATATTAAGTTTTGCGTGCGGAGCTATTAATGAAATTTTATTAATTTCATCTTTTTCAAAAAATTTATCGGCTACTTTGATGATTGCTTTTTTTCCATATCTACCACTCTCAAGATTTGTACCGAATGTTATTTGATTAGAAATTTTGTCAAGTCCTAATATTAAAATGACGTTAAATAGCGACTCTGCGGGGATATGGTCGATAACCGTTCCGTTTTTGATTGCATTTACTTGTAAATGTTTTTGAAAAGCCATATTTTTGATTTTTAAGATTAAACAATTATATATCAATAAATTAAATTTATAAAAAAATCTATTTAATTCCTAAAATTGCTGCGATAATTCCCATTCTGACATATACTCCATTTTCTGCTTGTTTGAAATAATAAGCCTTTGGATTTGTGTCCACGTCAACATCTATTTCGTTTACACGTGGGAGCGGGTGCAAAATTCGCATAGTTTCTTTGGTATTTTCCAACATTGCATTCTTTATAATATAAGAGTTTTTCACTCTTTCAAATTCAAGGAGGTCAGAAAAGCGTTCTTTTTGGACACGTGTCATATAGAGTATATCACCTTTTTCGAGGTTTTCCATTTTTGTTTGTTCAAAATATTCTATTCCTTTTTGTTCGAGGAACAGTCTGTATTCTTTGGGCATTCTCATTTCTTCGGGTGCTACGAAAAAGAATGTAGGGTTAAAATGGGACATTGCCATTAGTAGTGAGTGCACTGTTCTACCGTATTTTAGGTCTCCAATCAAAAAAATTGTTAGATTTTCGAGTGTTCCTTGTGTTTTTTGGATTGAATACAGGTCTAACAAAGTTTGCGTAGGGTGTTGGTTTGCGCCGTCTCCCGCATTAATAATAGGAACGTCAGATTGTTCGGCGGCATATCGTGCGCTTCCTTCCAAAGGATGCCTCATAACAATTAAATCGGAATAATTGCTAACCATTTTAATGGTATCTTTCAAACTTTCGCCTTTTACAGTAGAAGTAGATGCCGAATCGGTAAAACCGACTACCCGTGCACCTAAACGATTTATTGCCGTATCGAAACTTAATCTTGTGCGGGTTGACGGTTCAAAAAATAGAGACGCAATTATTTTATCACTTAATAAAGGTTGATTTTTGTTGTTTTCAAAGTCTTTAGAAATATTCAAAACGTGAAGAATCTCTTCTTTCGAATAATCATTAATCGAAACTAAACTTTTATTTTTCATCGGTTTTGGATTTATTGTTTGTATGAAACTTATGATTTTTGTATTATGAAAAAGACTCGGCGGCAAGTCCGAGTCTAAAAAAACTTATTAACTTTAAAAAAACAATTATGAAAAATATATAATTCTTTTGAACCATATATGCTTTATTCCTAACATTTTTCATTCTTTTGAACATAAAATTCGATTTGCTTTTTCAGCATTTCGAAATGCAAAGATAAATACTTTTTTTCTAACAAAAAAATTTTTTTTATTTTTTTTATTTTTTTTTTCTCACTTTTTCTACCGCAGAATTCTTTTACTTTTTTTAATTCATCAATTTGCATGTATAACCGCAGACTAAAGCAAACGGTTAATAAAGGATAATCTGTAGAGAGACTTTTTACGGTCATGTCAGTCTCTTTGGAGACTTCTTTTTTATTAAATCCATTAAATCTGCCTATCAATGCATTAAGTCCAATTGTTCTCTAACAAATCAAACCTCACCATCTTAAAAAATTTTTATTTAACAATCAATATCATTAAAGGATTGAATTTTGAACCTATAATTTTAAAATGTCGCATAATAAAATTTGCAAACTTTGCTATTCCTGTTGAAATAACATTACTTCTGTTGGTATTATAAAAGCCATTCTCAAATGTTACTTGAAAGCCATTTTTGTTAAATATTTTTCTAAATTGTTTTTTTGAAAGAATTCGTTCTGTCCAATTCCCTGTTTTGGGGTCGCAAGTATTGTATCTATCTATTTCAAAAACAGGCATATTATTTGTTTTTAAATATATTTCCACAAATTGTTTAATATCGGGATAAATTAATCCGCGTGTTTGTTTTGTTAGTATATTCAACACATTTGTGTCAAGATTTGGAAATTTTTCTGATATAAACTTCTTTCTTGCAGGTAAATATGACTCTGTTTCTTCTTCAATCATTATTTTTCGTAATTTTCTTGTTTTCAGAAAATTTGATTTTACGGAACCCGTTGTGAAAACCATTGATAAATTTGGATTTAAAACATTGAGAGTTGAAAAAAGTTTATCCAAATCATATACATGTTCTATTAAGTCGGTTGCAATCAAATATTTAGGAGTAATATTATTATTTTTGCAAAAAAGTAGCAGTTCGAGTGAAGAACCTTCAATAATAATATCGGGTCCATATCCAATTTTATTTTTTATTAGCGTTATAGTTTTTACCGATAATGGATTATGGTCGCAATATATAACATTCATTCGTAGTTGTTTAAGAAAAAGGGAAAGAAAACCGTGCCCTCCTCCAAAATCAATAATATAATCGGTACTGTTGTTGTCTATATTAAGACGACTCACCACGTCTGTATAAATTTCAAAATAATAATCTATATGCGGAAATAAGTTTTTGATATAATTTTTGTTATACTCACTTATTTCCAAATTAAGAAAGTCAATAGTTTTTATTGAACTAATTGTCGTCTCTGAAATTTGTTTTAAATAATCTTTTTTCATTTCTATTTTTTTAAAACGCAAAAATTAAGCCAACCTGCCAATATGCAGGATTTAAAGAGGCTAACCATTGTTTGTTTTCTAATCCCCAATCAATTGTGCTATAACCAAATCTGCCAATTTCAAGATTTATTGCAAAATGTGGCGAGAAATAATATGAAAAGGCAGGTGATAAATTTATTGCAAAATAATTGTGGGAAAAGGATTCTTTACCGAGCCAAATGATATCACTTATTGGTAGGTTTGTGGTAGGTTCAGAAGAAAAAGTTTCATCAGATAATGCAGTAAAAATTACTTGTTCTCCTTTTGTTTTTCCTATATCTATTGAAAAAATAGGATTAAAATAGAATCGATTTAAAATTTGCCAACGATAGGATAAATATGCTTTTCCTACTACAAGATGAGCATCTGTTGTTGTATATTCGTAAATCCATCTATAGTCACGGATAAGAATTTGTGATTGAGCTTCAGATTGTTGTTTTAAATAATCAATGCCCAAACCAATTTCAATATTTTTTCCAACAAGAGTACCAATTTTGAGCCCTAAATTCCAATCGGTGATATTTGCATTAACTGCACCAATGGAAGTAACGCCGTTACTAAGTGCATTGTCTGAATAACCGCCCGAGAAACGAATTATTATCTTGCTGCTATCAGGCTGTGCGTGTGTAAATACTGGAATAATTAGAAATAATGTTAAAAATATTAGATTTTTCATGTATATGTTATTATTTATGTTGTATTATTAACACTTTATAGTTTTTAGTTAATTAAATTTTTTCGTAATCTTTTTAGTTACATCTCTATCCGATGCTTCCTCAATGCCTTTTAACCCGCCAGGTAAAAATAATGTTTGCGATTGCATTAAGCCACAAATAGATGTGACAATTATTAATGCCAATATTTTTCTATTTCTCGTAAATTTATGATTTTAAGTTATTTATAATATGATTTATAAAAATTAATAACTCAAAAATAAATATTAAAATTCAATTCACAAAATATTTATTTTTTTTATTGTTTTAATAAATTTTTTTTACCTGCATTATTCATATTTCACAAAAACAATTCATAATCTACAGACTTCTTTTATTGTTGGAATTTTGATAACACTAATTTTCAGAGGGCTTTTCGGAGTTGACTCAATTAATCCGTTCTCAACTATCCTTTATGAAAAATGTAGGTTAGATCAGGTAAAAATTAGGTTATTACAACCCAAGATTTGAATTTTCCAAATTTAAAAATGTGTAATTAAATCCAAAATATCAAATATTTACAGAAATAAATAAAAGAAATCTGAAAAATAGAGTATTCTATTCGTGATAATTCGTGCTCTTCGTGCAAAAATTACCAAATATGTTTCTTCGGTGACTTATTTTTTTTTAACTGCTGGCTTTAACCTACAGTTATTTATGAATAATATAGTCTATTAAATTTTTATTTTCTTATTTTTTTGTACTTTTGCGCCCCATTAATATTATATTTTATGACCTCATTACCCTCATATAAAAGAATTTGGCAAATTTCGAGTCCTTTGATGATTGGTTTACTTGCCGAACATATTGTCGGAGTTGTTGATACTGCATTTCTAGGTCACGTGGGAGATTTAGAACTTGCATCCTCGGCAATTGCGGGCATCTTTTATTTTGTCTTATTTGTTGTTGGTATGGGATTTGGCATCGGTACTCAAATATTAATTGCACGGCGAAACGGCGAAAAAAATTGGCATAAAATTGGCGGTATTTTTGAAAATAGCCTCTATTTTATTTGGTTTTTTTCTGCTATTATTATTCTGTTTTCGTTTATTTTTTCAAGAAATATCCTCGGATTCTTACTTAATTCAGATAATATTTTAGAAGCAGCCATGCGATACCTCAATATCCGAATTTTTACACTCTTTTTTTCCTTAGGATGTGTGATGATGCGTTCGTTTTTTGTTGGAATTCAACTTACTAAATATATTGGAATTGGTGCATTAATTGTTGCTATAACAAATTTTATTTTCGATTATTTACTGATTTTTGGTAAGTTCGGATTTCCCGAAATGGGATTAGACGGCGCTGCATTAGCATGCTTCATCGCTGAAGTTGCAGGTTTTGTTTACTATATCTTTATCATTCTAAAAAAAATTGACCTAAATAAATACAATCTTTTTAAATTTCAGAAACCTCAAATTAAAATTATCGCAAATACGATGCGACTTTCTATTTTTACGATGATGCAAAATCTTATTTCAATGGGGGTTTGGTTTATGTTTTTCATAGTAATTGAAAAGACTGGCGAAAAAAATCTTGCGGCAAGCAATATTATTAGGAGTTTTTATATTTTAATGCTTTGTCCTTTGTGGGCGTATGGTTCGGCAGTTAGTACGTTGGTTAGCAATGCAATAGGTGCAAAACAAAGACGCTACGTTTTTAAAATTATCAGGCGCGTTACAATCTTTGGAATTATCACTTCGCTCGTCGCTTTTATTCCTATTCTTATTTCCGCAAAGGGAATTATGTCCTTATATACAAGCAATTTAGAGTTGATTGAAATTGGTTACAAAACGTTATATGTTGTCGGATTAGCTAATATTCTCGCATCCATTTCGTGGATAATTTTTTCTGCAATTTCTGCTACCGGAAACACAAAAATTGCCCTTCTACTTGAATCCGCTACACTTGCGATATATATTTTCTTTGTTTATTATTTTTCCACAAATTATCCTAACCGTTTGGAAATTATATGGTTTTCTGAAAATATTTACAGTTTCCTCCTTGGTGTTGCAAGTATTTTATATTTAAGAAGTTATCATTGGGTTAAAAAAGAGATATGATTGAAAATATTGTTAATCAAACATAATAGATTTTATGGGTGATATTCTCGCTGCCAAATATGATGGTCCTAACATCAATAAAAAAATCGCAAAAATTGACCCGATATTTAATAAAACTAAATGCAAAGGATTTACGAATATTGGTACGGTTTCTATAAAATAGTTGGTTGGGTCTAACGAAATAATTCCAAATTTTGATTGAATAATACAAATCGCTATTCCAAGTAGATTTCCCATTATAATTCCTCGTAAAACAATTTCGGTTGACAATCGTAGGAAAATTTTCCGCAAAGTCCAATTGCTCGTGCCAACTGATTTCAATATTCCTATCATATTTGTACGTTCTAAAATTAGTATCAGCAGCCCTGAAATCATATTAAAACCCGCTACTAATAAGATTAGGACAATGATAACAACAATATTCATGTCTAATAAATCTAACCAACCGAAAATCATTGGTTGTGTTTGCCTGATTGTTTGTGTACGCAGCATTGTGCCGTCATCAAAAACGTGCATTGCAGTTATTTCGAATATATTATATGCCACTTCGTTCATCTGTTCGTAGTCATCAATCAAAATATCGTAACCCGCAATTTGATTGTATTCCCAATTGTTGAGCCTTTGAATATGGCGTATATCACCGATTACAAACAATTTATCTAAATCGGGTATTTGGCTGTCAAAAATTCCCACCACATTAAAACGTCTTACTCTAATTTGTTCTTGAAAAAAATAGGTCATAACGGTTTCACCAACTTTAAGGTTAAGCATCGAAGCAATATCGTCTGAAATTAAGATGTCGTTTGAAGTGCTGTCGCTTGAATATTGAGGAATATTGCCTTCCACAAGAATGTTTTGCAAAAAATTAAAATCATAATCCTGTCCAACTCCTTTAATTACAATACCTTGAATTTCGTTTTCTGTTTTAAAAAGTCCAGGTTTTGTTGCGGTTGTTTGCACTTTTTTAACTCCGTTAACAGATAATAACTTTTCTAAAAGCGCTGAATCATTCAAAAAAGGAATAGATTCATAACTTTGGTTATAGTCATAATTTGTTACTTGAATATGACTTCCAAAGCCTACTATTTTGTCTCGTATCTCTTTTTTAAAACCGCTACCAATCGCAAGCGACAATATCATCACAGTCATACCAAGCACAATTCCTGCCACTGCGACTTTTAAAACAGGTCCTGCAAATCTTTTACCCGATACTTCACCCGAACGAATTTTTTTATATATAAAATAATCTGGTTTCATCTGTTGTTTTTTTTGCAAAGTTAATATTGTTTTTTGAAAATAAGAGGTAAATAATTTTTTTTGTCACAAATGACGCAAATTTTTTTAGCCACGAATTACACGAATTTACACGAATTTGCCCCTACTAACCACTAATGCAAAAATAATTCTTTTTTCTAATAAACAAATCAAAAATATTTGATTATTTATTTTTTGCGCAACAAAATTATTTGACGTTATTTCTTTGTACACCTAAAAATTATTTCTCTCCTTCCATCTCCTAAGGCGTATTTTTGGTATATTTCGTTTCCTTGTTTGAATCGATAATCTATGTCGGAAACTTGAAATCCGCCGTCTATTAATCTTTGTTTAAAATCGAGTCCATGCAAGCGCATTAAATCGGGTTCGGAATAATATAACAATCTTTTTTCGGGTGTGTCAATTTCTTTATTTTCGAGTGTTTCCTGATTTTTTGTTTCTATAAGGGTCAATATTAATGCCGTACCGTTTGGTTTCAATACTCTTTTCATTTCAGTTATTCCTTTTTTTTCGTCAGGAACGTGCCCTAAAACGTGCGAACAAATTATATAGTCAAAACTGTTGTCGGGAAATGTAATATTTGTAATATCTATTTGATTATCAGCATAATTAGGATTAATATCTGCGGTTAAACGTTCTAAATTTTTTGCTTTTTTAAAAATTGGTTGCAAACAATATTCGGGTGCAAAATGCAATAATTTTATTTTGTCATTCAAAATGTTTGTTTCATTTTGGATATAGAACAGTAAATTTCGTGTTCTTTCAACGGAGCCGCAATAGGGACATTCCACATCTTTACGTTCTGCAATTTTGGTCTTTCTTTTTTTAAATTTACGGAACGATTTACCGCAGCAGTTACAAGTCAATTTATTTCCTCTATAAAAAATTGATGTTATTTTTCTATAGATTAAAATGTTTTTGATTCGTCTTCTCTCAGAAAAAATTTTTTTGTATATTTTTTTTATCATTATGTTTTAATTATTTGACAAATAAGAAGTTATCTTTAGTAATATTTTTAGAATAATATTAATTTTACCTTTATAAATGGTAAAGTACGTAGTTTGAATAGCACCAAAACTTCTGAAAAAGTTTTCTACTCCTTTGACCATTGAACCGTCAAAACTAAAAGTCTTAATTTCAGTTGATAAAAAATTAATAATTTTCCAAAAAACGAATGCGTAAGCACTAGTATATCGCAGTTTGCTATTTCCGCCTCCGGCAATATAATATGCGTTATTATTGTTCCAAACTATAAAAACTGCGGCATGAAGTTGATTATCATCATCATAAGCACCAAAAATATCTCCTTGTTTCTTTGAACGAACGACCTCAATTATTTTTTTCATAAGATTAATTTGAAACGGTTTTATTTTTTGACGGTCATAAGTTTGTAAAATAATATCTACAAATTTGTTAATAGGAATATCATTATTAAATTTCAAATGGTGTTTGTTTTCGGCTTTTTTGATATTTCTTCGGATATTTTCGTTAAAATTGTCCCATAATAAATTGGGGTTTGATATATCGGGGAGAATGTAGTTGTATCGGGTATTTTGCTTATAGTTACACCAATGGAATGGAAGCCAGTCGGTATAAGAAGTATGAAAATTTTGCAAAAAAACTTTATGAGGAGGCAGTTCGTTAATAAAATAGTCGGAAATTTGTTGTTTTCTTAATAAATTTTTAGAATAATTTTTATTTTCGAATGCTGGATTAAACCAAATACCCATATTTTGTGAAAATGGGGGCATAATAATTATTCCCTTAAGAGGCATATAAAAGGGCATCGATGCTACAATTTTATCTTCTTTTTCAAAAAAAATGATGTCCCAATTTTTTTCGCCGCAAACTATGTCTAACCACCAATCTTGTGAATATAAGGGGATTGAATTTTCTTTTTCGCAAAGTTCTTTATAACGTTCTTTGTTGTAGTTCATTGTTTAAAATCGCCTCGGCAATAATTAAGTCTAAGGGAGTTGTTATTTTAATATTTTCGAAATTACCGCTAACAATTGTAATTTGTTGTCCTGTTGCTTCCACGATGGATGAGTCGTCTGTAAAATCTTCTGTAAACTCCTGATCGTAAGCGTCTTTGATAATTTTAGTTTTAAAAACTTGTGGAGTTTGTACTAAACGATATTTTTCACGCTTACAACAAAAACTTCTTTCACTCGAAAGAAAACGCAAAGAATCTTGCATAACAACAACGGGGACGGCACAATCCTCTCTTCCCGCAGTTTCATAACAATTAGTGATAGTTTTAATGGAAACGAAAGGTCTGACGGCATCGTGTATTCCTGTAAGACCGGAAGTTTTCAACATTGCGAGTCCATTTTTGACGCTATGAAACCGTGTGCGTCCACCTTCTACAATTGTATGCGGTACAGTAAAATTGTGGATTTTGCATTGTTCTTTCCAAAAATCGATATGTTTCCATGGCAACGCCACGACAATTTCAATGTATTGGTCAAAATCATAAAACTTTTGAATAGTGTGCATCAAAATTGGTTTTTCGTTTAGTGGGTGGAACTGTTTAGGCAAAATGTGCCCCATTCTTTTTCCTGTTCCGCCTCCCGTGATTATTACGTTTCGTGCTAATTTCATATTTTATTTTAAATATTTATACCTTTTAATACTTTTTTTCGGAGTTTTTTCGAACTCTTCGGGGAACAAAATCATTTTAGATATTTGCGAATATGGTGGCAAGTCGGAGTTGACGGCTGCTCTAACGGCTTGCAATTTCTCTTCGATATCTTTATTAGTAAATTTCATATCTTGACATTTTTCGTAGTCCGGATATACGAGTGCCTCAATTTTGCCATCTTTTTCGCGAACAAGACATTCTTGAACAAATTCATTTGCGCTAAGCACGGCTTCAATTTCTTCGGGATAAATATTTTGCCCCGACGGTCCGAGAATTAAGTTTTTGCTTCTACCTCTAATATAAACAAAATTTTCGTTATCTTTGACTCCGAGGTCTCCCGTTTTGAGCCAGCCATCGTCGGTAAAAACGTCTCGTGTGGCATCATCGTTCTTATAATATCCGAGCATCACGTTGTCGCCTTTGGTTTGTATTTCGCCGGCAATATTTTCGGGGTCAGAACTGTCGATGCGTACTTCCATCCGATGAACGACCTGACCCGCTGACTGTAATCGTGTTTTTTTCCAATTGGAATAACTAATTAGCGGTCCTGTTTCGGTCATTCCGTAACCTACCGTAAATTTAAATTTTATTTTTTTCAAAAATGATTCTACATCTTTATTTAACGCGGCACCTCCAATCACAATTTCACGAAATTCATTACCGAAAGCTTTTGTGAGGCTGCTCTTTATTTTGCTATAAATAAAGGTATTAGCAACAGGAAGTTTAAGTAATGCTTTCAGTGTAGAACTTTCTAATTGAGGCATAATTTTCCGTTTGAAAATTTTTTCAATTATAAGTGGAACGCAAAGAATAATATGCGGTTTAACGTTTTGAAATGCTTCTGAAATCACTTGCGGAGTTGGTGTACGTAGCAGGAATGTAATATGGCAACCGAGAATAAAGGGCCACAGGAATTCAAACAGGCAGCCGTAAGTATGCGCCAAAGGCAAAAAAGAGACAATTCTGTCGCCGTTGTAGAGTTCAAAAGAATCGCATGCAAATTGTACATTTGACCATAAACTGCGGTGAGGTATAAGAACACCCTTAGAAAAGCCCGAAGTACCCGATGTATAAGACAAAACCATAACTTCGTCGGGTCCAATTTCGGGAAATTTCAAAACATTGACATCAAAAGGTATTGGTTGTCTTTTGAGAACCATATCGGCTTTTGCCATTGCTTTTTTGATTTTTCTTAACGGGTCGTAAAGCACTTGTTTAAAGTCGTTGAGGGAGATAATTCCTTTTAGGTGGCGCAGTTCGTGTTCGTCAATTTTATCGTACATTAATTGGGTGGACATTAGCAGAACTGCATCTGAATGATTTATAATGTTATGGATGTCATTTGACATAAAATCGGGCAAAATTGGGACAACTACCGCCCCGTATGTTATAATTGCGAGGTAACTGATTGACCAACTACTCATGTTCCTGCCAATGAGCGCTATTTTGTCACCTTTTTGGATACCTATATCGTCAAATATTACGTGCAAATAATAGATTTGTTTTGCAACTTTTCTGAATGTATAATTTTTTCCCTGATAGTCGCTGAACGCTAATTTATCGGAATTTTCGACAAGAATTTTCCGAATCATTTCGATATAACCGTTTGAGTCCATATTATTTATTTAAAAATTTTTACTTATTTTTATTTTAGCCACTAATTTTCACAAAATTTTTTATTTTAGCCACTAATTACACTAATTATCACTAAATACTGCAGGCTAAAGCCCGCAGTTAATAAAAAAGAAGTCCCTGAAGGGACTGAAAGTCCGTTGTTTATACACATTCTCTAATTTTTCTCATTATTTGTTTAGCCGCAGATTCGTATGTTATTGAATTCTTTTTCAAAAATTTTATTTCTTGCAAAATCGTCGGAAGATAATAAACTTGTATTATTAAACATTCCATACAATTTATCTACGGCATCCTCTTTTTTGGGGATATCTGAATATTGTTTTCTATCAATTAAAAGCATAATATTATCGGTTGTTAATGCAGTTAAACTTTTGTTACCAAATTTTCGTAAAACAAATTGCTCTACCTCGCTTGAATTGATTGTTAGCTGTGTCATAAGACCTATTTTTTAGAATAAAACTGATAATATTTATAGTTAAATAATTTCCCTCATTCCCTTATTTTTAACGCAAAGTCGCAAAGTTGAGAACGCAAAGTGCGCAATAAATTCATTCACTTCGTTACACATTTTCTCATTTTTCTACCAACATTAAATCCCTAACGGGATTACTTATTTACTCATTCACTCATTTACTCATTCACTGACAACTGACAACTGACAACTGACAACTGACAACTGAAAACTGAAAACTGACAACTGAAAACTACAATCCTTTTAATTTTTGCATTTCTCTATGGTGCTGCACGACAAGTTGTTCGTGTTTTTTTCGTGATTCTTGTCTATAATTTTCATATTCAGTGTTGATTGTATCAAGTTCATCACGTGTTTTACGAATTGTATCAAAACTTCGCTTGTAAAGCCCAAAGGATGCTATTATTAGAGCCATTAGAACAAGAATCAGTGTTATTACAGTTGTTAGGAAAAGCCCTTTGGAGAAATTTATTCCCAAAAAGATAAAAGTATCCTTTTCGTGCTGTACATCACTTAATTCAGAAGAAGCTTTCTGCAAAGATTCTCGAAGGTTTTTTATTTCGTTCTCTTTTTCGGCGAGTGATTTTTTTAACAACTCAACCTCTTGTTTTGATAAAGCAATAGTATCCAAAACATTTTTCTTTAGATTTGATAACCAGCTGTTTAGAACTACTTTATGGTTTTCCCAACTTGTTGACCTGTTGGTCAGGTGTGTGATTTGTTCCTCTATTGAGCCATCTTTTAAATACTCTTTTTCTTGTGCGAAAAAGTTATTACTTGTTGATAATAAAACTAATAGAAGTACAATTCCGTTTAATTTTAAAAAAAATTCTTTTTTCATAAATGTCAAAAAAATATTTATTAACTCCAAAAATTTATATAATGACCTTATTTACAAATTATTGTGCCATTATTTTTATTAATAATAAAATGCAAATGTAATAGAATAATTTAAAAAAAATAGTTTTAGGCAAATTTTAACTATCAAAATTTTTAAAAAACCACAATTTTATCTGAAATAATATTACCTGTTTCAGTTGTGATTTTGATAATATAGACTCCCTGCGAAATGTTTTTCATCTCAATAATATTATTACAATCGTCAATAGAATTTAAAAGAATGCCGTCAAGACCATAAATAGCAATCGATTTAATATTTTCTATTCCAAAGATTTCTACGGCGCGTTCTTGTTGGTTATAAACAATTGAATATGACGGTATTTCTGATTTATCTATTGAAATTGGAAGGTCATCGTTAAATTCATAATTAGAATGAACAGACTCACCTTCGGGTTCAGTATAAACAGCCGTTACCCAAAGAAGACCAATGATTCCTACTTCCATTTGCAGGTAATTATTTGTCGTGTGAGCAACAAGTACTACATTATCAATGGGTATTTCCATTCCTTCGTAATAAACATCTGTATAATAATAATAAAGATTATAACCTGTCAATTGTGCACTTGTTTCTGTAAGATAGGGTACTTCCCATTGAAAAGTTGAGCAATAGGTAGGCCCATAAACTACATCTCCTGCACACATTCCCCACTCATCCCACTTATAGTACGTATAAGTCATTTCAAAATTTTGCGGCGCAGGAAATTGTATCTTTGTAAGCAGAATATCGCCCAAAGTAACATCCTCATCTTCAACAATAAAACTATTTTCGTAGGAATCATAACCAATTTTATCTATCTTAATTGTTACGGTAGCATTATTTTTTATAATATCTGCCACCTCAAAAATACCTGTTTCATCCGTTAGGAACAAAATATCATACGTTCCGTAATCTTGCGTTATAATGATATGTACATTCGCACCTTGCAAAGGTCCATTTTCATCAACAACTCTTCCTGAAACGGTATAAGTTGGCGGAATAAAAGGAATCATCACAATATCACCCAAATCAACATCATCATCTTCTATTGTAAAACTAATTGTTTGAGGATGATACCCCCCGCAAGTTATTGTAATAGAAATAAATGCATTATTTTCAGCGGTAAATTCAAAAACGCCATCAGATTCAAGTGTGACTGTATATACAACGCCATCAATTTCAACAAAAAGTAGCGCACTCAAAGGTCCATTTTCATCGACAACTCTACCAGAAACTGTGTAAGTTGGCGGATCAATAGGAATCATCACAATATCACCCAAATCAACATCAGCATCTTCTATGGTAAAACTATTTGTATAATCATAATATCCCTCGCAAGTTATTGTAATTGAAATAAATGCGTTATTTTCAGCGGTAAATTCAAAAACGCCATCAGAATTAATTGTGGTTGAATACACATTTTCACCAATTTCTACATTAAGTTGCGCACCAACCAAAGGTTCATTTTCCGCAACAACTCTGCCTGAAACGGTGTAAGTTTCAATATATGGGGGCATAAATGTTACCAAACCGAATCGCTCATCTGTCGGTTGATGCCACACAACCGTAGAAATATTATCAAAATCTTGCGTTTCAACTCCCCAATTATTATTTTGAGCCATTATATCATGTGGGTTGTTGTTGTAAAAATCGTATAAAAGCCCGCCGTTTCCATTATTTCTAAAAAAATTCATTCCTATATTATAGTCGGGATGGTCTGGTTCAACATCTATGTTACCTAAGTTCAAATATGGACCATGAGTTAAATATGGAACATTACCAACAGCGGTAATTCCCCAAAGATGACCCAAAATGAAATTTTGAGAAATATATGCAAATACATTGCTCGCAGAATTTGTGATGTTTATTCCACTTCCGCCCATCATAGGATTTACTTCTGTGTTGTTGTCTAATAGTACGTTTCCGATAATTTTTCCATAAATATTACTACCTGTCAGAGTAATTCCATAACGATTATCTTGAATAAAATTATCTTGAATTAAAAATGCACAAGACACCGACAATAACGATGAAGTGCCTATTCCGCCCGCCATTGTGTGAAGTCTGTTTCCAATAATTGTATTTCCAATAATTTTAGAAGTATCACCCGCAGCGCAAGGTCCAATGTTTATTTGAGGACGATTTGTATTGCTCGTTACATTTCCTTCAAAATAATTGTTTTCAATAATAAAAGTACTTGAAGTATTTGCGCCCGAAGCAATTGCCGCATAATAGTTATCCAAAAAAGTAGAATTCTTAATTGTGGCAAAACCTTCTGTTAAATTAATGGCAGCATACATTGGAGAACTGTCATTGTCAAAGTTATAACTAAACTCACAATTATCAACTATAAATGAACCAGTTGGGTCAATTGCAACTCTGATACCTTTTCCGTAGGTAAATTTGGCATTTTTTAGGTCAACTATTGCATCATCGTCAATTACAATTCTGCCCCACTCATTGGATTGGTTAAAAGCAGTGAATAATGCCTGTCCGGGCGCATCCACAGTAAATTTTGACGAATTAAACACAATGTCAAAATCTTGTTTAATTCTAACAACAATATCGGTAATAATTAGGATTTCGTCAGGTTCTTCAACCGTAACTGTTGCGTTTACAATAAACCCGTTAGTAGGATTGTCGGGGTCTGTAACTACAACTCCTCCCGAGTTATCAACTAAATCATTGAAATTCCAAACAACGCCCGTACCGGGAGTTGTATATTGCGCATTAATTGCACATGTAAGGAAAAATATTCCTGCAAAGATTAAATTTTTCATAATAATAAATTACATAAAGTAGTGAATAGTTTCAAGTACTGAGATTATTATTTTATCAATTTCTAACTCTTTGTTTCTGAAAACATAAATTTTACATTTCAGCATTTGTGCTGCTGTATTAAAATGTGTTTCATATTCAGTAGTTTCAATGTTTTTCACCCTTTCGGCTATAAGTTGTGTGTCAATATTAAGTGAAGGAGTTAGGACACGAAGGTGTTTCCCCATTATTTCAGTGGGATAACTTAAAAGTTTTTTAAAAGGTTCGTTATAATCGATAATTTCAAAATTGGGGTTAATTTCTACGTAGGGCTTAAAACCGTCTTTAAAAATTTGTTTGTACCTGTTGAGTTCGTAAAGAGCTTTAATTTCGTCGGCGATGTCAAATAAAATAAGTTGCAGAGCGTCTGCTTCATTAAATTTTATCCAAGAACTGCTAACAGCAACGTCTATTTCTTTTCCATGAAAGGCTTTGATGGATGATTTAAAAGTATTAATTTCGGTGCTCGGATTGGGAGTTTGTTCTAATAATTTTTTCATTTCATCTTTGTGCTTGTCTGTGATAAAATCTAAGAACGGTAATCCCATCATATCTTCAATATAATGAGAATGAAGCAACTTAAGTGCATTCATATTCAAATACTTAATACGACCATCGGAAACAATCACAATTGGAATTGCGGCAGCAGAAATAAATTGCCGGAATACTTGTTCGCGCTTCTTTTGTTCCATGTCGACTTTATGTTTGTAATAGGCTAAATCGATTGTAATTCCTAATTCACGCTTTTGTATCGGTTTAACCAAATAACCGTATGAGTTAGTAACAATCGCACGTTCCACAATTTCCGTACTTGTGTCGCCGGAAATATAAATAACAGGAACTTCATGTTCGCGCTGAATTTTTTCGGCAGTACTGATACCATCCATGTCCCCATCTAAATGAATATCCATTAAAACAACGTCTGGTTTTATTTTTTGGCAGGCTTCTAAGGCTTCTGCGCCTGTGCGGCATCGCTCAACTGATTGATGACCAAGACTTTTTATGAAAAATGACAAAATGGTCGAAATAAACCTGTCATCCTCTACAATTAGAATCTTAAACATATTATATATTTTTTTATGTTACAACTATTTTTTTCAAATTGTGCTTTTATACGAAATGAAAATAAAAAAGTTTTAAAAAGTTTTAAATTTTTTTTAATTATTAACCGATTAAATTTTTATTCAATATTTATATATTTGGATTTCAATATTTTATGATTTAAAATTAACCTTTTAAAAATTAATCTTATTCATACCTTCAGTGTTCCTTACTTCATAAACGTTTTTTTGTTATTTGATAAGGAAAAAACTATTGTTGCTGAGGAAACCAAAATGTCCTACATTTTGTTTTTTGGCATTCAGTTAGGAATGCAAAATACCATTCCGAATTGAAACAAAGTGAAAGGCGAAACATTAGTAATTAATCCTCTTTTAGCGCCAACTTAACCACCTCTTTAATAGAGTTAACATAATGAAATGTAACTCCTTCGATATACATTTCTTTGATATCGTTAATATCTTTTTTGTTTTCGGCAGAAAGAATAATTTGGTTTACACCGGCTCTTTTAGCGGCTAATATTTTCTCTTTAATTCCTCCAACGGGTAGCACTTTCCCTCTCAGCGTAATTTCGCCAGTCATTGCTATTCGTGGTTTCATGCGCCGTTTTGTAAAGGTAGAAACCAATGATGTAACGATTGTAATTCCTGCTGATGGTCCATCTTTTGGTATTGCGCCTTCGGGGACGTGGACGTGTGCATTAATTTGGTCAAATTTAGTATTTTCGAGCCCAAATTCTTGTGCGTGCGACTTAATATATTCCAATGCTAAAATAGCCGATTCTTTCATTACTTCGCCGAGGTTTCCGGTAACTTTGAGCACTCCTTTTCCTTTGCTGAGGCAGCTTTCAACGTATAAAATTTCGCCACCTGCGGCTGTCCAAGCCAATCCTGTAACAACGCCCGTAAATTCCTCGTCATCCCAACGGTCTTTGTTAAATTTTTCTATTCCAAGATATTCTCGAATATCGTCATCGGTAATATTTTTATTAATATCGGCTTCGGTCGCTATTTTTAGGGCGATTTTTCGAAATAATCTTGCAATCAGTTTGTCTAATTCTCTAACTCCCGATTCTCGTGTGTAATGTTCAATAATAAAGACTAAATTTTGTTTTGAAAGAGTGATAGTGTCTGCGGGTACTCCGTGAAGTTCTGACTGCTTTGGTATAAGATGCCTCATTGCAATTTCAACTTTTTCTTCGACAATATATCCGCTGACATCAATAAGTTCCATTCGGTCGAGTAAGGGAGGAGAAATTGTGTTGAGAATATTTGCAGTTGCGATAAACAACACTTTTGACAGGTCGAAATCTAAGTCTAAAAAATTATCGTGGAATGTGTTATTTTGTTCGGGGTCTAAAACTTCTAATAATGCTGCTGCTGGGTCGCCGTGAAAACTTTTTCCAATTTTGTCAATTTCGTCAAGAATAAAAACAGGGTTAGCGGCACCCGCTTTTTTAATATTTTGTATAATTCTACCCGGCATTGAGCCGATATATGTTTTACGGTGACCTCTAATTTCGGCTTCGTCGTGCAATCCTCCGAGTGACATTCTGACATATTTTCTACCTAATGCTTCGGCAACAGATTTTCCTAAGGATGTTTTTCCTACTCCGGGCGCACCATAGAGACATAAAATAGGAGATTTAAGGTCGCCCCGTAACTTCAGAACTGCCAAATGCTCAAGAATTCGTTCTTTTACTTTATCTAATCCGTGGTGGTCGCGGTCTAAAATCTCTTTTGCTCGATTTAAGTCAAAATTATCTTCCGTATATTCGTTCCAAGGTATTTCTAACATTGTCTGTAGATAGTTGAGTTGCACCGAAAATTCCCCAGATGCAGGGTGAAGACGCTGCATCTTTTTTAACTCTTTTTTAAATACCGCTTCAACTTCTTTGTTCCATTTTTTCGTTTTTGCAGTCTCTTCCATATTTTTAATTTCAGACTCGCCCATTCCCGTACCTAATTCATCCTGAATGGTTTTCATGTGTTGATGCAGCAAATATTCTCGATGTTGCTTGTCCAAATCTAATTTTACTTTTGTTTGTATATCACTCTTTATTTGAACAAGTTGCTCTTCTTTTATAAGGTGTTGGACAAGTTGCATTCCTCTATCTTTAAGGTCGTTGATTTCGAGTAAATTTTGCTTGTCAGGAACTTGGATATCGATGTTTGCACTCACATAGTTTATTAAAAATATAGGATTTTCAATGTTTCGTATCGCAAAAGATAGTTCGGGTGGAATATGAGAAGAAAATTGAATAATTTTGAGGGATAGGTCCCTAAGTGTACTGATAATAGCATCAAATTCTTTTTGTACTTCTTGTGTGGGAGGAATGTCCTCAAGAATGTTTATAGTTGCCATTATATAAGGGTCTTCCATAATCACTTTGTTCCAGCAAAATCTTTTAACTCCGTGTATAATAACAGTAACGGTTTCGTCGGGCAGTTGCAAAATTTTCACAATTCGTGCTAATGTACCTGTTTTGTGTAAATCGGTTGCTGTTGGGTCTTCTATGTTATGGTCAGTTTGTGCGACTGCACCTAAATAGCCTTTTCGTCTGTAAACTTCCCTAATTAGCGACAACGATTTTTCTCTTCCTATGGTAATCGGAGCGATAACTCCCGGAAAAAGTACTGTGTTCCGCAAAGGTAATAAACCTAATTCAGTAGGAAATTTATTATCGTCAGTATCTCGATTATCTAAAATATCTTCGCTCATTAGGGAAATATATTGAGAATCGTCTCCTCCTAAATTACTTATAGCAAATTCGTTTGCTACTATTTTATATTTTTCCATTTAATATATTGTGGTTATTATATATGACAAAATGTCAGGTTTTTGCCCTGATTTTATCACCGTTTTATATTGTCAATAGTTGTGCCAATTTTTCAATAATTTACACTATTAACCGATTAAATTTTTATTCAATAATTATATGATTGAATTTCAATGTTTTATGATTTAAATTCATCCTTTTCAAAAATAACCTTATTCATACCTTATTTTTTTTACTAAACAACCTTAGTAGAAAATAGAACAGCACAACCTAACCTTATTACCTTATTTTCAATATGTTAAATAATAAGGTTAAATGTAGGGGATTTAATCATCTATTAAGGTTGTTTAGTAGGAAAAATAAGGTAAAAATAAGGTATAAAGGGTGTTAATTAAAATTGTACGCTACATTAATAGGCGGGCGCTATTTTTTTTATTGGTCAGTAGCGAATAATTTATTAAAAATTTGTTTTCGTTAGTGTAAAATTCAAAAATTTTATCTATTTTTGCACCTCAAAATATAAAATGGAGTACATTAAATCAGCGACAAGGCATGGTTACAGAGCAAAGTTGAAGTATGCCTTATCGAAATTGCAAATTATCCCTTATTTTTATAAGTACCCTTAGTGGCAGTTAGATATAGGTAGAAAAATGATTAAAAATCTAAAAAAAATATTGCCTCGTACGCAGTTTTCCCGCAACGTATTGACGGTAATGAGCGGAACAATAATTTCGCAAGGAGTTTTGTTTTTGACAACTCCTATTCTTGCCCGACTATTCTCGCCCGCAGACTATGGTATTTTTAATAAATATTTTCAAATAGTAACAACAGTCGCTGTTCTCGCTACATGCAAATACGAAATATTGTCGGTATTGCCAAAAAAGAAAAAAGATGCAATTAATATTATCACATTTGCCTTCGGAATAACAGTTTTAGTCTCTTTAATTTCCTTATTTATAATACTATTAGCTCCAAAAACTATTGAAAATTTTCTTAAAACAGACGGACTTGGAAATTGGATGATTTACCTTCCACTTTCAATTTTTTTGATTGGAACTTACCAAATTTTAGAAAACTATTTTCTAAGGAAAAAAGATTACAAAAGATTAAGAGCAGGAGTGGTTTCTCAAAGTCTATCACGAGTAACCCTGAACATAGGAATAGGATTAACTTCAGCATTGAAAGGAGGGTTGATAATTGGATATATAGGCGGTCAAATCGCATCTTTAATTGTCTTATTAATAAAACGTTACAAATATTTATATATAAATATAAAAAAATATTTTGATTGGAAATATTGCTTAGAGATTGCCCGTGAATACAGAAAAGTAGCTCTTCCACTTATTCCTACTAATTTTATTGGTTCTTTTAACAATTTATTACCCATAATATTTTTAGGTTATATGTACAACAATGATGTAGTCGGACTTTACGGCATAGGTTTCACAATCGTAAACCTTCCAATGATGATAATTGGTAAAGCATTGTCGGATGTTTCATATAAACACACAATAGACATAATAAATTCACAAAATTCACTTTCTCAATATGTTGAGCGAGTTGTTGCGCGTTTATTGGTAATAGGAATTGTTCCAATTATATTTTTGGCACTATTTGCGCAGCCCGTATTTGTTTTCTTTCTGGGAAACAAATGGTTAGAGGCCGGCTTGTATGTTCAAATTTTGATGCCCTATTTCTTTTTTAGGTTTATAAGCAGTCCCATTACTCTTTTTACGCAAACAGGAAAAACACACATTTTTTTATATTTTCAAATAATGTTTTTGATAATGACCGCTGCTGCCCTAATGATTGGAAAAATTGTTATGTTAACATCAATTGGATGCATCGTTTTGTTGTCAATTTCTAATTCAATTTGTTATTTTGTCTTATGTTTGATTAATTACAAGATTTCAGGGGCAACAATTTCAAATACTTATAGCGAAATAAAAGTTTTTTTACTCGAAATAAATAAGTTGTATATGTTTAAAATATTCAAAAAAATAGACTCAAATGGAAAAACAAGAATGGGCTGAAATATGGACAAATCACTTACCTTGCTATTCGGGGGGTGTTCCTCGTGCAGGAATTTATATCAAAACTTTTTTGAAAGGTTTAAAATCCTCTTTGGAGGTGGGATGTGGAAGCGCACGCGACTCAATTTATCTTTCTACTAAAAAGATAAAAGCAATCGCATCCGACTATGAGCCTAAATTAATATCTATCTTACAAGAAAATCATAAAAATGAATTAGTTGATTTTCAGGTTGTTGATGCTTTTATGATGCCTTTTGACGATAAATCTTTTGATTTAGTTTTTCACAACGGTTTATTTGTCTATTTTGATGATAATGACATTGTTAAACTTATTCATGAACAAGTCAGAATTGCCTCAAAATATATTTTAATAATGGTTCATAACAAACATAACATAAAACAACAGAATACTTTTGCCAAAAATGCCAAAACAGATAGTTTGTACAACATTAGGTTTTTCGACATCGAAAGCCTCGAAAAAGTGATAAATTTGTCTGGCATTAAATATAAGAGTATAAAATATTGTAAATTTGGCGGAAAAGCAGATATGTTTTGGATGAAAAAACTTAAAGGAATTCCAAATTTTATATATCTTTTTAGAAATTTTTTAATACCAAGACTATATCGTTTTCAAAGTTGGAAAATTACAGAACGAATAGCTTGTATAATTGAATTGTGAGAATAGTGGTTAGTGGTTAGTGGTTAGCGGTTAGTGGTTGGTGATTAGCGGTTAGTGGTTAGTGGTTAGCGGTTAGTGGTTAGTAGTTAGTGATTAGTGGTTAGTGGTTAGCGGTTAGTGATTAGTGGTTAGTGGTTAGTGGTTAGTGGTTAGTGATTAGTGGTTAGTGGTTAGCGGTTAGTGATTAGTGGTTAGTGGTTAGTGGTTAGCGATTAGTGGTTAGTGGTTAGTGATTAGTGGTTAGCGGTTAGCGGTTAGTGGTTAGTGGTTAGTGATTAGTGGTTAGCGGTTAGCGATTAGTGGTTAGCGGTTTGTGATAAAAAAACTAATCTTTGTGTTCTTTGTGTATTTCAATAAATTCAATAACCAAAACCTTTGTGTCCTTTGTGGTTAAAAAATAGTAATTAAAATAATTCGTGTAAATTAGTGTAATTAGTGGCTAAAAAATTTGTGGCTAAAAAATAATATTATGAAACAAGAAATAGTTATACTCGAACCCAAATATGACCAGGCAATTGCTCTCGCAAAATATCTTAAAAAATCTGGAAATTTTAAAGTTATTGGCTGTATTGACAAAATAAATAATAGTTTTACCAATAAATTTTATAGTCATAAATATTATGATGAAATAATTGAGCATGAAATAAATAAGTTACTTTTGGATAAATATTCAATTGTAGTTCCTACGGGAGCTTCGTCAACGCTTTGTTATTCTAAAATTGCGGATTTTTGCAAAATTGGCGATGTCATATTCAAAAAAGAGAATTTAATTGTTTCAGATAAACTTTATATGCTTAATCTTTGCCAACAGTTAAAAGTTCCTATTCCCAAAATGTACAACCTCGACGACAAAATAAAACAATTTCCACTTTTTTGCAAATCGAAATATGAAATTTCTGAATACAAAAAAATTAAAAAAGTTCTTAAAACAAAGTCTGATATTGATAATTTACCACACAAAGAAGTAATTATTCAGGAATACATCCAAAGTTCATCAACTTTTGGTATGGGTTTTATTGCAAAAGAGGGAAAAATTATCACAAGTTTTATGCACGAAGAGTTAATTAGTTACCCTAAACAAGGTGGTGCTGGAGTTTTGTTAAAAATTTTTGAAAATAAAGAAATTTATCAACATACTGCTACTTTGCTACATGCGTTGAATTACACGGGTTGGGGACTATCCGAATTTAAGTATGATTCTCTTCGAAACGAATATGTTTTTATGGAAATAAATGGTAAATTTTGGGCATCCCTCGAATTTGCTCTTTTATGCAACCCTCAATTTGGAAAATTACTTTTTGGAATTGATTATCCTGCAAAACCAAAAAAATATTTTGTTTATTTAAACCGATTGATGACAACTTATTCGTGGAAAGTATTTAAATATTTGCCTCAAATTGTTGCCGCATATAAGTCAAAATCAGGCAGTTGTCGTAAAATGCTCGTTGAATTTTTGAATCATTGGGCAGGAGTTTTTTTATAAGAATGAAAAAAAATATGAGAAAATTAATCAAAAAAACATCTCTTTTTTGTGGTTGCATCATTGTTTCTTTGTTTGCAAACGCACAAGAGGAAGAAAGTAAAAAATTCAAATATAGGGGATATTCGGGTGGAATGATGGTTCATACAGCCTATCTTTATGGTGGAAACATCAATGTTGGTGCGGATGATATTAAAATAGAGGGCGTTCCTTTTGGAATTGGAGGTGCAATGCGATTTCAGTTCGGCAATCATTTTCGTATCGGTGCCGAAGGATATAGTTCGACTTTGTGTTATGGCGATAATAGTTATCTGTCACTAAGTTGGGGAGGTCTTTTATTTGATTGTCCGTATAAAATTAACAATTTTACATTTTTTGCAGGAGGAACAATTGGAGGCGGAGGCGTAAAAAATGTTACAGTAACCAACACTCTTGTTAATTCAATGAAAGAAAATGCCTTATATCAAAAATATTCAATAATGATAGCCGACCCCTTTATTGGTGCGGAATACGCATTTACGCCAAGAATAAGTTTAACAACAAAAATAGATTTTGTTTTCAACCTGTCTCAAAAACGACCCGATTTTGCCATGGGACCCCGTATTTATTTGGGTTTTTCTTTTTATCATTCAAAAATCAACAAATAATGAGTTTTGTAGTGGTACAAAATTTGACAGGTAATGCTAACACTGCAATTAAATGAGAACATTTTGATTTTAGCAAAAAATCAGGAAATCTGATTAAATTAAAAGAATAATGCCAAAATATTTCTTGTAGGCTACTAATTTTATTGTTATTTCACTCAATTGATTTTGCAGGATTTCTCAAAGCTGTTGCTACCGCTTTCCAACCAATGGTCAGTAAAGTGAGTGTTATAGTAATAATAGCGGACAAAGCAAATATTTTCCAGGTAATATCAATACGGTAGGCATAATCTTTTAGCATATCTGAAAGCCAATAATATGCCACAGGAATTGCTATCACCATTGCTATTACAACCAAAATCAAAAACTCTTTTGAGAGCCTTGAAACTATATCACCAAATTTTGCGCCAAAAACTTTACGAATACCGAGTTCTTTGGTTCGACTTTCAGCAGTATATGTTACCAATCCAAACAATCCGATACAGGAAATAAAAACTGCAATAAGCGCAAAAATCGATAGTAAACGTTGCATTCCTAATTCTGTTTTATAAAAATATGCGAAATTTTCATCTAAAAACCTGTAATTAAAGTCATAGTCGGGATGGTAGCGTTTCCATATAGTTTCGGCTGTTTCAACGGCACTTTTGGCACCCCCCGGAACTACTTTTATAAAGTTTGCATAATTTCTATTTTTGGCATGAATTAAAAATAACGGATTAATTTTACTATTTTTGAGGTCTTCAAAGTGAAAATTTTTCACAACTCCTTTAATTGTAAATGGATTATTGTCGCCTTTGTTAAAATGTATCAGTTGTCCGATAGGATTTTCAAAACCTAATAATAGTGCGGCTTCTTCGTTGATTATCATGTATGTAGAATCGATTGAGGAAAAATGATCACCCTTAATTAGAGTTATTTTCATAAAGTCTAAAAAATTACTTTCCACGTATGTGTAGTGTATATATGGGTCGATGTCGTCTTCTTTTCCTTGCCAATGAAAATCGGAACGAGAATTTGTTCCTCCCATCATACGGTAAAAACCACCTGCTGTAACATCTATTACATTATTGTTTTTCAGCATCTCATCGCGAAACAGTTCAAAATGTGGTGTTATATTATTTGAGAAAAAAGTGAAAACATTTTCTTTTTCATATCCTAACTCTTTTTTGTTCATATATTTGATTTGTCGGCTAATGGTAATTGTTACCGTTATTAACACAAATGATATGATAAACTGTGTCACAATCAACACTTTACGAAGAAAACTGCCCTTCTTTCTGCCGTCTGGTGCTGTTCGAAATGCTTCAAGTGGGCTATATAAAATCAAAGAAAAGGCAGGATATATTCCGGCTAAACAAATAACACAGAACGTCATTAAAGCATAAATCAACCATACAGCAGGGTTTGCAAAATCGAAAAAGAGATTTTTTGAAGTTATAAAATTGTAAACAGGAATTAAAAAATTAATTAAAAATGTAGCGACAATCAATGCGCAGGTAAGAAGTAGAAATGTTTCACGAATTAACTGCATAAAAAGAGAAATCTTTTTGCCTCCAATTACTTTACGCATTGCAATTTCTTTGCTCCTCTTGATAGCACGAGAAGTTGATAAATTGACATAATTAATACACGCAATTAGGAGTAATAAGAATGTAATTATCGACAATAAATAGATATTTTTTAATTTATTTGACGCACTCATATCTGCTTCATATAAGTGAATTTTTTTTATTGGTTGAAAAAGATAACCATCTTCCTCATCATCGTCATCCTCATCGTCGTCATCCTCATCATCCTCATCGTCTTCATTATCAAAGAAAGAAGCAAAAGCGATTTTTCGGCTATTATTTTCTTCTTCCTTCAATTTATAAATAAGATAATCTTTGTCACATTTTTCATTTAAGACAACATAAGTATGGAAATCGCAATTTCCCCAATCGTCGTCAATATGTTTCCATGGACCGTTTCCGCCAAATGTTTTTTGTAGCAAAAGATGTGGCACTAGAAAATCAAATTGAATAGATGAGTTTTCGGGGACATCTTTGACAATACCTTCAACTCTTAAAAAGAAATCGTTGCTAGTTTTTATCACTTTTCCGATTGGATTTTCGTCACCAAATAACAATTTTGCTTTATTTTCAGAAATAATCAAAGAAAAATCGTCAGAAAAAGGTTTTTCGGTATTACCAACAATTAACTGAAATGAAAAAATCGTAAAAAAACTATCATCAACGGCTAAACATTTGAAATCAAAGAATTTAGAACTGTTGTATTCAAAATAACCAACTCTATAATTCCTTGTTCTGCAAACTGCCTCCACTTCGGGATGAGTAGCAGCGGCTTTAGCTAAAGGAGCGGGAGTACCCTCAAAATAAAAGTCAGACCAAGGACTATAAGTGTTGATACGGTAAATTTTGTCCCCATTTTTGTGAAAACGGTCGTAACTTAATTCGTCCTGTATCCACAGTGCTAATAGTATACTTACGGTTAAAGCAGTAGCCAAACCGATAATGTTAATAACGGAATAAATACCGTTATGATAAAGATTGCGAAACGCAATTAAGAAATTGTAAAACATAGTATAAAAAATTTAAAAATTTAAAAATAAAAACATTTTTATCAATTACAATCAAAATCTGTGCCAAAACATTTATATATTTGATATATAAGTATTTAGTGTTCGGCTGAAAAGTTGTAGTGTCAAAAAATTGGACAGTGGGTGTCCAATTTTTTGACAATAAATTCCAAGAGTGACTACTGACTACTCACAACTCACAACTCACTACCGACCACTCACTACTCACTACTCACTACTCACTACTCACAACTCACTACTCACTACTCACTACTCACTACTCACTACTCACTACTCACTACTGACTACTCACTACTCACTACTCACTACTCACTACTCACAACTCACAACTCACTACCGACCACTGACTACTCACTACTGACTACTCACTACTGACTACTGACTACTGACTACTCACTACTGACTACTCACTACTCACTACTGACTACTCACTACTCACTACTCACTACTCACTACTCACTACTCACTACTCACTACTCACTACTCACTACTCACTACTCACTACTCACTACTCACTACTG